>JBDKIV010000204.1:0-3260 GCA_039796935.1 Actinomycetota bacterium | reverse complement strand
AGCCGTGACACGAGGTCGGCCAGGGCCCCCGGCATCGTCGACCGCGAGTTGTATGCGCTGCGTTGGCCATCCCCACGTGCGTCCACCCGCTTGCAGGCAACGCCGTAGTGGTCGGGCCGGTCCCACCTGACGAGGGTCTCCCAGATGTGATAGTTCGTGAAGTAGCGGTGCTGGTTGTAGGGAGGGTCGAGGTAGGCCAGGTCGAACGATCCGAGCCTGCCGACGACCTCGGTCGCATCACCGCGATGCACCGCACCGCTCCCCTCGATCAGCTCGGGCGCCCGGAGCTCGAGGGGCAGGTACGACCGTTTGGACCACTGCTTCAGGTATGCCATCTGCACGCCGGTCGTCGAGTCGACACGATCCGCGGCCAGCAGCAGTGACGTCAGCAACAGCGGTTCGAGCGGAGATCCCGAGAACTCGTCTGCGATCGCGTCGCGGATGGCGTCGATCCGTTCACCGTTGAACGGTTGGAAGTAGCGCGACTGCACGCAGAACGTCTCGGTGAAGTACCCCTGTCGTCCCGGTAGTGATGCCAGGTACATCAGTGCTTCGTCGAGTTCGCGACGGTCGACCCGTGCCGCGTCGGTCTCGACGAAGCATCGAGCAAGCACCTCCGAGTAGGTGGCGAGATCACAGGTCGTCACGTGCGCACCGCGCCGCTTGAACTCCTGTGCCACCCGCGTCGTCCCGGTGAAGACGTCGAGCGCCGATGACGCACCCGATGCACTCAGCAAGTCGCCGAGTACCGGCACGAGGCGGCGCTTCGACCCGAGGTACTTGATCATCCGGGCGGTGCGAGGCTCAGTCGCCCTTGCCCGGCACCAGGCGGTAGGCGTCGTACACGCCGTCGATCACCTTGATCGTCCGCAGCACGGTCTCGAGGTGCGACGGGTCGGCAAGCTCGAACTCGAAGCGCATCTTGGCCACGCGGTCGCTCCCGGTGTGGGTCGAGCAGGCGACGATGTTGACGTGCTGCTCGGAGAGGGAGTTGGCCACGTCACGCAACAACCGTGATCGGTCGAACGCGATGACCTCGACCCCGGCACGAAAGACCGTGCCGCGCTGGTCGCCATCCCACTCGACCTCGATGAGGCGGCTCGCCTGCTCGCTCATGAGGCTCTCGGCGTTGGCGCAATCGGCTCGATGAACCGACACGCCACGCCCCCGCGTGACGAACCCGATGATCTCGTCGCCGGGAACCGGGGTACAGCAGCGCGAGAGCCGAACGAGGACATCGTCGAGTCCCTCGACATGGACACCGGGGCTCTGCGTGGGCCGCCGATGCGAGCGAAGGTGCAGCACGCTCGTCGAGACCTGATCGGACTCGCCGGCCTGATACGCCTTCGCGACCCGCTGGGCGAAGCCGCGGGCCGACACGTGGCTCTCGCCGACGGCCGCCAGCAGGCCGTCGAGGTCGGCGTGTCCCGCCGCCGCGACCTCGGCACCGAGCGCGTCGCTCTTCCACACACGCGACAGCGGGAGACCCTCGCGGCGAAACTCCTTGGTCAGTTCGTCCCGACCGGCTTCGACCATGTCGACGCGCCGCTCTCGCGAGAACCACTGTCGGATCTTGTTGCGTGCCCTCGGCGACTCGGCGAACTGGAGCCAGTCACGCGACGGAGCGGCCGACTCGAGCTTCGACGTGAAGATCTCGCACGTGTCGCCGCTGCGCAGCTTGTGGTCGAGCGCCACGAGCCGTCCGTTGATCTTGGCACCGATGCAGGCATGACCCACTTCGGTGTGCACTGCGTACGCGAAGTCGACGCAGGTCGCGCCGATCGGCAGGGTGATCACGCGGCCCTTGGGCGTGAACACGAAGACCTCGTCCTGTTCGAGATCGGTCTTCAGGTTCTCCATGAAGGCCGCTGGATCGGCAACGTCTGCCTGCCAGTCGATGATCCGATTGAGCCAGTCGATGTCCCCACCGACGCTGTCGTCCTTGTAGGCCCAGTGCGCCGCAACACCCCACTCGGCGCGCTGGTGCATCTCGCGGGTCCGGATCTGTACTTCGATGACCTTGCCACCCGGGCCGATCACGGTCGTGTGCAGGCTCTGGTACAGGTTGAACTTCGGCATCGCGATGTAATCCTTGAAGCGGCCCACGACCGGCTTGTACCGACCGTGGATCGACCCGAGCGCTGCATAGCAGTCCTTCACGGACTCGACGATGACTCGAACCGCGACGAGGTCGAAGATCTCGTCGAACTCCTTGCCCTTCTGGACCATCTTCTCGTAGATGCTCCACAGGTGCTTGCCGCGGCCCGTCACTTCGGCCTGGATGCCCACCTCGGCCAAGCGGCTCCCGACCTCGGCGATCGCCTTCGCCACGTACACATCGCGCTCGGGTGTTCGTGACGTGACGAGATGGTCGAGTTCGGCATACCGCTTGGGATAGAGCGACGCGAAGGCGAGGTCTTCGAGCTGCTGACGCAGCTCCTGGATGCCGAGGCGGTGCGCCAGGGGCGCATAGATGTCGAGGGTCTCCTGTGCGATGCGCCGCTGCTTGTCGACGGGCATGGCGGCGATCGTCCGCATGTTGTGCAGACGATCGGCCAGCTTGATGATCAGGACACGGAGGTCCTTGGCCATCGCCACCAGCATCTTCCGCATCGTCGCGGCCTGCTGGGCTTCTTTCGAGTCGAACTGCAGCCGCTCGAGCTTGGTGACCCCGTCGACGATGGCGGCGACGTCGGCCCCGAAACCGAGTTCGACCTCGGCGATGCTGATCTCGGTGTCCTCGACCGCATCGTGCAAGAGCGCTGCCGCCAGGCTCACCTCGTCGAGGCCGATGTCGGCGACGATGCGCGCCACGGCCAACGGATGATTGATGTAGCTCTCGCCGCTCGAGCGCACCTGGTGCCGGTGCGCCTCGCAGGCCGTCTCGTAGGCACGGTTGATCAACGACACCGACGCCTTCGGTCGCCGCTTGCGATAGGCGGTGAGCAGCGGGGTCAGCTCTTCTGCCGGCGCGTTGTGATGCCGCCGCCAGGGAAGCACACGATCGACGGTTGCCACGGTCAGTACCGGTGCAGGCTCTCGATCACACGATCGCCGAGCTGCTCGCGCCCGCCGAGTCCGCCGATCTCGATGAGGAACCCCAGACCGGCGACCACCCCGTTCAATGCCTCGACGAGACGGCAGGTGGCCGCAGCGGTCGCACCGGTGGCCAACACGTCGTCGATGATGAGGATCCGCTCGCCCGGGCGGATCGCATCACGATGCATCTCGAGCTTGTCCGCACCCGTCGACGATGCATA
>JBDKIV010000203.1:0-12076 GCA_039796935.1 Actinomycetota bacterium | reverse complement strand
CGATCATCGAGCGGCTTGAGTGACATGGTGCAGGCCTCCATTGGCTGATACACGGTGAGTTGGATCGTCGGATCGGCGATTAGCACTCGCCGACCACGAGTGCCAAGGCTACGCGCTCGAGGAGGCCGTTAGCAACCGGAAGCCGAGAGTGCTAACGGTGCGCCAGCGCGCGAGACTGAGCGCCATGGCGCGAACCGGCCCGGACGCTCCGATCGAGTTCCTCGCCCCGGACGAACACGCCTTCGGCGAGTCGGCGTCGGCCGAGTTCTGCGGGTTCGACGACTCCGTCGACGGCTTCGACGACGACCCGCCTCGCTCGCGCGGCACGATGATCGCCGCCGCCGCCATCGTCGTGGCCGTCCTGGCCGCAGCGGTACTGGTCGCTCGACCGTGGGCCGGAGCCGGCGAGGCCGACCGTTCGACGGCACCGGCGTCGACCATCGCGGCTCCACCCGACGCCGGCCCGAGCGGCACCGGCCCGAGCGGCACCGGCACGACGAACCCTGCTCCGGTCACCACATCCCCACAGCGCGCTGCGCCGGCTGCGGCCGACATCGACGGCGCCTACGGACTGCAGGGTGCCCCCGGTGTCTGGGTGCTCACCGAGAGCGGGCCCGGATACGACACGCAACGGCCGGCCGGTTGGGGCGAGGTCTGGGCCACGGAGGGGACCGAACGGACCGTGGGGCGCTGGTTCGCCGTGACCCTGCTCCCCTTCCGCTCGAGCGAACCGACCGAGACGCCGACCGGCGACGTCGATGTCGACATCGACGGCACGGTCGCCCGGTTGAGCGTCGCCGACGACGGCGTCAGCACCATCCAGTTCGATCGAGGCCAACCGGACGCCGACCGTCTGGTCGTCGTCTCGGGATTCGGGGTCGACGTGCTCGCCCTCGCACGGTCGCTCGGCATCAGCGACGACCGGCCCCAATTGGTCGATGACCGACCGGTGTTCCGCGACCCCACGCTGCTCGACGGGTTCACGCAGATCGCGGCCGGACCGACCCGGCAACCATTGATCGACCGGATCCTGTTCCCCGACCCACTGACGGCCTACAGCGTCTACCGACGCAACGACGACACCGGCCGCGGCACCGTGGTCATCCAGAGCTCGCCCGACCTGCCCGTCGACGACCCCCTGGCGCCGCTCGCTTCGGTCCGGATCGGGCAACTCCCGGGTACGTGGCGAGTGCCCGCCACCTTCGTGGGCACCGACCTGGCACTGTCGACTCGCGTGTTCGGCGCTGACACCCTCACCGTCGCCCGCTGGCGCGCTGACGGGGCGCGTCTCACGATGATCACCGACCGCCCGTTCGGCGAACTGCTCGAACTCTTGCCGCTCGTGCAGCCGAGGCCCTGAGCGAGACCGTGGCACGAGACGCCGGACACGAGATCGAGTTCCTGACGCCCGACGTGCACGCCTTCGGCGAATCGACGCACGCCGAGTTCGTCGGGGTCGACCGGAACGACCGGAGCGACGACGATGCCAGGGTCACCGGGCCCCGATGGCCCCGGCGTGGCGCCGGAGCGCTGATCGTCGGGCTGCTCGCCGTCGGGGTCGTCGCTGCCGAACCGTGGGCCGACACCGACGACGGCGCAACGCCGGGCTCGACCGTGTCGCCGCCTCCCGCGCTGGCGGGGTCGGCGCCGAATCGCACGGCGAGCACCACGGATGGGGGCGAGCGGCTCACCCCGGCCACCGATCCACTCGCCGACGTGCCCCGCTCGCCCGTCGGGTTCGTGGTCGACCAACTCCCGACCGACGATTGGGTGTTCACGGGGAACTATTCGGTCCCCGAGGCGGAGGCCCTGCCGGCCGACCCGATGGAGATCTGGGCCACGCCGGACGCCACCCGGACCACCGGACGATGGGTGTCGATCCGGATCGTCGAGAACGTGCAGCATCTCGCGGCGTCCGCCACGCGAACGATCGCCGGGACGCGCCCCGCCACCGTCGTCGACCGATCAGGTGTCGCCATCGTCCGCGTCGACGACGCCGATCGAGGCGTGGCCTACGAGCTGGAGGGGTTCGGCCTGTCGCTCGAGGCGATGCTCGACCTCGCCGCCAACGTCGAGGTCGAGGGCAGCAGTCTCGACATGGGTGCAGCCAGTGGTCGGCTCGAGGGCATGCGACTCGAGGTCGCCGACCTGCAACCTCCGTGGAGCACCGCCTCGCTGGGCAAGCCGCGGGCCGTCACCAACTACTTCGACATCGTCGGCGAACGGGGCGTCGAGATCGCCCTGCGACCCGCCGACGCGAGCGCTGCAACTCGCCTGCTCCTCGAACCCACCGACCAGCGCGGCACCTTCCTGCTGTCGGGAGATCCCTGGCAACCGGTGGCGTTGCGGCCCGTCGCCGACGGCCTCGTCACCGTCACCGGCTACCAGGTCGATCACCGGAGCGTCACGGCGATCGCCGATTCGATCCGCCGTGCGTCACCCGACGAGTGGACGTCGTTGATCGTGCGCACCAACCGCGGTGTCGACACGGCCCAGACCGCAGACCGCCGCGACAGCCGCGGCCAGCGAGGTGTCCTGCTCGACGGATCACCGTGGACCGGCGTCCAGACACCGCGATTCGCGTTCGGTGGGTCGCCACGCGGCACCTGGTACGGCGAGGTCGGACCATCCGTCGTCACGCAGGTGCAGGCATTGTCGAACCCACGCCTCACCGTCCTGGTCGCCACGGTTGCCTGGCCCGACCCGGAACGAACGCTGCGGGTGACGATCGGCGACCGGCCGATGATCGAGGTGCCCCTCGAACCGTTGGGCGACGAGCCGGTGTTCGGCGCCGTCTTCCCGTTCACCGAACTCGAGCCCTACACCTACGAGTTGCGCTGACCGCCGGGGCGTTCACACCAGTTCGCGACCCAACGATCGGGCGAGCGCCACGACCGTGGTCAAGGGCAACCCGACCACGTTGCTGACGCTGCCCTTCACCGACGCGACGAAGACTCCACCGGCGCCCTGGATCGCATACGCCCCCGCCTTGTCGAACGGTTCGCCCGTCGCGAGGTACCACTCGAGCGCGCTGTCGGTGATGGGGGTGAAGGTGACGAACGTCGTCACCACGTCGGTCGCGACGACGTCACCCGCACAGACGGTCACACCGGTGTGGACCCGGTGCGTGCGCGCCGACAACGCGCGCAGCATCTCTCTCGCCTCGGCGGTGTCGGACGGCTTGCCGAGGATCCGGCCATCGAGGTCGACCGTGGTGTCGGCGGCGATCACGAGCCGCCCGCCGACACTCGGCGCGACGACGCCCGACGAGACGACCGCAGCCTTGGCGATCGACAGCCGACGGACGTACGCGACAGGATCTTCACCGGGACGCTCCGACTCGTCGATGTCGGCGGGCCGAACCTCGAGCTCGACACCGAGTTGCTCGAGCAGCGCTCGACGCCGCGGAGACGCCGAGGCCAAGATCACACGCTCGACACGCTCGACACGCTCGACACGCTCGACGGTCACCGGTCATCCACCGCTGATCGACATGGCGTGCTCGTCGTCGGGAACCGAGACGTCGTCGAGATGGTCGAGGTAACCCTCCGGCAGTGCCACCTTGATCGGCCCGTTGGTGTGGCCCCGACGGATGCGTTCCCCTCCGGGCACGATCGTCATCGACGGGTCGACCAGAGCGATCAGATCCTCGAGCTCACCGAGCGTCGAGATCATCGCGAACCGGCCGCGCATCTCGCCCCCGACCGGGTACCCGGTGAGGTACCACGACGTGTGCTTGCGGAAATCACGCATGGCCACCTGCGGACCGAGATGGTCGAGCAAGAGCACCGCATGCTCGTGCATCACGTCGCACACGGCCCCGAGCGTCGGCGACGCTGGAACCGGGCGACCGTTCATCACCTCGATCAGGTCACGGAACAACCACGGGCGACCGAGACAGCCGCGGCCGATGACGACCCCGTCGCAGTCGGTGGCGCGCATCATCGCTCGCGCATCGGACGCTTCCCAGATGTCGCCGTTGCCGAGCACCGGGATCCCCGTGACCGCAGCCTTCAACTCGCCGATCGCATCCCAGTGCGCGGTTCCGGCGTAGTGCTGCTCGGCCGTGCGTGCGTGGAGGGCAACGGCGGCGACGCCCTCGTCCTGCGCGATCTGCCCGGTCGCGATGTGCGTCAGCAGCGATGGCGTGAGACCCATGCGGAACTTCGCAGTGACCGGCACACCGAACGGTGCCGCAGCAGCAACGGCCGAGCGCAGGATGGCCCGGAGCAGGTTCGGCTTCGCCGGCACCGCAGCGCCGCCCCCCTTGCGCGTCACCTTCGCCGCAGGGCACCCGAAGTTGAGGTCGATGTGGTCGACCCGTCCCTCGTCGCAGACCCGGCGAATGGCTGCGCCGATCATCGCCGGGTCGCTCCCGTACATCTGCAGGCTGCGCGGCCGTTCGTCGTCGGCGAAGGTCATCATCCGCTCGGTCTTCGCGTTGCCGTGCACCACGGCGGTCGACATGACCATCTCGTTGACGTAGACGAGACCGGGCGCGAACTTCCGGCACATCGTCCGGAACGGGGCGTTGGTGACGCCCGCCATGGGGGCGAGCACCACCGGCGCGACAGGCGTGAACGATCCGAGCGAGAACTGCATCGTCACGGCTCCGACCACGGAAGGCGCAGCGTCGGGTAGGCGCCGCAGTCGAGCCCTGTGGGCCCGTCGGAACGCAGCCGGTACCAGCCCGCCGCCGCGATCATCGCGGCATTGTCGGTGCACATCGCACGGCTCGGCAGGAAGCTGTTGATCCCGTCCTCCGAACAGGCGACCACGAACCGGTCGCGAAGCAGCGAGTTGGCCGCGACCCCACCTCCGAGGACGAGCCCGGTGGCACCCACCTGTCGAGCAGCGCGTCTGGCCTTCGCCACCAGCACGTCCACGACAGCCGCCTGGAACGATGCCGCCACGTCGGCGGTCGTGACGTCGGGGTTCTTGCGCACGTGGTTCACCACCGCCGTCTTCAGCCCGCTGAAGCTGAAGTCGAGGTTGTCGTGCAGCATCGCCCGGGGGAACCGGATCGCCTCCGGATCACCGGAAGCGGCTTCTCGGTCGATCGCCGGCCCGCCCGGGTAGTCGAGGCCCAGGAAGCGTGCCACCTTGTCGAACGCCTCACCGGCAGCATCGTCGATGGTCTGGCCGAGCAGCCGGTACTCGCCGTGACCGCGCATCTCGACGAGCATCGTGTGTCCACCGGAGACGAGGAGGACCACGAGCGGGAACTCGAGCGCGGGGTCTTCGAGGAACGCCGAGTAGAGATGGGCCTCGTGGTGGTGGACCCCGATGAAGGGGACATCCCAGGCGAGGGCGAACGACTTGGCCGCAGCGACGCCGACGAGCAGCGCTCCGATCAGGCCCGGTCCGATCGTGCACGCGACGGCGTCGATCCGGGCCTCGTCGACCCCGGCCTCGACGATGGCTCGGGCGACGATCGGGTTGAGCGACTCGAGATGCGCGCGACTCGCGATCTCGGGCACCACACCGCCGAACTCGGCATGCAGGTCGACCTGCGTGCTGACGACGCTCGACGCCACGTCCGAGCCGCCGAGCACCAGCGCTGCTGCCGTCTCGTCGCAGCTCGTCTCGATGCCGAGCACCAGGGTGTCCGGTCCGACGGTCGAGTCACGCACGGGCGGCCTCCGGGCAGATCTCGGTCAAGCGCTCTCGGTACGCGGGTTCGGCGATGTCGTGGCACCACATCACCAGTGCATCCTCGGTGTTTTCGTAGTAGCGCTGTCGGACCCCGACGGGCGCGAATCCGAAATGACGGTAGAGACCCTGCGCCGCCTCGTTGCTGACACGGACCTCGAGGGTGAGGGCCGTGCAGTCACGGGCGATCGCCTCCCAGGCGAGTTCGGCGAGCAGCCGTCGGGCAATGCCGGTGCGCTGGTGCTGCGGTGCACACGCGATGTTGGTGACGTGCGCGTCGCCGACCACGAACATCGACCCGGCGTAGCCGACCACCGCGCCCTCGCGTCGCGCCACCAGATAGCAGCGCTCCCCACGACGGGCGAGATCGATCTCGCTCTGGAAGACCCCCGGAGTCCAGGGCTTCGGGTACGAGGCCTGCTCGATCACCATGATCTGGGCCACGTCACGCCGACGCATCGGTTCGACCACCAGATCGCCATCGGCATCCGCATCCGGCCGCCGCAAGAGCCGTGAGATCATGCTCATCCCCGGCCCCCCGGGCGCGTGTTCCAGTTGATCTGGGCATCCGGCAGGCGCAGGTACAGCGGATGGATCTCCCACGGGTTCACCCACTCTTCGCGCAACGCACGAGCGTGCGCGAGTTGGACGAGCGGAGCCGCGGACGGACGCGAGAGGAACTGGTCGGCGAACTCACAGCTCACCACATCCGACACGATCTCGTCGCGGTACCGCAGCGCCCCGTCCCCGACCAGCACCACGTCGTCGCCTCGCGCCACGATGTCGGCATCGAGATCGGCGACACGGCCACATCTCGGTTCGAGCACTCGCTGGACGCCGCCCGGAACGGGTCGATAGAAGGCGTAGAACAGCTCACCCTTGCGAGCGTCGATCACGGCGGCGATCGTCCTCGTGCCGTGGCGAAGGGGAAACGCGAGCAGATCGAGCGAGCTCATGCCGATCATCGGTACACGGAGCGCCTGAGCGAGCGCCTTGGCCGAGGCAAGACCGACCCGCATCCCGGTGAACAGCCCGGGGCCGACATCGACGGCGATCACGCCGATCTCCGACAGTTCGATCTCGGCCTGCGCGCAGACGAACTGGATGGCCGGGGTGAGCGTCTCGGCATGCCGCCGACCCCGGCACACCTCGAACATGGCGAGCACGCCTTCGTGCCCGCCGATGGCCACACTCACCTGCTCGGTGGCGGTCTCGACACCGAGCGTCAGCATGCGAACACCCCGAGCGCCTGTTGCAGACCGGCCCAACGGGCCGCCCACTCCCGACCGACGGCCTGCACGGCGATCGTCCGGTGCGTCTCGTCGTCGTCGACCACGAGCTCGACGAACAGATGGTCCCCGAGCATCGTCGACACCACGTCACCCCATTCGACGATCACGACACCACCCGACTCGGCGAGTTCGGCGAAGGCCAGGTCTGCGACTTCGTGCTGCCGTCCGAGCCGGTACAGATCGGCGTGGTGAAGTGTCAGCTTGCCCGCAGGGTGGCTGTGCACCAGGTTGAACGTCGGCGACGTGATCGGCTCGGTCACCCCGAGCGCCACCCCGAACCCCTGCGCGAAGGCGGTCTTGCCGGCACCCATCTCGCCGGCCAGGACGACGACATCACCCGGGCGGACCACGGTGGCGATCGTGGCGGCGATGGCTCGGGTGTCGGCCGGCGACGTGGAGCGGAGGTGCAGCATCAGGCCGTCGAGTCTACGACGCCCGTCACGCGCGGCACCCGGGCCGACACACCGCACACGATCTCGTACCCGATGGTGCCGAGCCGGTCCGCCCACTCCGTGGCGGTGATCTCGTCCCCACCCTGCCGGCCGATGAGCACGACCGGATCACCGACCCGAACCGTCAGGTCGCCGACGTCGACGACGAGTTGGTCCATCGTGACGACACCCACGATCGGTCGGCGGACGCCGCCGACGAGCACCTCGCCGCCGACTGCCGAGAGCCGGCGAGGGACTCCGTCGGCATAGCCGATCGGCACCGTGGCCAGAGTCGTCGGGCGGCGGAGGACGTGGGTCCAGCCGTACGAGACCCCGTCGCCGGCAGCGGCGCGCTGCACTCTCGACACGCGGGCGTGCAACGACATGACCGGCCGCAGGTCGGTCGCCATCGCGTCGACACCAGGGCCCGGCGAGAGCCCGTACAGCGCGATGCCCACTCGGACCGCATCACGTCCCGCTCCTGGGATCGCCAGGGTTGCGGCCGAGTTCGCCAGATGCACCACGCCGGGATCGACACCAGCGGCCCGGAGTTGCTCGAGCACTGCATCGAACCGGTCCACCTGCAATCCGACTGCGGCATGCCCGGGCTGGTCAGCCGTTGCGAGATGGGTGAACACCCCGTCGAGCCGCAACGACTCGGATGCCACGACCTGCCGAGCAAGATCAACGGCTTCCTCCGGCGCGCAGCCCATCCGGTGCATCCCCGTGTCGACCTTGAGGTGCACGGCGTGACGCACGCCTGCCGACGCAGCGGCCCGCTCGACGGCGCTCACACCGGCGGCCGACACGACCGTCGACACGACGCCCGCTGCCACCGCATCACCGGCCTGCTCGGCTGGTTGCTCGCTCAACACGAGGATGCTCGCATCGACATCCGCCGCCCGCAGGGCTCGAGCCTCTTGGACGAGCGCCACGCACAGGCCGTCGACTCCCGCAGCGAGCGCCGCGCGGGCGACCGTGACGGCCCCGTGCCCGTACCCGTCGGCCTTCACGACCGCCCACAGGGCCGCCCCACCGGAGGACCGACGGAGCACCTCGACATTGTGCGCGAGGGCCTCGAGATCGATCTCGGCCCACGCCCAGCGCATCGGCATCACCGGTCGTTCCACGGTATGGCACCGACGAGTTCGTCGAGCACCGCCGGGATCGCCGCCGGGAGGTCACCTGCGACCATGCCGCGCGGCGAGCACCGCAGTGCAGCCTGACCATGGATCCACGCTCCCATTGCCGCAGCATGCAGCGGCGCCACGCGCATCGCCAGCAATGCCCCGATGATGCCTGCGAGCACGTCCCCGGTCCCGGCCGTCGCAAGACGCTGGTCGCCGGCACGAACCACCAGTGCGTCACCCGAAGGGGACGCCACGACGGTGGTCGAGCCCTTCAACAACACGACGCTGCGAGTGTCGGCGGCGAGCCGCCTGGCCGACACGATCCGGTCGGGGCCGGGCGGAGACCCGGTGAGCATCTGGTACTCGCCGTCGTGCGGAGTGAGCACCGTCGGCTGTTCGCGCTGGCGGAGCAGGCTCGCAGCACCGTCGGCATTCCATGCGAGGGCGAACAACCCGTCTCCGTCGATCACCACGGGAAGAGGTGACCGCACCGCCACGAACCGGGCGCTCGCCGCGGTGTCGTCGCTGCGCCCCAACCCTGGCCCGAGCACGAGTGCATGGAACCGGTCGAAGGTACCGAGGGCCTCCGACGCCCAACCATGAGCGGGGAGCGGGCGAAGCACGGCCTCGTGCGCGAGCGAGACGGACCTGTCGAGACCGGGGGTCGACAGGTGCACCATGCCGGCACCGCTGCGGAGCGCGCCGGCCACGACGAGCGCCGCGGCACCGGGCATGGCCGGATTGCCTGCGATCACGCGCAATGCTGTCTGCCACTTGTGGGCATCACGACCACGTGTCGGCAGCCATGCGCCGACATCGTGCTGCTCGAGCAGCGCCGCACTGCGCGGCCCGACGCGCAGGCCGATGTCGGCCACCTCGACCTCGCCCGAAGCGTCTGCACCGTCGCCGAACAACAGCCCGGGCTTGAGCGCCGCGAACGTGACGGTCCGGTCGGCCCGCAGCACCCGACCCTCCGCCCGGCCGGTCAGCGCATCGACCCCGCTCGGCACGTCGACCGCGAGCACCGGTGCAGCACCGACGTCGGGCGGGCTCCACACCCCGTGGAAACCGGTACCGAATGCCGCGTCGATGACCAGATCGGCCGCCGGCAACGACGACGGCAACTCGGCGACCGAGAAGACCCGTACCCGTACCCCCCTGGCCTCGAGCCAGCGGGCCGCCACACGACCGTCGTTGCCGTTGTTGCCGCGACCGGCGATGACGTTGACGGTGCGCCCGTAGGTCCCACCGAGCATTCGGATCGCCGCACGGGCCACGGCGGCGCCGGCGCGTTCGATGAGCTCGTCGACCGGCACCGGTGCCGCAGCGTCCACCGCGTGCATCTCCTCCGGCGTCACGATCGGTCGCACGATGTCACCCTAGTGGCGTCTCGCCGTTCGACGGAGTGGGCACCGTCAGCGGCCGCTTGCCAGCACGTAGGCGATCGCGAGCGAATCGGTGTGCGTGATCGAGAGGTGCCAGCGCACCACGCCGGCGGCATCGGCCAGACATGCGGCAGCGCCCGACAGGACGAGATCGGGCTGACCCGACGCTCGCCTGGTCACCGACGCCTCGTGGAAACCGAACGCTCCGAGGCCCACCCCGAGCGCCTTCATCACGGCCTCGCGTGCTGCGAACCGGGCAGCGAGTGACGGGACGGGATCGGCCTTCGGCGCCACGTAGGCGAGCTCGTCGGGGGTGAACAGACGCGTGCGCATGCTCGGTGTGCGTTCGAGCGAACGACGGAACCGTTCGATGTCGACGGCATCGACACCGATCCCGATCACGGACATCACGAGCGCCAGTGATCGGCGGTCTCGGAGATCGGCAGGATCAAGAGGTCGGCCACCGACAGTTCGCCGAGGCGGTCGTCACGGAAGGTGCCTTCGGTCTCGCTCACCCAGTCGACGAGACGGTCGTACCGCTGGTCGTATCCCTGCAGCACCCCGCGCATCACCGCAGCAGGCAGCCGGTCGTGGAAGCGGACGTGGAGCAGCGTGATCCCGGTGCACACCCCGCTCTTCACCTCGGGCACGAAGACGACGGTCCGACCGTCGCTGCGACCGCGGGCCACGAGGACCTCGCGGTCGACGGCGACACGTCGCTTGGTGCCGACGAGCTGCGCGTTGCGCTCGACGCGACTGGGGACGTCGCGCGAGAGGCCGCCTCGATCGACGATCGAGATGACGGCGTCGTGCGCCGGATCGCCGTCGATCCGGTACCGGGTGAAACCGACGACGGTCTCGACCGCGGGGTCGATGTCGGCCAGCACCTTCAGGGTCCGGTACGAGAGGCGGTCGCGTCCGGCCCCGGCAGCCAGCACCTCCTGGACGAGGCGACGGTCGAGCACGCCTTCGTCGTTGCGGCTGATGCCGACGGTGACCGTCTTGGCCTGGTGCTTGATCGCATCGACCGGTCGGGTCAGCTCTTCGATCGCCCGCGTCAGCGCTGCGGTCAGATCGTCGATGAACATGCCGGGCGTGGCCACGGTTCCGGTCGCCGCCTGGTACGACTCGAGCGGCGACTCGCTGGCCAGATCGCGCAGCAACGACGTGAGGCGCACGGCGGTCGACGCCTCGAGATGACCGTCGTACGACCCGGTGCGCATGCCGTCGAGGAACCGGACACCATGCGTGACGACCCCGTCGCGGACGCGCGCGACGATCTCGTCGCCGCTGCCCCCGTCCGACAGTGCGTGCTCGATCACCTCGCGCGCCTCTCGCAGCGGTCGCGCCGATGCATCGATCGCGAGGGCGGCCTCGTACCCGAAGAGATGACCCACCATCGCCGACAGGACGAACGCGAGCGACGGGTCGACGGCTGGTACCGACAGCACGGCCGATGCCGCACCGAATCGTTCGTCGGCCTCGGTGGCGACCACGATGGGTGTCGCCTTGTGGGCCTTGTAGATCGCCACCTCCTTGGCCACGTCGTCGGCTGTCCCGCCGACGAGGCCGGCAGCGCAGACGAGGATCAGCGGCTCGCTCGACAGGTCGATGTGCTTCTTGTCCTCGGTGACGTCACAGGCGATCGACTTGTAACAGAGTTCACTCAGCTTGATCCGCACCTCTTCGGCGGCGACGGTGTTCGGGCCGCTCCCGACGATCGCCCAGTACCGCTTCGCCGGAGCGAAACGACGTGCCGCTTCGGCGATCTCGGACCGACGCGCGATGACCGCCACCATCGACTCGGGAAGCTCGCGCAGCGAGGTGAGCAGCTCGTGGCGACGCCGCGACGACCCGAACCCGGCACTCTCACTGATCGCGCAGGCGAGCAGCACCCCCGCAGCCACCTGCGCGTAGAACGCCTTCGTCGACGCCACGCTCATCTCGACGTCACGGCCGTCGCTCGTGTACATCACGCCGTCGCTCTTGTCGGTCAGATCGCTGTTGCGACGGTTGACGATGGCGAGCACCGATGCACCCCGACCGCGAGCCAGGTCGACCGTTCGGTTGGTGTCGGTCGTGGTCCCGCTCTGGCTGACGGCGACGATGAGCGTGTCGCTCATGTCGAGCCGCAGGCCGAACCCACTCAGCTCGGTGGCGGTGATCGGGTCGACGTCGAGCTGCCC
>JBDKIV010000202.1:0-16116 GCA_039796935.1 Actinomycetota bacterium | reverse complement strand
GCTGCCGCCATGGAGTACTTGGCCGAGGCCGTCCAATCGCTCATCGAGACGCACTGCGCCAGTGCTGCCGATGACGAGTGGGACCTCGACGGGTTGGCCAAGGAACTCCGGAGCTTCTGGCCGACGGACATCTCCGTCGAGCAACTCGACGACTGCGGGACGACCAAGAAGATGTCCGCGTTGGTCATGGAGGATGCGTCGGCCTATTACGAGCGACGCGAGGCCGAACTCGGTCCCACGGTGATGCGTGATGTCGAGCGGCAGATCATGCTGCGGATCATCGACCAGCGGTGGCGTGAGCATCTCGACGAGATGGATTACCTGCAGGAGGGCATCAACCTGCGCGCCATGGGTCAGAAGGACCCGCTCACCGAGTGGCAGCGCGAGGGCTTCGAGATGTTCGGGGCGATGATGAAGGGGATCGCTCAGGACTTCGTCAAGTACGTGATGCACGTGCAGGTCATTCGGAACGAAACACCCGCGCCGGCTGTGCAGAACGTCCAGCAGACCTCGAGCGACGACGTGCTCACCAGCGGGTTCACGGCAGCGGCGCGGGCCGCCATGGCGGCCGGAGAGATCGCCCCCGAGGTGGCGGCAACCGCCGAGGCGCCAGCGCCGACCAAGCAGCAGACCGTTGTCAACGACGAGTGGGCCAAGACCTCGCGCAATGCGCCATGCCCGTGTGGGAGCGGCAAGAAGTTCAAGATGTGTCACGGCGCGACGGCCTGATCAGACATGCGCGACTTCTCCGATGACCTGTCCGCGCTGCGCCGCCGTCTGGGCGAGGCACAGGGCTATCTCAAGATCGACGCCAATCGCCTCCGCCTTCGCGAACTCGAGGTCGAGATCGGGCGGCCCGACCTCTGGGACGACCAAGAACAGGCCAAGCGGCTCAACGCCGAGTACGCCAACGTCAAGGGCGACATCGACACCTTCGACGCTCTCAGCAGAGAGCTCGAAGACGCCGAGGTGCTCCACGAACTGGCGCGCGAGATGGACGACGAGTCGCAAGAGCCCGAGATCTCGGCGGCGTGCGCACACCTCGATGGCGATCTCCACGTGCTCGAGATGCGCAGCCTGTTCACCGGCGAGCACGACGAGGCCGACTGCATCGTGCAGATCAACGCCAAAGACGGTGGCGTCGACGCCCAGGACTGGAGTGAGATCCTGTTGCGGATGTACTCGCGGTGGGCCGAGCGGAGAGGGTTCGCCGTCGAGGTCGATGCGATCAGCGAGGGGACCGAGGCGGGCATCCTGTCGGCCGAGTTCACGCTCCGCGGTCGCTACGCCTACGGGCTGATGACCGCCGAACGCGGCACACACCGCCTGGTGAGGATCAGCCCGTTCGACAACCAGGGGCGTCGCCAGACCAGCTTTGCCTCGGTCCAGGTCTGGCCCGTGCTCGACGACCCGGATGTCGAGGTGAACGAGAGCGACATCCGCATGGAGGTCTTCCGGGCGTCCGGCGCGGGCGGGCAGCACGTCAACAAGACCTCGTCGGCGGTCCGGTTGATCCACGAACCCACCGGTCTCGTGGCATCGAGCCAAGAAGAGCGCAGCCAGCTCCAGAACCGCGAGAAGGCCATGAACCGGCTGCGCACGATGATCGCAGCGAAGGTCATCGAAGAGCGCGAGGCAGAACTCGACCGCATCGCCGGCCGGACTGCCCAGGTGGGTTGGGGAAGTCAGATCCGCTCGTACGTCCTGCAGCCGTATCAGATGGTCAAGGATCTCCGCACCGAGGTCGAGTCGAGCAACGTCGCAGCCATCCTCGACGGTGACATCGACGAGTTCATGGAGGGGTACCTGCGGTGGCGACGGCGCGAGTCGGAGTGAGCGGACTAGGTTCTCACCCCGCATGATCACGCTCGAGAACGTCACCAAGAGCTACAGCGCCGAGGTCACCGCGCTGCGCGACGCGAGCTTCGACGTGGCGAAGGCCGAGTTCGTCTTCCTCGTCGGCCCCTCCGGCTCGGGCAAGAGCACGCTGCTGCGGTTGATGAACCGCCAGGAGAAACCCGAGAAGGGTTCGGTCATGGTGGCGGGCCGCGACATCAACGAGATGCCCGACTCGAAAGTCCCCTTCCTGCGTCGCAACATCGGCAACATCTTCCAGGACTACAAGCTGCTCCCCAACAAGACGGTGTTCGAGAACGTGGCGTTCGCCCTCGAGGTGATCGGCCGTCCGAAGCACGTCATCCGCCAGCAGGTTCCGGCAGTGCTCGACCTCGTCGGGCTCACCGGCAAGTCCGAGCGGTTCCCGCACCAGTTGAGCGGCGGCGAACAGCAGCGCGTGTCGATCGCTCGCGCGTTCGTCAATCGTCCGCTCATCTTGTTGGCCGACGAGCCCACCGGCAACCTCGACCCGTCGACGGGCGAGGGCATCATGCGGCTGCTCGACCGGATCAACAAGACCGGGACGACCGTGGTGATGGCGACCCACGACCAGCGCATCGTCAACATGATGCGCAAGCGCGTCATCCAGCTCGACCGCGGGATCATCGTTCGCGACCAGGCGCGAGGTGTGTACGAGTAAGTGTTCTCGCGACTCAGTTACACCTTCCGAGAGATGTGGGCGAGTCTTCGCCGCAACCTCACGCTCACCATCGCTGCGATCATCACGTCGTCGGTCTCGCTGCTGCTGTTCGGGCTGACACTGCTGATCCAGCAGGGTTTCGAGAACCAGCTCTCCCAGTGGGAGGGCGGCGTCGAGATGATCGTGTACGTCGAGAACGACGCATCGCCCGAACAGGTCGCCGTCGTACGTCAGGCGTTGGAGAGTACGCCCGACGTCATCGACACCGATCGGCTCCAGTACCTCGACATCGACGGTTCGCTCGCCGAGGCGAACCGTCTGTTCGCCGGCGATCCCGAGACACTGCAGCTGCTGACGGCCGACACCATCCCGACGCAGTTCAAGGTCGTCCCGGTCAGCGGGACCACGCTCGAGCTGCTCACGCAGTTGGCGATCAACTTCAAGACGTTGCCAAAGGTGTACGACGTGGCGTTCCCGAGCGATCAGATCGAGGTGCTCGATTCGCTCAGCGGGTTCATCGGTGTGCGGCTCTACCTGATCACCGGCTTCTTGCTGCTCTCGGCCGTGCTGCTCATCTGGAACACGATTCGTACGGCGATGTTCGCCCGCCGCCGAGAGATCGAGGTGATGAAGCTCGTCGGCGCCACCAACTGGTTCATCCGCCTGCCGTTCATGCTCGAGGGCCTGCTGCAGGGTCTGGTGGGCGGCGTCCTGGCGAGCGGCGTGATGTTGTTGTTCAATGCCAACTGGACGTCGGGTGTGCAGGCGTTCCCGTCCGACTCCGGGTTCGGCGCCTTCGTGGTGACCGGCGGCTACCCGCTGTGGATCGTGTTCTGGATCGTGCTGCTGGGCATGCTCGTCGGGGCCATCGGGTCGGGCACCGCTGCGTCACGTTTCCTCGACGTCTGAGCGCGCTCGGGTCCGGTCCGAGGGGGTCGCACCGGCCATGATCGGTGGATGGACTACACGCAGATCCGATACGACGTCGACGACCACATCGCCACCATCACGCTGAACCGTCCCGATCAACTGAACGCGTTCACCGGGACGATGATGTACGAACTGGTCGATGCCTTCGACCGGGTCGATGCCGACGACGACGTTCGTGTCGTGATCGTCACCGGTGCCGGTCGCGGTTTCTGCGCAGGTGCCGACCTGAGCGCCGGGGGCGACACGTTCAAGGGCGGTGGCAGCGATGTGCGGACGTCGGTGCCGGGGGTGCCGCGCGACGGTGGAGGCATCGTCAGCTTGCGGATCTTCGAGTGCACCAAGCCGGTCATCGCCGCCATCAACGGCCCGGCGGTCGGTGTCGGCATCACGATGACCCTGCCGATGGACATCCGCCTCGTCAGCGAGAACGCGAAGATCGGGTTCGTGTTCGCCCGCCGGGGCATCCTTCCCGAGGCGTGCTCGAGTTGGTTCCTGCCGCGTCTGGTGGGCATCAGCCAAGCTGCCGAGTGGTGCTACTCGGGCCGGGTGTTCAGCGCACACGAGGCTGTCGCCGGCCGCCTGGCACGCAGTGTCCATGCACCCGACGATCTGATGCCGGCCGCTCGGGCAATTGCTGCCGAGATCGCCGAGAACACGGCCCCGGTGTCCGTGGCGTTGACGCGGCAGATGCTGTGGCGTCTGATGGGCGCCGATCATCCGATGGAGGCGCACCGCGTCGATTCGAGGGGTATCGCCGAGCGGGGGCGCAGCGCGGACGCTCGTGAGGGCGTCGAGAGCTTCCTCGAGAAGCGTCCACCGCGGTTCCCCGTGAAGGTCAGCGACGGCCTGCCGGACATCTTCCCTGGCTGGAGCGCGCCCGAGTTCTCGTGAGCGTCGTCGAGGGCTAGCGCGCCGGCGGAGCGCCCGACGCGTCGTTTCGTAGATGTTCTGCCGCAGGGACGAAGTACTGCATCAGTGTCGTCCTCACCAGATCGTCGTCGGTGACGTGCTCGACCGCTGCGGCCATGTGCACGAGCCAGCGGTCGCGCTCGAGTTCGCCGACGACGAACGGCATGTGACGCATGCGCAGCCGCGGATGGCCTCGCTCGTCCATGTAGGTCGTCGGCCCGCCCCAGTACTGGACGAGGAAGAGCGTCAGGCGACGCCGTGCCCCGGTGAGGTCGGCCTCGGGATACAACGGCAGCAGGACCGGGTCGGTCGACACCCCGCGGTAGAACTCGTCCACCAGTCGCTCGAAGAACTGCTCTCCGCCGACATGTTCGTAGAGCGTCGACTCGCTGGACATCAGCACATGCTACGGAGAACCCCGGTGACGGAGCGCGAAGCATGCGATCGCCGTGGCGGCGGCGACGTTGAGCGAGTCGACCCCGTGATGCATCGGTATGCGTACCGGGAGCGTCGCTGCGCCGAGCACCGAGTCGGACAGGCCGACGCGTTCGGCTCCGACACAGATCACCAATCGGTCGACGTCGGCGACGTCGTCGATGTCGGTGGCGCCAGGCTCCGGGGTGAGTGCGGCGATGGTGAATCCCGCCTCGTTCAGCAGTCTGATCGCCGCCGCCACGTCGATCGCTCGTGCGTGTGGCAGCACCAGTGCGTGGCCCATCGACACCCGTAGTGATCGGCGCGAGAGCGGATCGGCGCTCGTTGCATCGGTGATCAGGCCGTCCCAGCCGAGGCCTGCTGCGTTGCGGATGATGGCGCCCATGTTGGCCGGATTGTCGACCGCCTCTGCCAACACGAGTCGGCGAGAACCCTCGACCAGTTCGGCCACCGTTCGCCGCGGGGGCCGTTCGAAGACGGCCACCACACTGTTCGGCACTCCGAGTTTGGTGACCATGGCGCGCACCTCGGTCCCGCCGGCGTACACGGGTACGAGCTCGGCCAATCGACCGGTCACCTCCGGCGGACGTGAGGCATCGACCAGGCCGGCGACGGGCACGCACCCAGCTTCGAGCGCGCGCTCGACCACGAGGTCGCCCTCGGCCATGAAGCGTCCCTCGCCGCTGTCGTTGCGGCGCTGCGGCCGGTTGGCGAGGCCGCGCTCGTTCAGGCGGAACAGTGCCAGTCGTTCGTCGTCGGGGTCGTCGACCTGGATCAGCACAGGCCCATGTGGCGCAACACGACGCTGCCCAGTGCGGTCTCGGGATCGGCCAGATCGTCGATCAGGTCGAAATGGTGGCGGTTGCTCACCTGCATCACCACCGGTGGCAGGTTGCCGGGGGTCTCCGCCCAGGCGGACGCCCACTGGAGCGACTGGCGGCGGAACTCCTCGGTGTCGTCCTCGGCGATGGCGACCACCGTCGGGACCGATGAACGGGGAACCTGCGTGAGTGGACTGAGCGCTCGTGCCTCGTTCTCGTCGAGTCGTATCTCGTTGTTGACGTTGGTGAACAGCAGCGGCGTCAGGTCGTAGATGCCGCTGGCGAACGTCGCGCTGGCGATGCCGTGGTCGAGATCGGTGAGGCACAGGGCGGCGAGGTGTGCGCCGGCCGAGTGACCACTGAGATGGATGCGTGACGGGTCGTGGCCGAACCGGTCGGCGCGTTCGACGAGGAATCGGACCGCGCTGCGGGTCTGGCGCACCAGTTCGCGCAGCGGCTGGCCGGGGCAGAGGCTGTAGTTGATCGAGGCGAACGCTGCGCCGAGTTCACGGAACCTGACCGACCACAGCGTGCCGTCGTCGGCCGACAGGCGGCGCCAGTACCCACCGTGGATGAAGACGTGGAGCGGGGCATCCGGTCGGGTCGCCGGCGAATACCACATCCACTCGTCCGGGTGCGGTCCGTACTGGACCCGCTCGTGGACGACCAGCGACCGTTGCTCGGCCCCCACGCGGTCGAAGCGCTCGGTCACGGCGGCGAGCGAAGGAACCCGCCTGCTCGGCGAGTACTGCAGATCGAGGGTCTCGGGGTCCATCCCCCGATGTGGCGGCCGCAGGTCGGCGCTCAGAACTGCCACGAGAACGCGCTCCAATCGGGATCGCGTTTTTCGAGGAAGGAGTTCCGGCCCTCTTGTGCCTCGTCGGTCATGTAGGCCAGCCGGGTCGCCTCGCCGGCGAAGACCTGCTGGCCGACCAGGCCGTCGTCGATCAGGTTGAACGAGAACTTCAGCATCCGCTGGGCGGTCGGGCTCTTGCCGTTGATCTCCTTCGCCCACTGCAAGGCGGTTGCCTCGAGCTCGGCGTGAGGAACCACGGCGTTCACCATGCCCATGCGGTGCGCGTCGTCGGCGCTGTATTCGCGACCGAGGAAGAAGATCTCGCGAGCGAACTTCTGGCCCACCTGCCTGGCCAGATACGCGCTGCCGTACCCGCCGTCGAAGCTGGCGACGTCTGCGTCGGTCTGCTTGAAGCGGGCATGTTCGCGGCTTGCGAGGGTGAGGTCGCTGACCACGTGCAGGCTGTGGCCGCCACCGGCCGCCCATCCGGGGACGACGCAGACGACGATCTTCGGCATGAAGCGGATGAGGCGTTGCACCTCGAGGATGTGGAGTCGTCCGGCTCGCCCGGCCTGCACCGTGTCGGCCGTGTCGCCGTCGGCGTACTTGTACCCGTCCTTGCCGCGGATGCGCTGGTCGCCGCCGCTGCAGAACGCCCAGCCCCCGTCCCGTGGTGACGGTCCGTTCCCGGTGAGGATCACGCAGCCGACGTCGGTCGTCATCCGGGCATGATCGAGGGCGGTGAAGAGCTGGTCGACGGTTCGAGGGCGGAAGGCGTTGCGCACCTCGGGTCGGTTGAACGCGATGCGTACGGTGCCGTGCTCGACGCTGCGGTGGTAGGTGATGTCGTCGAACTCGAAGCCGGGGACGGTCTGCCAGGCCTGGGGGTCGAAGAGTTCGCTCACGGTCGGTTCGGTCATGCCGGTCATTCTGGCCGACTAGCGTCGTTTCATGCCTCACGCCGCCATCAATGGTCAACAGATCTGGTTCCAGGACACCGGCGGCGATGGCCCGCCGGTGGTGCTGGCCCACGGATTCCTGATGGACCACGAGATGTTCGCGCCGCAGGTCGAGGCATTGCGCAGCCAGTACCGGGTGATCACGTGGGACGAGCGTGGCTTCGGCCAGACCCTGTTCGACGGTCGTGAGTTCTCGTACTGGGACTCCGCCCGTGACTGCGTCGCCCTGCTCGACCACCTCGGGATCGACACGGCAGTGATCGGTGGCATGAGCCAGGGAGGCTTCCTGTCGTTGCGGGTGGCGTTGCTGGCGCCCGAGCGGGTGAGGGCGTTGATCCTCCTCGACACCCAGGCGGGGGCCGAGCATCCCGACAAGGTCGCGGCGTACCAGGGGATGATCGACACGTGGGCGAGCGTGGGCGCCGTCGACGAACTCGCGGCGGTCGTGGCCTCGATCATCATCGATCAACCCGGAGAGAACGAGCGCTGGATCGCGAAGTGGCAGGCGCGCCCGAAGGAGTCGATCGTCGAGCCCGGTCGGTGTCTCTTGACCCGCGACGATGTCACGCCGCGCCTCGGCGAGATCACGGTGCCGACGCTGGTGGTGCACGGCACGGGCGACACGGCGATCGAGATGGAGTTGGCCGAGGTGCTCGCCGACGGGCTGAGCGGGTGCGGCGGCGTGGTGAAGGTGCCCGGGGCTCACGCTGCCAACCTGACCCATCCCGAGCCCGTCAACGCAGCGATCCTCGACTTCCTCGCGACGTTGCCGGCCTGACAGGCTCGGACGCATGCCATTGCAGATCTTCGGAGTTCCCGGCCTTCCCGAGATCGAGCCCGGGGCCGACCTGGCCTCGCTCGTGCTCGAGGCCGCGGCATCGGCGGGCTGCCCGCTGGCAGATCGCGATGTCGTCGTCGTCACGTCGAAGATCGTGTCGAAGGCAGAGGGTCGGATCGTCGAACTCGCCGAGGTCGAGCCGTCCCGTTTCGCTCGCGACTGGTCGCTGCCGTGGGACAAGGACCCCGCGGTCACCGAGTTGGTGCTACGCGAGTCGAAGCGAGTGGTGCGTCAGTTGGGCCCGATCCTGATCACCGAGACCCACCACGGGTTCGTGTGCGCCAACAGCGGTATCGACCAGTCGAGCAGCGGTGCGCATGGCAGGGTCGTGCTGCTGCCGGTCGACCCCGATGCGTCCGCCAGGCGGATTCGGGAGGGCCTCCGGGCCGGGGGTGTGGATGCAGCCGTGATCGTCTCGGACACCTTCGGACGGGCGTGGCGCGAGGGGCAGACCGACATCGCCATCGGTGTGGCGGGCATCCAACCGATCCTGAGCTACATCGGGCAGGTCGACCCGCACGGCCACGAGTTCAAGGTCCAGGCAATTTGCACCGCTGACGAACTGGCGGGCGCGGCCGAGTTGGTGAAGGGCAACGTGTCCCGAGTGCCCGTCGGTGTCATCCGCGGCTTCGACTTCGAACTGGATGACACGGCAGAGATCGCACCGGTGCTGCGCGACCAGAGCCGCGACCTGTTCCGCTAGACCCGTCGCCGGTCGTTCACCCCCGGATCGACGCGACCACCTCGCCGAGGCGTCGGATCGACCGCTCGTCGATCGGGCTCGCGACGATGATGATCTCGTCGGCGCCGGCATCGGCCAGTTCGAGCAGTGCGGCGGCGATCTGTGCGGTGGTTCCCTCGATCGGGGGGACATCGGGTTCGATCGGCCGCTCGTCGGCGCTGCGGTCGACCACGACGAGCACGCACGCACTGCGGTCGACGGTGCCGGGGTCACGTCCTACGTCGGCTGCCAGCCGGGTCACCCGCTCGGTGAGGTCGGCGAAGCGCTCCGGCCGATTGCCGAAGTCGGTGAACCAGGTGTTCCACGCATCGGCGCTGGGCAGGGTCATCCGCAGCACACGTTCGCCGTTGCTGCCCACCATGATCGGCGCACGACCGGACGGTCGCATCGACGGGGGGAGCAGCACGGCGTCGTCTGCCGACCAGTGGCGCCCAGCGTGCGAGACCCTGCGTCCCGACAGGAGTCCCTCGATGATCGTGTAGGCCTCGCCGAAGCGCTCGACCCGGCGGTCGTACGGCAGGCCGAACGCATCGAACTCGGTGCGGTTCCAGCCGGCGCCGAGCCCGAGCACGAACCGCCCCTCGCTGATCTCGTCGATCGAGGCGGCCATCTTCGCGATCAGGCCGGGCGGGTGGAACGCGGTGCACGCCACCAGCGGGCCGAGGTGGATCCGCTCGGTGACGGCAGCCAGCGCGGCGAGCGAGGTGAAGACCTCCCACGGGCCGCGTTCGGCTCGGCCGTCACCTCGATACAGCAGGTGATCGCCGAGCCAGAGGGAGTCGAAGCCGACCTCCTCCGCCGCCCGTGCCATGCGCAGACACTCCGGCCACCGGACCACGCGCTCGACCTCGGGCAACTGGATACCCAGACGAGGTCGACGACGTGATGGTGCGGTGTTGCTCACGTCCTCAGCGTACGACGGTCATCCTCGGGGCGGCAGACCGTCAGACGCGTCCGACTCACCTGACCGCGCGTCGGTGCTCGAGACGAGCCTGCGGTACGAGCAGCAGCGAGGCGACCATGATCAGCCCGGCTGCCATCCAGGCGACCGCCGCCAACTCCATCCGACCGACGACGTAGAACGCCAGTAGCGGCGCCACGACGGCACGCGCACCCGTGAAGAACGTGTGCAAGCCCATGTAGTCGGCGACCTGGCCCGGTGGCGCGAACTTGGTGACCCACAGCGTCCACATGAGGTCGCCCCCGGCGCTCGCGACTCCGAGGACGATCGCCCCGATGACCAACCCGGCCATCGTCGAACCCGAGAAGAACGCGGCGATGTAGAGGGCGAAGAACAGGTTGACCATGATGCGCGCCGAGAAGAACGACATGCGATCGAAGAGTCGGCCGAACGCAGGCAGGCACGACAGCCGAACCAGTGACGGGATGGCAACGGTCAGCAGCGTGATCGTGGTCGGGTCCGCATCGATCCCGTAGTCGGGGCTGGCGAGGAACTCCACCCGCAAGGGAAGCAGCATGAGGTTGCCGAACCCCATGAACATCCACGCCGTCAAGGTGAGTCGGAGCCGCTGATCGTGCCGGAGCAGGTGGAAGTGCGGCAGCACCGCGGGTACCGCCCCTCCCGCCGCTGTCGCCCCTCCCGCCGCTGCCGTCGCCGTCGTGCCCGCAGAGTTCGCGAGCGGTTCCGACGGTGTGTGCCTGAACGACCAGGCGAGCGCAGTCATCGCCACGGCTGCGCCGAGCATGACGAACCGCCACGCTGCCGGTACCGCTGTCAGCAGCGCGCCCATGGCCAGTCCCGACACGGCGCTGACGGCGACCCGGAGCGACATCCCTCGCCCCACGCGTCGACCCCGGTCGTGTGCGGCGAAGTTCCGCTCGTACATCGTGGTGACGAGCGGGATGGGGGCACTGATCGCAGCGATCCCGATGATCGCGCCGACCACCAGCAGGGCCAGGGGTCCCGAGCTGCTGACCACGAAGCCGACCGCGCCGATCAGCGCGACGGCGCCCGCCGCGGACATGGTCGACCGGCCGTTGCGGCGAACGGCAGCCGTGATCGCCGGAGCGCACAGCATGCCGACGCCCGACGATGCTGCGATGAGGCCCTTCGCCCATCCGGGTGCGTCGAACTCGCGGATGGCGATGGTGAGTACGACCGTGGTCTCGATCGGCAAGAGGACGCCCGCCGGAACGGCGCGGACGAGGTCGAGGACCTGTGTGCGTCGAACCACCGCGGGGTCGTCGCTCGGCGGTCGGGCAGCCAGGGGAGTGTGTGCGGGCGTCACGTCGTCAGAGCAACTGTCGCAGTGGCGCTTCGGGCGGCGCGGTCGCAGCGACGCCGATCGACACGTCGACGGCGTGACTGCCGGCCGAGCTGACGACGACCGGATTGAGGTCGATGGTGTCGATGTGAGGCTGGTCGTAGACGAGGTGGCTCAGCCGGACGACCGTGTCGACGAGCGAGTCGATCGGGATCCCGTCCGAGCGGAGCGCTGCTCCGGCGAGCGAGGCACTCACCAGGTTCTCGGCGGCAGGACGTGACAGCGGCGCCAGACGGCTGCCGTGGTCGCCGATCGCGTCGGCATGGACCCCTCCCAGACCGACGGTGATGATCGGGCCGAGGCGCGCGTCGGCGGTGCACTGGATGCGCACATCGACGCCGGGTGGGACCATCCGCTGCACGATGATCGAATCGGCTCGGTCGCCCAAGCGGTCGCGCATCATGTCGACGCCATCGCGAACCGCATCGTCGTCATGGAGGTCGAGGGCCACGCCCGAGGCTGCAGACCTGCCCGGCAGGCGGACGGAAGCCTTCAGGCCGACCGGATGCCCGATCTCGCGCGCTGCTTCGACGATGGCATCGGCATGGGCGAACGACGTGGTCACCGTGGCAGGAACGCCGACTCCGTACGCAGCGAGGATTGCAGCCGCCTCGGGCCACGACGCCGTGGTGGCTCCTCTGTCGACGATGTCGTCGAGCACTCGCGCCGCGGCCTCGGCGTCCACCCCGTCCGGCACTCCGATCTCGGCACCGGCTTCGGTGTCGAGCCACCGGCGGTACCGGGCGAGACGGCCGAGCACCGCTGCCGCGGGTTCGGGGAACGAGAACGCCGGTACGAGCGCACCGTCGACCACCGGCCCGTCGTCACGGCCGAGCAGCACGGCGATGACCGGCTTGGTCGACCCGGCAGAGGCACGTTCGATCTGCGCGCCCGGGTGCTCGGCCGACGCCAGCGGGGGAGCATGGATGACGACCAGGGCGTCGATGTCGGACGACGAGAGTGCGGCAGCGACAACCCGCTCGAATTCGTCGATGCCGCTCGTCCAGTCGAGCTGCACGGGTGGCTCGACGACCTGCAGCCCCTCGCCCGCGAGCGCTGCTCCTGCCAGCACCCCCGGGCTTCGAGAGTTCGTGATGACCGCCACCCGCGGACCCGCGGGTACGGGTTGGGTGGCGAGCACGCGTGTGGTGTCGAGCATCTCGCGCACGGTCGGGACTTCGATCACCCCCGCCTGCTGATAGATGGCGTCGCTGGCGCTGCCGATCGCCGCCACGCCGGTGCGCACCGCGACGATGGGGGTGCGACGCGCCACCCGGCGGGCGATGCGGGCGAACTTGCGTGGGTTCCCGAACGTCTCGGTGTAGATCGCGATGACCTTCGTCAGGTCGTCGTCCTCCCAGAACTGGAGGAGATCGTTGCCCGAGACGTCGCTCTTCGCCCCGAGCGACACGAACCACGAGAACCCCATCGCCAGACGGTCGGCCGCCTGCAGGACCGACGCCCCGAGCGAGCCGGACTGCATCGAGATGGCGATGCCACCCGGCCTGAGCTCGATCGGGACCAGTGCCGCTCGGACGCCGTCGGCGCGGCTCGATGCGATTCCCATGCTGGCCGGCCCGATGATCCGCATCCCGTTGCGGCGAGCGTGCGCGACGAGTGCGCCGACGTCCACGTCACTGCCGTCGGTCGCGGAGATGACGACTGCCCCACGGACCCGCTTGGCGATGCACTGGTCGATCACGTCGGGCAGGGTGTGGGCCGGCGAGGCGATGACCGCGAGCCAGACGTCGTCGTCGATGTCGAGCACCGACCCGAAGGCGAGTCGGCCCCCGACCGTGGCGTGGCGGGGGTTCACCGGATACACCGGCAGCGTGGCGCGGGCGCAGGTGTTGCGCCAGATCTCGTTCCCGATCGAACCGGGCCGGTCGGAGGCCCCGACGACGGCGATCGAACGCGGCAGGAGGAGCCGTGCCACGGATCGGCTGTCGGCGCGGTGCTCGCGGTGTTCGACGGAGTCGACGAAGTGCTCGGTGTCGTCGAGCGGGAACTCGAGTTCCATCACGCCGCTGTCGAAGTGCCGCCGGACCGGCCAGCCGGCCTTGGCGAACACGCTCAGCATGGGACGGTTGTCGGCCAGCACATCCGCGGTGAAGCGATGGATCCCGTTCGAGCGGGCGATGGCGGCGAGGTGCTCGAGGAGCAGCATCGCGATGCCCTTTCCCCGCTGGTGTTCGTCGACCATGAATGCGACGTCCGCATCGTCTCGTCCCGGCCACCGCTCGTAGCTGGCCCAGGCGACGAACTCGCCGTGGACCTCGAGTACCAGCGCGACACGGTCGACGAAGTCGACGTCGGTGAAGTGCTCGAGTTCGGATGCGGTGAGGGTCGGCTTCGGCGAGAAGAACCTGCGGTACAAGTTCTCCCGGGGCTGACGCTCGTGGAACGCCAAGAGCAACGGTGAGTCGGCCGGTGTGATGGCGCGGACGTAGCCGACGGCACCGTCTGCCAGGACGACACTGGTTCCCCACGATCGTGTCGGGGTCCGGTCGTCGTCCACGTCCCCAGTGTCGCACCTGGATGGAGGTCCGCAAGGGCCTTGTGGCAGGTGCTGGACGGCGAGGGCTGCCGGTCGGTCCCGGTCGATCAGGTCGTGGTGGCGACGGCGGCGTCGGTACGCGCCCGCTCGATCCGGGACGTGGTGAGCAGACGTCGGCCGACGGCGAACAGCACCACGTGGATCAGGGCGTCGGCGAACCAGACCGAGCGGAGCGCCCAGTCGCGGCTCGTGACCCGCTCGACCACCAGCACGATCAGACCGCCGACAGCGGCTCCGAGGGGCATCATTCCCCAGGCGAGGAAGCGGTAGACGCTGTTGACCCGGCCGAGCAGGTGCGACGGGATGATCGTCTGGCGGAGGCTCACCGTGATCACGTTCCAGAGCGTGCCGAGCAGGGAGGTGACACCGAACAGGACCATCACGACCGGCCAGCCTGGCGCAAGACCGATCAGGAGCGACACGACAGCGGTGCCGACGAGCGTGAGCGCAAGGCAGGTGCCGGCTCCGAGCCGACGTGACACGGCAGACGAGAACGTGCCGGCGACGATTCCGCCGACCGCGTACCCGAAGGTGAGCACGGTGAACATCAGCGGGCCGAGCCCGAGGACCTCCTGGCCGAACAGCACGAGCGTGGCTGCACTCAGCGTGGTGGCGAAGTTCATCACCCCGAGGATGATGGCCATGGGTCGAAGCAGATCGTGGTCCCACAACCAGCGCAGACCTTCGCGCAGTTCCGCGGTCCAACTGGTCGTGCCGCCGTCGGGCCGGGCGGGTCGAGACGGCCGGAACGTGCCGGGGATCGATGCCAACAGCGCGGCGGCGACGAAGAAGCTCGCGGCATCGACGAAGAACGGCAGGGAGAACGCTGCGATCAGCAGCAGTGACCCGAGCGGCGGTCCGACGAAGGTGTTCGCCACGCCCTCGGCGGCCCACATCCGGCCGTTCGCCTTCTCGAGTTGTTCGGGCGCGACCAGCGACGGCATCAGGGTCTGCCCGCAGTTGTCTCGGAGTACCTCGGCCGTGCCGAGCAGCAGCGTCGCGACGAGCACGAGGCTGTACAGCCCCAGGCGGGTACCGGTCACCGTCGTGGTGTCGTCGGGCCCGGGGAGCGTGCCCTGCGCTCCGAGCACGGCGACGGCGACGACCATCGTGATCGCGAAGCGGACGAGGTCCATCGCGACCATGGCGCGACGGCGGTCGACCCGATCGGTGATGACCCCGGCGATCAGGGTGAATGCCAGCCATGGCAGCCGCTGGGCGACCACCACGAGTGCGACGAGCAGCGGTTGGCGGGTGATGGCCGATGCGAGCCACGGTGCAGCGATCGACGACATGCCGTCACCGAGGTTCGACACGGTCGTCGCGACGAAGAGCGAGCGGTAGCCGCGCCCGAGCCGTCCGCTGACGGTGGGTCCTGGTGCGTCGTCGCGTTCGGCGCTCACCCGGGCGACGTTACCGTCGCGGCTGGTTCAGGACCGGCTGCGGAACAGATCCCTCACACGGTCGGCCATCGCGAGGAACGGGCCGACGGTGACGTTGCCGATGGCGCTCTCGGGGGCGCCCGCGTGTGCGTGGGTGGGGGCGACCGACTCGGCGAGTCGGAGGCCCGCGGCCATCGTCGTCAGCTGATCGGGGTCGACGGTCTGGGTGAGCAGTGGGAAGCACTCGCGTTCCTCGAGCTGGGCGTGGCGCAGGACCGCGGTCCGCAAGGCATCGAAGAGGTGCATGAAGTCGACCGATGCCGGATCGAGGCGCTCGAGCGCCGCCAGCAGCTTCTTCGCACTGTCCTCTTCGGCGAGGCGAGCGCGAGTGACTGCCTCGCCCTCGGGGCCGCAGCGTCGCACGACGGGATGCACGACGATCTCCTCGGCGGTCTCGTGAACGGCCAGCAGCCGGACGAGCGGTTCGAAGGCCGAGCGGCGCGTCGAGGGTGTCGCCAGCTCGATCTGATCGAGGAGGTCGCGAATCTGCTCGTGCTGGCGCACGAGCAGTGCGACGGCATCGACCCGGTCGTCGTTCATGATGTACTGCCCTTCCGGCTGGAGGTGATCGGTCGGGGACTACCCGTCACCGCCGTCGCGAAACCGATGACAATCACCTTGACCGAAATATGTTAGGTGTGCCTATCATGAGCCGATGAAGACAACACAACTCTGGCGAAGAGTCGCCTTCACATCGGTCGGTCTGGTCGCTCTCACCCTTGCAGCATGCGGTGACGACCAGGAATCGAATGGTCCGCTCACGGTGTACAGCGGCCGGAACGAGTCGTTGCTCCAGCCGCTCGTCGATCAGTTCGAAGAGGCCACCGGGCACCAGGTGGAGGTTCGCTACGGCAGCTCGGCCGAGA
>JBDKIV010000201.1:0-6720 GCA_039796935.1 Actinomycetota bacterium | reverse complement strand
GGCCGCCGAGCCCGAGGTGTTGATCGCCGACGAGGCCGTCTCGGCGCTCGACGTCTCGGTGAAGGCATCGATCATCAACCTGCTCCGCGACCTCAGGCGGCGACTCCACGTGACGATGGTCTTCATCTCACACGACCTCGCCGTCATGTCGAGCATCTGTGACCGGGTGCTCGTGATGTACCGCGGACAGGTGGTGGAAGAGGCCCCCACCGATGCGCTGTTCGGCCAAGCGAGTCATCCGTACACGCGTGCCCTGCTCGAGTCGGTGCCACGTCTCGGTGTGCCGCTCGGCCCCAGGCCGCCGGCCGTCGACGAGCTACCCGCCGGGTCACCGGCCGACCCGGCCTGCCGATTCGCGCCACGCTGCCCGCTTCGTGTCGCCCGCTGTCTCACCGAGGCTCCGGTGCTCGGCGGTGTCGAGCACCGGGTCGCCTGTCACGTCGCGCCCGAGGTGCGTGCCACGTCGAGCGCCCCCGGCACATCCGTGTCTCCACCCACGTCGAGGTCGAACCCATGAACGACACACCATCGGTGCACCGTCAACCACGCATGATCCCGGGTGACCGGCCGCCGAACAGCGATTTCCACGTCGACTGGGGCTACGAGCGACCGCTCGGTGATCCGGCGGTGTCCGAGATCTGGTGTTACACGCCACGGATGTCGTACGTGGCGGGCGACCGCGTCGATCTGCACGTGCACACGAACCGACCGACGTTCGCGGTCGAGATCGTCCGTGACGGCGTGCGTCCCGAAACGGTGTATCGCCGTGACGACGTGCGGGGAACGGTCGGGCAGACACCCATCGACGCCAACGTCGTCGGGTGCGACTGGCCGGTCGCCCTCCAGGTCGAGGTGGGTGACGACTGGCGGTCGGGCTTCTACGTCGTCGTGGTGCGCGTGACCGACGATGACGGTGCGATCGTCGAGAGCGAACACTTCTTCGTCGTTCGCGCCAGGGTGCCCGCGGCAGACACCTCGCTCGTGTTCGTCGTCTCGACGGCGACGATGTGCGCCTACAACGACTGGGGCGGTGGCAACTGCTATCACGGGCCCGAATCCACGCCGCGTGACCGGGTGCCGTGTCCGCGCACGTCGTTGCGCCGACCGTGGGCGCGCGGCATGGTGCGCCTGCCGCTCGGCGCTCCGCGCGCCGGCTACGCCGGAGAGCTCGCACCCTTCGAGATGCCCCACTACCCGCAGCACGCGTGGGCCCACCATCACGGGTACGCCCGTGACTATGGCGACTCGAGCTGGGCGCTCTACGGACGGCTGTTCGTCCGGTGGGCCGAGCAGCAGGGCTACACGCTCGACTACCTCACGTTGCACGACCTGCACGCCGACCGTGACGCCCTCGTCCCGTACCGGTGCTCGATCGTCGCCGGCCACGACGAGTACATGAGCTGGGAGATGCGCGAGGCCTTCGAACGGCAGCTCGATGCCGGCGGCAACCACGCGCGCTTCGCCGGCAACATGCTGTGGCAGATCCGGATGGAGGACGAGGGCAGCACGTTCGTCGTGCACAAGAACTCCGTCACCGACCCTGTGGCAGCGAGTGACCGCCCCGAGCGGACCACCGACCTGTGGGACTCACCCACCGTTGGATGGCCCGCGGCATCGACGTTCGGATTGACGGGCAGCGGCATCGTGCACGTGATGTACGGCGGCGCCGCCCCACGTTCGAGCGCCGGGTTCACCATCTACCGTCCGTGGCACTGGAGCCTCGACGGAACCGACCTCTATTACGGCGATCTCGTCGGTGGGCGGCCCGACTGCATCGTCCGGTACGAGGTGGACGGATGCCACTACACGATGCACGACGGCCTGCCGTACGCGACCGGCCGCGACGGGGCTCCCGAGAGTCTGCGGATCATCGGCATGTGCCCGGGGATCCGTCACGAGGAGGACCACTTCGGTGGGACCGTTCCGATGATGAATGCCGAATCGAACGTGCCCGACTCGCCCGAATGGCGCCTCGACGAGCACGAGGGTGTGAGGCACCCGCGCTACGGTGCAGCGATGATGGCGAGTTACGACAGAGGTGACGGACCGGGTGACGGAACGGTGTTCGTGGCCGGGACGACGGACTGGGTGGTGGGTCTCGACCGGCACAACGTGTTCGTCGAGCGCATCACGCGCAACGTGCTCGACCGACTCGGTGCCCCCGCTGCTGCCCGCGCATGACACCCCGCGCTGCGTCCACACCCAAGCGCGCGGTTGCCGAGACCGTTGCGACTCGCCGCCCTGCGAAGGGTGATCGGGGCGAGGCGACCCGCGCCCGGATCCTCGCCACCGCCACCCGGCTCCTGGTCGAGTTCGGCGCCGAGGGGATGTCGTTCCGCAACGTCGCCCGCGAGCTGGGGATGAGCATCGGCAACCTGCAGTACTACTTCCCCACGCGGGCTTCGCTGCTCGAGGCGGTCTGTTCGGAATGGGCGTCCACCTGGTCGGCGGGGGCGACGGCGGCCGCCGAAGGTGCTCCCACACCGCGCGACGCGCTGATCCGGATGATCGATTACTGGTTCGCATCGCAGCAACGTGAAGAGGTGAAGATCTTCTGGCAGCTGTTCACCCTGAGCGCGTACGACGACGAGACCACGCGCGAGACGCAGCGCCGCCAGGACGACCAACTCGTCGAGAGCGTCGCCGGTTGGCTCCGCTCGATCCACCCCGGCCTGGGGCGCAGCGAGGCGCTCCGCCGTGCAGCACTGATCGCCTCGCTGATCGATGGCGCCGGTCTCTTCCTCGGCTACGGGCGGAGCAATCGGCCGGGCCTGCGCGGTCTGCGCGGCGATGTCCGCGCCGCGGCGATCGCGATCATCGACGAGCCGCCGCGTCGCGTCACCCGCTGAGGGGGCGAGCCGCTCGGGCCGAGGCCTCATCCGCCGTGGGTCACCTTCAGACCGATGATCGAGGCGACCAGCAGCACGAGGAAGAACACGCGCCACATCGTGAGGGGATCGTCGTGGGCCACCACGCCGACGACGACCGCACCGACGGCACCGATGCCGACCCACACCCCGTAGGCGGTGCCGATGGGGATCGACTCGGTCGCTCGGGCCAGACCCATCATGCTGGCTGCCAACAGCACCACGAACAGCGCGGTCGGCCACGGACGGGTGAGCCCGCGCGTGGCGGGCAGGACCGAGGCCCAGGCCGCTTCCAACAGACCCGCGACCACCAACACCAACCAGGCCATCACCGTCTCCTCGAGCCCGTCTTTGCGACCGTCGGTACGGGACACCCTCGTCGACCTTCGCCGGTGGACCCGGGCGAAGACCCCTCACGTTAGTCGTCGATGCCCCGGCGGCACCCGTACCGCAGGCGGTCGTCGCGGTCGAGCACGGCGAGTTCTCGGTCGACGAGGCGGCACAGTTCGTGTTCGCCCAGGTGCTCGACCGCTCGCGCATGCTCGCCGACCGCGAAGCCGACCAGGGTCGGCCGACCGGCTGTGGCCGACATGTCGACGAACGTGCCGATCCGTTCGCTGCCGGCGAGACGGAATGGTCGATCGTCGGGCCACCAGACCGTGTCGAAGGTGGCGAACACCTTGGCGATCGGGCCGCTCCCGATGGAGGCGACGGCTCGTCGCACGTCGTCGGGAAGGGTGGGGCTGAACGCGATCCGTCCGGCGGCCAGCGCACCGATGGGCACGGTGACGATGACGGCATCGACGACCAGATCGTCGTCGACGCACCAGCGAGGGCCATCGGCCCGCAGGTGTCCGACGCGTCGCTCGAAACGCACGTCGAGCCCGGCGGCGAGGTGTTCGGCGAGGGCACCGAGGTCGGAGGTGACGAGGTGGTCGCCGCCCGGCAACTCGAACGGTTCGTAGCCCCCGTTGGCCGGCATCTCGTCCAACGGTGCGCCGTACAGGCCCTCGCACTCGGCGGTGATCCATGCCGTCACGGTGTCGCGTACCAGCGGAGGAAGCGCTGCATCGGCGAGCGTCCGTTCGACGACGGTCGCGACGGTGACCCCGGGTTCGGCGTCGGCGAAGGCGCGGTGGAGCATCTCGTACGCGGCGGTGACCGCTGCCGTGTCGTCGGTGCCGATCCGGCCGATACCGGCGACGAAGAACGCCGGCCGGTCCCACGGCTCGGGCACGGTCGAGACGAGATCGCGCAGCGGGTGCCCCTGGTCGCCGTGCAGCCAGGCGCCGCCCAGTGGGAGCGCGGCGCCGGTGGAGCGGTCGGACACGATGCGGCCACCGGCAACGGATTTCGACTCGATCACGACGACTTGTCGGTGCTCGGCCTGCAGTCGCCGGGCGGCCGCCAGCCCTGCCAGACCGGCGCCGATCACGGCCACGCGAGACGCCGCCGGGTCGGCGAGCACCGAGCTGGCGAGCACCTGGTCGGCGGCACGTTCCCCCGACAGCCATGCGCCGTGCATCGTGGCCGGGTATGCCGCAGAGGTGGCCTCGCCGGCGAACCACAGGCCGGGCAGGATCTGCTGGGCGAGCCGCTCGCGATGTGCGGGCGTGCCGTTGGCGCGCAGGTGCGAGTAGGCGCCCTGGTGGTCGGGGTCGCTGCACCACGTCGAGCAGACCGCGCGCCGTGCCCCACGCGGATGGGTGCTGCGCGCCATCACCGTTGCCGGGTGTCCTTCGGTGTCGACGGCGGCCACCACGCTCCAACCTCGGTCGGCCCAGTACCGCTGCTGTCCCGAGGTGAAGAGGTGGACGACGTCGTGTCCGTCGGCGCGTGCCGTGCGCAGCACTTCGTCGACGAGGGCAGCCGCCACACCCCAGCCCCGTGCGGTCGGCGTGACGAACAGGCTGGCGAGCCACGGTGTGAGGTGCTCGAACCCGGCCAGGTCGTCGGTGGCCAGCAGCGACACCGAGCCCAGCAGGGCGGCGCCGTCTCGGTCGTCACCGTCGAATGCGACCCAGGTCTGGTCGCGCGAACCGGGGTCGGCCATCGTCGCGAACTCGCGCACGGCGATCGCGTGGTTCCACACGTCGTCGGGGTAGAGGTGACCCCACTCGGCGTGATGCCAGGCGGCCAGCACGGGCGCCAGGTGGTGCAGCCCGGTCAGCGGCACGATCCGTGCCGCCTCGGTCACCCCGCCCCTCCGTGATGTCGCCCGAGCGGTGTGCCAGTCACGGCCCGGACACTATTCGTCGGACGGACTCACTGCTCGGCTGCGTGCCACTCGGTGCGCAGCATCTCGACGAACGTGGGGTTGTCGTCGTGATAGCGCTCCCAGCGGGCGGCGAGCCATGCGTGCGCCTCGCGTTCGGTCAGCCCGTCGCGGCGCATCTTCCATGCCTTCAGCACCAGACCCGTGCGGCTGCGACCACCGTGGCAGTGCACCAGCACCGTGCGGCCCTCGGCCACGAAGGCGTCGATGGAGCGGACCGCGTCGTCGACCGCGGCGCGCAGGGCGTGGTTGTGGTCGCCGGGCTGGTCGATCAGGAACAGCTGCCGACGAACGGGGTGACCGGCGAACGTCGTTCCGGTGCGACACAGCGAGACCACGGCCCAGTCGGTCGGAGCGGTGCTGGCGCCGAGGAGGTCGGCCGCGTACAGGCCGGGCTCGATCTGGTGTGGTCCGGCCGCCACCTCGGGCGGGCCGTCGGTGCGATCCCCCAGACCGAGCAACTGTCGTGTCAGGCGTTGCAGTGCTGCACCGTCGTACTCGCGGCGACCGTGGGGAGTGTCGATCGAACCGTTCACGTAGGTCGCCCACCGGCTCGGAATCTGCTGCACGCCGTGGACGGCCCCGGCCAGTGCTCCCGTCACACAGCCGACGGTGTCGGCGTCGCCGCCGAGATTCACCGCGGCGACGACGGCGTCCTCGAAGGTGGTCGTGGTCCGCAGGGCCCACACGGCCTCGGCCAGGCATCCCCACACCGATCCGTTCGAGGGGTGCTCGTGGTCGGGGTTCCAGTCGGGCGACAACAGCGACTCGAACCCGTCGCGAACGTCGTCGGGCAGTGCCGTCACGAGGTCGCCGACGATCTCGAGCGGGTCGCCGCCGCGAATGGCGAGGCGACACATCTCGACGGCGATCCATGCGCCCCAGCCGGCAGCGGGGTCGGAGTGGGTGAGCGCGGCGTGGCTCAGCACGATGTCGCGAACGACGTCGTCGTGCTCGTCGAGCAGCGCAGCGGCGAGGACGAACGAGCGCATCAGTGCGCCGTTGCCCGCACCACGCCCTCCGTGACGGGGCACGTCGCGCCAGTCGGCGTACGACAGCGAGCCACGGGTGGTCACGCCGACGTCGTTCGCCGTGGCCGCCCACGCCCGGAACCACGTCCACACGACGTCGGGGTCGTAGCCGTCGGCGTCGAGGATCGCCTCGGCCAGTGCCACGGCCATCTGGGTGTCGTCGGTGAACTCGCCCGGCGCCCATCCGAACCCGCCACCGCCGATCATCTCGCCGCTCGCGCCGATGACCGGGGCAGGGAAGCGGTTGCGGTAGGTGCCCGCCGGCCGGAACTCGAACGGCGCGCCGAGTGCGTCGGCAACGGCGGCACCGACCACCATGCCGATGGCGCGGTACTTCTGGGCACGGGTGAGATGGTTCGACCGTCGAATCGTCGTGGCGTCGTCGTTCATGTGCGGCTCCTTCGCTCGCGGCTCGTGTCGGGCACTGGCACCCGAGGTGTGCTGCGAGCCGTCGCACCGGGGTAACGAACGATCGGTCGACCGGAGTGACCGATCCGGGTTAGCGTTGGCGGCGAGCCATGGGGAGGCGATGAACATGACGACGATC
>JBDKIV010000200.1:0-7322 GCA_039796935.1 Actinomycetota bacterium | reverse complement strand
TCAGGAGGCGACGACGCGTCGTGGTGTCACAGCAGCGCCGAATCGCTGACCGGCCGATCGTCGACATGGTGCTCGACAGGTCAGTTCTCGACGACGAGCGCCGTGACCATGCCGAAGAAGCCCTCCGGGCCTTCGGCATGGGTGAGGATGTGGCAGTGCCAGGCCCAGACGCCTTCGTCGGTGGCCTTGTAGAGCACCGAGTAGCGCTCTCCTGGTGCGACGTTGACGGTGTCGCCGGGCATGGGGAAGTCGAGCGGCGTGCCGTCTTTCGCGACCACCCAGCCGACCGGCTGGTGCAGGTGCATGGGGTGGGCGGTCAGGCCCTCGTTCATGTAGTGGACCATCATGACCTGGCCCTTGCGGAGCGTGTACGCCTCGGTGGCCGGGAAGCTCTTGCCGTTCAGGCTCAGGCCGATCGTGCCCGCATCGTTCAACACCATGGTGACTTCCTTGTCCACCTTGGTGTAACCCTTCTCTTGCAGGTACTCCGGGATGGGCATGGCGCCACCGGTGGCAGCGGCGTCGGGGTGCTCGATGATGAATCCACCGAACAGTCCGTTCGGGACCTGCTCTTGCGCATTGTGGTGAGAGTGGTAGATGCCGATCGCCGGCTCGACCGCCTCGAACTCGTACACGAACGACTCGCCAGGTGGCACGGCGTCCTGGGTGTAGGGGTCGACGCCGTCCATCGAGTTCGGGACACGAACGCCGTGGAAGTGGATGTCGGTCGACTCGAGCATCTCGTTCTTCAGGTTGACGCGCACCTTGTCGCCGACCTGCACCCGGATCTCGGGGCCTGGCACGACGCCGTTGTAGGCCATGGCGTCGACGAAGACTCCGGGCTCGATCTCCCACTTCACCTCGGAGGTGACGATGTCGTACACCTTCCAACCGTCCTCGAGTCGCGGTTCGAGCAGTTGGCCGCCCTTGCCCTCGGTCGCAGCCGGGAACTTCAGGGCGACGTCTTTCATCATCTGGTCCATCACCTGCCAGTCCATGCGTCCACCGGTCTCGCCTGCGCCCATGCTGGCGTCACCGATCTGGAGCATTGCGGTCATGCCGCTGGCCGCATGGCCGGCGATCTCGCAGAGGGCGTCGTAGCTGCCAGCAGTCCCGGCGACCTCGATCTCGGCCGATTCGCCCGCCTGGAGGTCGGGTGTCTTCACGCCGAGCGAGGGGATCGCCAGGTTGTGGACCATGGTTCCCTCGTTGATGACGCGGAGGGTGGCGCCATCAGCGGGGACCTTGATCATGGACGGCTCGATCGCCCATTCCTTGAGCACCACGTCGATCACGGCGGGTGCCGTTGCCTCGCCGCCCGACTCGCCGCTGGCGCTCGATGACCCGCTGTCACCAAGCCCGAACAGGGCGATGCACAGGGCAGCGATCGCCACGACGAACGCTCCCCACCCGACGATGGACCGGTCTTGTCTGCTCATAGTGCCGAAATCCTATGAAGACCGGTTTTCGCTGGAGAGTGCCCTAGGGCATGACGGTTCGGGACCAAAGTCCCGGCGTTGGGTGATGCCGGTCACACGAACGCCGCTCGATCAGGACCGTCCGCTCGGTCAGGCCGAACCGGCGGATCAGTGGGTGACGGGAACCCACCAACGGAGTTCGGCTCCGCGGTCAGGTCGAGCGGTGATCGAACAGCCGCCACCGAGGCGTCGTGCGCGCTCGGTCATGTTGCGCAGTCCGTTGCCTCCGGATGCATCGAACCCTGTGGGGATGCCCCGTCCGTTGTCGAGTACCCGCATGACCAGATGATCATCGGCATCGAGCTCGATCTCGGCTTCCGTGGCGCCGGCATGACGGGCCACGTTGGTGAGCGCCTCGCGGAGACTGGCAAGGAGCTCCGCCCGGACCTCGGGCGTGGTTGCCGTCTCGACCGGTCCCGCGAGGCGAAGGCGCGGGGTGAAGCCGAGCACTCGCTTGGCCTGGGCTGTCACGGTGGAGAGTTCCTGACCGAGCGAGCCCACACGGCCTGCAGAACCGAAGGTGAACACTGCAGTCCGAATCTCCCGGATGATCAGGTCGATCTCGTCGACCGCGTCCTCGATGCGGTTGGCAAGATCGCTGTCGGTCCGAATGGCGATCGCCTGCAGTTCGAGACCGAGTCCGAACAGTCGTTGGAGCACCGTGTCGTGCAGGTCCCTGGCGATCCGCTCGCGTTCGTCGGCCAGCGTCAGCAGCTCGCTCGTCGTTCGCAGCGCCCCTTCGGCGCGGAGCCGCTCGCTCACATCTCGAATGATGGCGATGACCCCGTCGGTCTCGCCGTGCAGCGGGGACAGGCTGATCTCGACAGGCACCATCGAGCCATCGGCTCGCAGCAGGCTGAGCTGCATTCCGGGACCCATCGGCCGGGCGACGTGTGCCGCCACGAAGCCGGCCCGGCGATCGGCATGGGTGTGGCGTACTGCGTCCGGTACGAGGACGTCGACGTTCTTGCCGACCAGGTCGGGGGCATCCCATCCGGACATCTCGGTCAACTGTTGGTTGGCCAACGTGATCGTGCCGTCCGGACGGCAGATCAAGAGCCCGTCGGGGAGTTCGTCCACCCAGGAGGCCACCGAGGGTGGCGTCGCCTGGACGGTGGGAGTTCCTCGGGGTGACGACGCGTCACGCTCTTCGCTCGTCATGTTGAGAACCCTACCCGGATCAAGGGGTCGAAGGTCCCTGTTCGCGAGGTGTTCTGCAGGGCACACTGGACCTGATGGACGAAGTGCAGCGCGTTCGGGTGTTCTTGGTCGACGACCACGAGGTCGTGCGCCATGGCGTGCGCTCGCTGCTCGACGCCTCGGGAGACCTCGAGGTCGTCGGCGAAGCAGACTCGGTCGAGACAGGTCTTGCGCGAGTCATGGCCGTTCGTCCCGATGTGGCGATCCTCGATGTGCGGCTACCCGACGGCAACGGTGTCGAGTTGTGTCGTGAGATCCGAAGCCGTCTTCCCGAGGTGAAGTGCCTCATGCTCACGTCGTACTCCGACGACGAGGCACTGTTCGAGGCGATCATCGCCGGTGCATCGGGATACGTCTTGAAGCAGGTTCGGGGCACCGAACTCCTGGCCGCCGTACGGCGTGTCGCCCAGGGCGAACACCTGCTCGATCCGGCGGTCACCGGCCGGGTCATGCGCAGGTTGAGCAACCCGTCGAGCGAGGATCAACGGCTGGCGACCCTCACCGGCCGCGAGCGCGAGGTGCTCGATCTGATCGGACAGGGGCTCACCAACCGCCAGATCGGCGAGAAGATGTTTCTGGCCGAGAAAACCGTCAAGAACTACGTCAGCGGACTGCTCGCCAAACTGGGCATGGAGCGGCGCACCGAGGCTGCAGTGTTCGTCGCTCGCCGCGAGCACGATCGCACCACGTTCGGGTCCTGATCAGGCCCGCTTCGCAGTCTTCGCCAGCCGCTTGGCCGTACGACCCACGGGTTCGATGGTGCGGTGATCGAGATCGCCCACCTCGACGCCGTTGGTGAACAGCACCCGGTACCGCAGCCAGTTGAAACCGTTCGCCAGGACGACCTTGCCGTTCGTCCCCGCCGGGACACCCGCAGGAAGGTCGACGGTGGACTGAACCCGGTCGCCGATGCGCAGTTCGAGTTGCGTGGCGTGCGGCTTGGCGAGTGCGTGCGGCTTCCAGAACGGCATAGGTGCATAGTCTGCCCGATAGGCTCCCCGATCTGTGAAAAGCACGCTCGAAAACATCGAGGACGCGCCAGGCAAGCGCCTCGTCAAGATCAGTCTCACCGTCGACGAAGCCGAGTTCGATCGCGACATCGACCGGGCCTTCCGCAAGCTCGCCAACGAGGTGAGGATGCCGGGGTTCCGGGCTGGCAAAGTCCCTCGCAAGGTGCTCGAGGCCCGCATCGGGGTTGCGCCGGCTCGTGAGCAGGCACTGCGAGACTCGATCCCTCAGTACCTGGCCGCCGCCGTGCGCGAGCACGACCTCGATCTCGTCGCTACCCCGGAGGTCGAGATCACCTCGGGTGCCGACGAGGGTCCCGTCAGTTTCGACGCCACCTGCGAGATCCGTCCCGAGATCACCGTTCCCGGGTACGGCGGGCTTCGTGTCGAAGTGCCCGCGCCGGTGGCCGACGACGACGAAGTCGACCAAGCCGTGCGCGCCGAACTGCGGCGTCACGGTTCGCTCGTCGATGTCGACCGCCCCGTCGAATCAGGCGATCACGTCACGCTCGACCTCAACGGAACCCGTGACGGCGAGCCGGTGGTCGGGCTGAACACCGAGGACTGGCTGTACGAGGTCGGTCAGGGCTGGGTCGCCCCCGAGTTCGACGGCGAGTTGCTCGGCTCGGTCAAGGGTGCAGAACTCACGTTCACCGCAACGCCCAACGGAACCTCCGAGGCGGCCGATTTCGAGGTCCGGGTGACGAACGTCCAAGAGATGGTGCTCCCCGAACTCACCGATGCGTGGGTCGACGAGAACCTCGGAGAGTTCGACACCGTCGAGGCCTACCGCACCTCGGTGCGCGAGCGGATCGGCAACCAGAAGCTCAACCAGGCTCGCAACGTCTTCATCGAGCGGGTCACCAGCGCGCTCGCAGAGCTGGTCGAGATCGACGCCCCGCAGTCGATGGTCGACGGCGATCTGCAGGCCCGTGTGCAGAACACGGTGCAGCAGTTCCAGGCTCAGGGCATCGCGATCGAGCAGTGGCTGGCCGCGACCGGCCAGGACGTCGACTCGTTCATCGGTTCGCTGCGGGTCCAGTCCGAGAAGGCCGTCAAGGTCGATCTGGCACTGCGGGCCGTGGCGACGGCCGAAGGCCTCGGCGTGGACGAGGACGACCTCGGCCGCGAGTACGCCCGGATCGCAATGCAGGTCAATCAGAAGGCATCCGCAGTTCGCAAGGCCTACGAAGCCAACGATGCCGTCTCCGACCTGACGTCGCAGATCGTCAAGTCGAAGGCGCTCGACTGGCTGATCCACCACGTCGACGTCGTCGACCCCGAGGGGCAACCGGTCGACCGTGACCTGATCATCGGTCACACCCACGACGAGCACCACGACGACCATGATGGTGATGACGATCACGACCATGACCATCACCACGACCACGACGACCACGAGGGGCATGACCATGATTGAGGCACGTAACTCCATCCCGATGCCGTACGTCGTCGAGCAGACGAGCCGGGGCGAGCGCACGTACGACCTGTACAGCCGGCTGCTCAAGGACAACATCATCTTCTTGCAGACGCCGATCGACGACGTCGTGGCCAGCGTGATCTGCGCACAGTTGATCCACCTCGAGTCGGAGAACCCCGACAAGGACATCAACATCTACATCAACAGCCCGGGTGGCGACATCACGGCCCTGTTCGCGATCTACGACACGATGCAGTTCATCAAGAACGATGTGGCAACCATCTGCCTCGGGCAGGCGGCGTCCGCCGCGGCCGTGTTGCTCGCAGCGGGCACGAAGGGCAAGCGCTTGGCATTGCCCCACAGTCGTGTGCTGCTCCACCAGCCCTACGGGCAAGTGGGCTACGGCCAGGTGACCGATCTCGAGATCGCCGCCAAGGAGATCCTGAGAATGCGCGACCTGCTCGAGGAGATCCTCGCCAAGCACACGGGCCAGCCGATCGAGCGAATCCACGCCGACACCGATCGAGACTTCGTGATGGAAGCACGCGAGGCCATCGAGTATGGCATCATCGATGATGTGCTGTCGTCGCGCGAAGCAGTCGACCGCACCGGTCCCATCCGCTGACGAGGCCCTGAAGGGGGGAGCAGGCCGTGGCGAAATTCGGTGACACCGGTGAGCTGCTGAAGTGCAGTTTTTGTGGCAAGAGCCAGAAGCAGGTCAAGAAGTTGATCGCCGGGCCAGGGGTCTACATCTGCGATGAGTGCATCGATCTCTGCAACGAGATCATCGAGGAAGAACTCACCGATGGCAACGAGCTCCGCTTCGAGGAGCTTCCGACCCCGATCGAGATCCGGACCTTTCTCGACGATTACGTCGTGGGCCAGGTCGAGGCCAAGAAGATCCTCTCCGTCGCCGTCTACAACCACTATCGGCGCATCCAGTACCAGCAGACAGCCGGCGTGGGACGTCGGGACGACGTCGAGTTGCAGAAGAGCAACATCTTGCTGCTCGGACCGACGGGATGCGGCAAGACCCATCTGGCGCAGACGCTGGCGCGTCTGCTCAACGTGCCGTTCGCCGTCGCCGATGCGACGGCGCTGACCGAGGCTGGCTACGTCGGAGAGGATGTCGAGAACATCCTGCTCAAGCTCATCCAGGCCGCCGACTTCGACGTCAAGAAGGCCGAGACCGGCATCATCTACATCGACGAGATCGACAAGGTGGCGCGCAAGAGCGAAAACCCGTCGATCACCCGTGACGTCAGCGGCGAGGGCGTCCAGCAGGCGCTTCTCAAGATCCTCGAGGGCACCCAGGCGTCGGTGCCTCCCCAGGGCGGGCGCAAGCACCCGCACCAAGAGTTCATCCAGATCGACACGACCAACATCTTGTTCATCTGCGGCGGTGCCTTCGCCGGGCTCGAACAGATCATCGAGGCGCGCATCGGGGTCAAGGGCGTCGGCTTCCACGGCACGGTGCGATCCAGGGCCGACAAAGATGCCGGCGAGCTGTTCACGCAGGTGTTGCCCGAGGACCTGCTCAAGTTCGGGATGATCCCGGAGTTCATCGGCCGTCTGCCGATGATCGGCGCCGTTCGTAGCCTCGACCGAGAGGCGCTCACCAAGATCCTCGTCGAGCCGAAGAACTCCCTGGTCCGCCAGTACCAGAAGATCTTCGAGTTCGAAGATGTCGAACTCGAGTTCACCGATGATGCGTTGGAGGCCATTGCCGATCAGGCGCTCCTTCGTGCTACCGGGGCGCGTGGTCTGCGGGCGATCCTCGAAGAGGTCCTGCTCGACACCATGTACGAACTGCCGGGACGCACCGATGTCGGTCGTGTGGTGATCGATGCCGAGACCGTTCGCACCAAGGTCAATCCGACCCTCGTGCCCCGCGAACCCACACGGTCGACCCGACCGCGGCGCGCAGCGTCCTGACACGTCCGAAGGACCCGTTGTGATGAACCTGAGCCAGGCAATGGCCTACCTCGACGCGCATGCCAGCTACGACACCACGGGGCGTGTCGAGTCGCCGAGCACCGACCGGATCGAGCGACTGATGCATGCGATGGGCGACCCCCAGCATGCGTATCCGGTGATTCACATCACCGGGACGAACGGCAAGGGGTCGACCACACAGATGGTGACCCGGTTGCTCATGGCACAGGGCCTCACCGTCGGCACCTACACGAGCCCGCACCTCGAGCGGTTGAACGAGCG
>JBDKIV010000199.1:0-7116 GCA_039796935.1 Actinomycetota bacterium | reverse complement strand
CAGGCCGAGCTCGACGCAGCGGCGGCCGACAAGAGTGCCGCTGCTGCCGAGGCTGCACAGATTCGCCAGGCGAAGGGCGACATCGCCGCCGAGCGGGCTCGGATCCTGGCAGAGGCCGACGCGGCCGCGGCCGCAGTCATCACCGACGGTCGAGCACGGCTGGCTCAAGAGATCGCCGACCTCGAGGCCAAGGGTGCCGCCGAGATCGCTGCGGCCCAGAGCCGCACGGGCGCCGAACTGCGGGCCGAGATCGCGCGACTCTCGACGGCGGCGGTGGACCATGTCGTCACCGGTTCGCTCGACGAGTCGACGCATCAGGCTCTCATCGAGAACTTCATCGCACGAGTCGGAGCCGCATCATGAGCGACACACGTATCGACGGATACGCCCGGGCACTGTTCGAGATCGCCCGTGCCGAAGGAACCCTCGACGAGGTCGAGGACGAACTGTTCCGCTTCGCTCGGAGCTTCGAGTCCTCCGACGCGCTTCGGCAAGCACTGACCGACGAGCAGATTCCCGCCGCCAAGCGGCAGGCGATCGTCGAAGACCTGCTCGGCGGAAAGGCCACGGCCACGACCACGCAACTGGTCAGCATGGTGGTCGGGTCGGGCCGTGGCCGAGAGTTGCCCGCGATCGTCGACCGCTTGGTCGCGCGGGCCTCGTCGTCGAAGCAACTCGAGCTCGCCGAGGTGAGAAGTGCCGTCGAGCTGAGCGACGACCAGAAGATGCGCCTCGCTGCTGCGCTGGCCAACGCCACGGGCAAGCAGGTCAACCTCAAGGTCGTCGTCGACCCCTCCGTTCTCGGTGGCCTCGTCGCCACCATCGGCGACACCGTCATCGACGGCAGCGTCCGCACCCGGATCGACCAGTTGAAGGCCCGCCTCTAGGCGCCGAGAAGTACGGAGACAGGAACCATGGCAGAACTCACGCTGAGCGCCGGCGACATCGCCGCAGCGCTGAAGAACAACCTCGAGGGCTTCGAGTCCTCGGTCGAGGCCCGTACGGTGGGTCGCATCACAGAGGTGGGCGACGGCATCGCCCGCGTCAGTGGCTTGCCCGACTGTGCGGTCAACGAACTCCTCGAGTTCGAAGACGGAACCGTCGGTCTGGCGCTCAACCTCGACGAAGAGTCGATCGGTGCGGTCGTGCTCGGTGATGCCGATGCGATCGCGGAAGGCCAGACCGTCAAGGCGACCGGACGCATCCTCAGCGTGCCCGTCGGAGACGCAATGCTCGGCCGAGTCGTCAACGCCCTCGGTCAGCCGATCGACGGCAAGGGCGACATCGTCGGCGCCATCAGCCGTCGCGTCGAGATCCAGGCGCCCGGCATCATGGGCCGCAAGCCCGTGCACGAGCCGCTCCAGACCGGCATCAAGTCGATCGACGCCATGACCCCCATCGGTCGTGGTCAACGGCAACTCATCATCGGTGACCGCAAGACGGGCAAGACCACGGTCGCCATCGACGCCATCATCAACCAGCGCGGCCTCGGCGTGAAGTGCATCTACGTGGCCATCGGTCAGAAGGGCTCGACCGTCGCCCAGACCGTCGAGACGCTGCGCCAGTACGGGGCACTCGAGTACACCGTGGTCGTCGCCGCACCGGCCAGCGACCCGGCCCCGTTCAAGTACCTGGCTCCCTATGGCGGCTGCGCCATCGGCCAGCACTGGATGGAGAACGGCGAGCATGCGCTCATCGTGTACGACGACCTGTCGAAGCAGGCCGAGGCATACCGTCAGGTGTCGCTGCTGCTGCGCCGCCCACCGGGCCGCGAGGCCTACCCCGGCGACGTGTTCTACCTGCACAGCCGCCTGCTCGAGCGTGCAGCGAAGCTCTCGGACGAGCGTGGCGCTGGTTCGTTGACGGCGCTGCCGGTCATCGAGACCAAGGCCGGCGACGTGTCGGCGTACATCCCCACCAACGTCATCTCGATCACCGATGGTCAGGTCTACCTCCAGGACAACCTGTTCAAGTCCGGTGTCCGTCCCGCCGTCGACGTGGGCATCTCGGTCAGCCGAGTGGGTGGTGCTGCTCAGATCAAGTCGATGAAGAGCGTGTCGGGCACGCTCAAGCTCGACCTCGCCCAGTTCCGCGAGCTCGAGGCATTCGCCACGTTCGGTTCGGAACTCGACGCGATCTCGAAAGCACAGCTCGAGCGTGGCTACCGTCTGGTCGAACTGCTCAAGCAGCCGCTCAACAGCCCGATGCCCGTCGAAGAGCAGGTGCTGGTGGTGTTCGCAGGGACCAAGGGGTACCTCGACAGCCTGCCGGTCAATCAGGTTCGTCGGTTCGAGAGCGAGCTGATCGAGCACTTCCGGTCGGCACACGGCGCCCTGCTGGCGACCATGCGCAGCAACCCGAAGGCAGACGTTCCCGCCGAACTCGGCGACCTCGTCGCAGCGTTCAAGGGTCGTTTCGTGGCCGACATGGCCGATCGGGCGGCTGCGGCCGACCCCACCGCCACCGACGCCGAGGCACTCGGCGAGGCGCACAGCGCGAAGACGCTGGCGACGGAGTAGTCATGGCCGGAGGTCAGGAGCGCATTCTCCGCGGACGCATCCGTAGCGTCCAGGCGACGAAGAAGATCACGCGCGCCATGGAACTCATCGCTGCCTCGAGGATCGTCAAGGCCCAGCAACGGGTGGCTCAGGCGGTTCCCTACAGCGACCAGATCACCGAGGTGGTCAAGGATCTGGCCGCTGCGGGCGGTGCCGTGCAGTCACCGCTGCTGGCCGGGCGTGACGACGTCCGCACGACCGCCTACGTCGTCATCACCGCCGACCGCGGGTTGTGTGGCGGGTACAACGCCGGTGTGCAGCGAGCGACCGAGGGCGAGATCAAGCAGGGTGTCCTCGACGGAGCCGACTATGTCGTCGTCCCCGTCGGCCGCAAGGCAGAGGGCTACTTCCGGTTCCGTGGCTACAAACTGGCGAACACCTTCGGCGGATTCAGCGACAACCCGACGTACGCCCATGCCAAGGAGATCGCGAGCTATCTGATGGATGGCTACCTCGCCGGCGACTTCGATCGGGTCGAGCTGGTGTACACGAGGTTCATCTCTGCCGGCTCGCAAGAGGTGGTGCAGCGCCCGCTCGTCCCACTCGACCGCGCCACCATCGCCGGTGGGGACGGCAAGGGCATCGACACGACCGGTGCTCCTGCCGACTTCGAGTTCGAACCCGACCCGTCGACCATCCTCGACGCCCTGCTCCCGCGTTACGTCGAGGCCCGCGTGTACGCGGCGCTGCTCAACGCCGCGGCGAGCGAGCACGCCTTCCGCCAGCGAGCGATGAAGAGCGCCACGGACAATGCCGAGGAACTCATCAAGAACCTGAGCCGGATCATGAACCGGGCCCGTCAGGACAGCATCACCACCGAGATCATGGAGATCGTCAGCGGCGCCGAGGCGCTCGGTGGCGACTCGAACAAGAGCGTGCGGCTCGTCGACATCAGCTTCGACGACGCCGACTTCGCCACGAACGCATCACACTGAACGACGCTCCGGAGAAAAAAGGACCCACCATGACCATGACCGAATCGGACCGTAAGGACGGACGTGTCGTCGGTATCGCCGGCCCGGTGATCGACGTCGAGTTCCCGCGGGGCTCGCTGCCCGAGCTCAACTCCGCCGTCGAGTTCACCGTCACCATCGACGGCAAGCCCGTCACGATCCTCGCCGAGGTGGCCCAGCAGCTCGGCAACAGCCGCGTTCGTGCGGTGTGCCTGAAGCCGACCGACGGCCTCACCCGCGGCACGTTGGTGCGCGACACCGGCCGCGGCATCAGCGTGCCCGTCGGTGACCGCACGCTCGGCCACGTGTGGAACGTGTGGGGCGAGGTCCTCGACGGGGACAACGCCGAGTTCGATGACATCGAGCGGTGGGAGATCCACCGGCCGGCCCCTGACTTCGCGGCCCTCGAACCGTCGAAGCGCATGTTCGAGACCGGCATCAAGGTCATCGACCTCCTCACCCCGTACCTCGCCGGTGGCAAGATCGGCCTCTTCGGAGGTGCCGGCGTCGGCAAGACGGTGCTCATCACCGAGATGATCCGCCGCGTGGCACAGAACCACGGTGGCGTTTCGGTGTTCGCCGGTGTCGGCGAGCGCACCCGAGAGGGAACCGACCTCCGCATCGAGATGGAAGAGTCGGGCGTGTTCGAAAAGGCTGCCCTCGTGTTCGGGCAGATGGACGAGCCGCCGGGTGTCCGCCTTCGTGTGGCGCTGTCGGCACTCACCATGGCGGAGTACTTCCGTGACGTGCAGAACCAGGACGTGCTGCTGTTCGTCGACAACATCTTCCGGTTCGTGCAGGCCGGTTCCGAGGTGTCGACGTTGCTCGGCCGTATGCCGTCGGCCGTGGGCTACCAGCCGACGCTCGCCGACGAGATGGGTCAACTGCAAGAGCGCATCACATCGACCCGCGGTCGCTCGATCACCTCGCTGCAGGCCGTGTACGTGCCCGCCGACGACTACACCGACCCGGCTCCGTTCACGACCTTCACCTTCCTCGACGCGACGACCGAACTGAGCCGGCAGATCGCCTCGCTCGGCATCTACCCGGCGGTCGATCCGCTCGCCTCGACGTCCACGATCCTGCAGCCCGAGGTGGTCGGTCAGCGTCACTACGACGTCGCCCGTCGTGTGCAGGAGATCCTGCAGCGTTACAAGGAACTGCAGGACATCATCGCGATCCTCGGCCTCGACGAACTCTCCGAAGAGGACCGTCTCACCGTCGCCCGTGCCCGCAAGGTGCAGCGCTTCCTCAGCCAGCCGTTCTACGTGGCAGAGGTCTTCACGGGCGTCAGCGGCGAGACCGTGCCCGTCGCCGAGACCGTCGAGAGCTTCGAGGCCATCGTCAAGGGTGAACTCGACGATGTCCCCGAGCAGGCGTTCCTCAACGTCGGTGGCGTCGAGCAGGTGCTCGCCAAGGCCAAGGCGCTGCAGGAAGGCGCCGCCTGACCATGGTGACCATGCAGGTCGAGGTCGTGTCGCCCGAGCGTGTGCTGTTCTCGGGTGAAGCCACCCAGGTGATCACGCGCACCCTCGGTGGTGGCGAGATCGCGTTCTTGCCCGGTCATGCGCCGTTCCTCGGCGCATTGACCGAGTGCCACACCCGAGTGTCGCTCGCCGACGGGGCCGTGCTCGACGTCGCCGTGCACGGAGGCTTCGTCCAGGTCAGCGGTACGACGGTGAGCATCCTGTCCGATGTGGCAGAACTGGGCGAGCAGATCGATCGAGAGCGTGCGATCCGTGCCAAGGATCGCGCCGAGGAAGCACTACGCCGCGAGCACGATGTCGATGCGGCCGCCGCCTTGGCTCGTGCACACGCTCGACTCAACGCGAGCGGCGGCCTCGGCGGAGCGTCCAGCCCTCACTGAGTGACCTCTGCCCGGGACGGGCAGCACCGGTCGCGTCGTCGACTCGGGACCCTGCCGAGCCCTGGTCTCGTACACTTGCCGAATGGCCACGTTTCCGTTCTCGTCCGCCCTCGTCACCGGTGCGTCGAGCGGGATCGGCGAGGCGATGGTCCGCCTGCTCGGCGAGGCGGGGGTTCCGCAGGTGGTCGTGGCTCGGCGTGTCGACCGGCTGCGCGAGCTGGCCTCCGCCTGGCCGCACGTCGAGGTGCTCGATGCCGATCTCGGTACCGCAGACGGCGCGCGGCGAGTGGCCGATCGGATCGCCAGCTCTGACGAGCCGGTGGATCTCGTCGTCAACAATGCCGGCTTCGGCACGTCGGGAGCGTTCCACGAGCTCGATCCGGACCGCCTCGACCAGGAGATCCAGGTCAACATCGCTGCGCTCACCCGTATCAGCCGAGCGGCCATGGGTGCGATGATCCCTCGTCGACGGGGATATCTGCTCAACGTCAGCAGCGTCGCAAGCTTCCAGCCCGCCCCGAGACTGGCCGTCTACGCAGCGACCAAGGCGTACGTGACCAGCCTGACCGAGAGTCTGCACGAGGAGGCCCGTCGAACGGGCGTCAAGGTGACGGCGCTGTGCCCGGGCCTGACCCGTACCGAGTTCCAGAGCGTCAGCAGTTCGGACCGCTACGCCGCGCAGTACCCGGGCTTTGCGTGGCTGTCGGCCGACGAGGTGGCCGCGGCCGGCCTCGCCGACGTGGCCGAGGGGCGCCCGCTGTCCATCCCGGGCCTCGTCTACAAGGGCTTGGCGGCCACGACCGGGGTGATGCCTCGAGGAATCGCCCGGCGTCTGTCCGGCTTGGTGCAGCGTGGCTGACCGGCTGCCCGGTCCGGGCTACTTGTAATCGACGGAGGCGAAGCTGGTGAGCTTGTCGAGGCGGTGGAAGGCCTCGACCAGGCGAACGGTGCCGCTGCGCGAGCGCATGACGAGGCTCTGCGTCGATGCACCGCGAGGACTGAACCGGACGCCACGCAGCAGTTCGCCGTCGGTGATACCGGTCGCGGCGAAGAACGCGTTGTCGCCTTGCACCAGATCCTCGGTGGTGAGCACTGCATCGAGGTCGTATCCGGCTGCGATCGACGCGTCGCGCTCGGCTTCGTTGCGGGGCCACAACTGAGCCTGGATGTCGCCTCCCATGCACTTCAGCGCTGCCGCGGCGATGACGCCTTCGGGTGTGCCGCCGACGCCGAACAGCACGTCGACGCCGGCATCGGGCCATGCCGTCGCGATGGCGCCGAAAATGTCGCCGTCGGTGATGAGCTTCACGCGGGCACCGCTGGCGCGGACCTCGGCGATCAGGTTCTCGTGACGGGGGCGGTCGAGGATGACCACCGTGAGATCGCGAACGCTCTCGCCCTTTGCCTTGGCGACCCAACGCAGGTTCTGCGTGGGCGTGGCGGTGATGTCGATCGATCCGGCGGCGTCGGGACCGACGGCGATCTTGCTCATGTAGAAGCACGGGCCCGGGTCGAACATCGTGCCGCGATCGCTCACCGCGATCACCGAGATGGCATTGGCCCGGCCGAGCGAGGTGAGCGTGGTCCCGTCGATGGGATCGACGGCGACGTCCACCTGACGCGATGTCCCGTCGCCCACCCGCTCGCCGTTGAACAGCATCGGCGCCTCGTCTTTTTCTCCTTCGCCGATGACCACGACGCCGTCCATCGGGACCGAGGCGAGCACGGTGCGCATGGC
>JBDKIV010000198.1:0-11271 GCA_039796935.1 Actinomycetota bacterium | reverse complement strand
CCCCGAGTCGCTCGAGCATGGCGGCTCGCTGGAACGGCACACCGGTGGCGGAGGGGGCTGATCGCATCGACCGCATCGTAGGAGGGCAGGGCAGCGCGAGACGTCGTCGGGCGCGACACGTTGGGTCGGTGGCGGTCGGCGTGGCACCGTAATCTGCAGAAGTTGCAGATTACGGTTTAGTGCTTATAGAGTCGACGTCGTGCGCAGCCCGGCCGAACTCACCTCGATGTTCCGCTCGAACGGCATGAAGATCACGTCGCAACGGCAACTGCTGTTCCGCCTGCTGCACCACACCGCCGAGCACCCGTCGGCCGAAGCGCTGTACGCGCAGGCTGCCGCGGAAATGCCCGGAATCTCGCTGCGGACCGTCTATCAGACGCTCTCCGACCTGGTGGAGATGGGCGAACTGCACCAGATCCACTTCGACAACGGTCCTGCCCGGTTCGACCCCAACGTCTCCGAGCACCACCATCTGGTCTGCGACCGGTGCGGAGACGTCTCCGACGTCTACGCAACGGGCACCGATCAGTTGCACCTGGAGGGCCTGCAGGGCTTCCAGGTGTCCAGTACCGAGATCGTGTTCAGGGGGACATGTGCGTCATGCACATCGAATCCGTCGCGGTCCGGCTCTGTCACCCCTGCCACCTCAACACACCACCAACACGAAGGGACACCGTCATGAGCCTCCACGGCACGAAGACCCATGAAAACCTGAAGGAAGCATTCGCCGGCGAGAGCCAGGCCAACCGCCGCTACCTGTGGTTCGCACAGAAGGCCGACGTCGAGGGGTACCCCGACGCCGCCGCCCTCTTCCGTTCGGTCGCCGAGGGTGAGACCGGGCATGCCCACGGTCACCTCGAGTTCCTCGCACAGGTGGGCGACCCCGCCACGGGCGAGCCGATCGGCGAGACCGAGGACAACTTCAAGGCATCGATCGCCGGCGAGACCTACGAGTACACGCAGATGTACCCCGGCTTCGCGAAGACCGCCCGCGACGAAGGCTTCGCCGAGATCGCCGACTGGTTCGAGACCCTCGCCCGCGCCGAGAAGAGCCATGCCGGCCGTTTCGCGCAGGGCCTCGAGGCCCTCGGCTGAGCCATCCGGCAACGCCACACTGAGTCACCGAAGCGGGCCGGCCGTCGTGGCCGGCCCGCACACTCACCGGAGTTCCATCATGACGATCATCTATGACCCGAAGCACCCGAAGTATCTCGACGAGGCGGACGTCCGCGACGAGTTGACTCGCGTCTACGACCTCTGCCACGGGTGTCGCCTGTGCTTCAAGTTCTGCACCTCGTTCCCCACGCTGTTCGAGTTCATCGACCGCCACGACGACCAAGATGCGGGACGTTTGACACCGGCGCAGCAGGACCAGGTGATCGATGAGTGCTTCCAGTGCAAGCTCTGTTACATCAACTGCCCGTACATCCCCGAGCTCCACGAGTGGGCGCTCGACTTCCCGCGGCTCATGCTGCGGGCCGATGCCATGCGTCACGCCACCAAGCAGGTCAGCATCCGCGACCGTGTCACCACTGATGTGATGGGACGTACCGACCTGATGGGCAAGCTCGCCACCACGACGGCGCCCGTGGCCAACAAGGTCGTGGCCGCTCCGGCTGGTTCGCTCGTGCGCCGTGCCGTCGAAAAGGTCACCGGGGTCTCGAGCGTTCGCCTGCTGCCGCCGTATGCGCGGCAGCGGTTCTCCACATGGTTCAACAAGCGTCCCAAACTGCGGATCACCAAGCGTCAGGGCCGCGTCGCCGTGTTCCCCACCTGTCTCGTCGAGTACCAGAAGCCCGAGATCGGACAGGATCTGGTCAAGGTGTACGAGCGAAACGGTATCGAGTGCTCGCTGGCCGAAGGGGCAGGCTGCTGCGGAGCGCCGTTCCTGCACAGCGGTGATCTCGATCAGTTCAACAAGATCGCGGCGAAGAACGTCACGGCGCTCGCCGCTGCCGTCCGCAAGGGCCAGGACATCGTCGTCCCGCAGCCGACCTGCGGCTATGTCCTGAAGAAGGATTATGTCGACTACGTGGGTGGCGACGACGCACGTCTGGTGGCCGAACACACCTACGACTCCTCCGAGTACCTCATGAAGGTCCACAAGGCCGAGGGCACGTCGCTCGACACCGAGTTCACCGGTGAGGTACCGGCAACGGTGACCTACCACACGCCGTGTCACCTGAAGGCCCAGAACATCGGCCTCAAGAGCCGCGACCTCATCAAGCTCACGGGCTCCAAGGTGAAGCTCGTGCAGCAGTGCAGCGGTATCGACGGCATGTGGGGTCTGCGTGCCGAGAACGTCGACATCTCGGTCCCGATCGCCCAGAAGCTCGGAGACGAGATCCGCCGGGCCGGTGGCGATGTGGTGGCGGGCGACTGCAACCTGGCCAACACCGCCATCGCCGAACAGACCGGCGACATGCCACTCCACCCGTTGCAGCTCGTGGCCCGCGCCTACGGCATCCCGCCCGAGCCGCAGCGCTGACCACCGGGTCCCGCCGCTCGAGCCCCCGTCCGAACCCCGTCCGAACCCCCGTCAGACGAAAGGCATCTCGATGAACGCCACCATCTCTCGCAAACTCACCCTGGCCGACATCGCCGACGTGCGCGCCTACGAGCGCGAACGCGAGGCGCTGCGAGCCAAGGTGATCGACCTGAAGTCGCGGCGCCGGCTGGCGCTCGGGACGGTCGTCACGATCACGTTCGAGAACCGCGACACCATGCGCCACCAGATCCAGGAGATGGCGCGGGTCGAGAAGTTGGTCACGGACGAGGCGATCCAGGAAGAACTCGACATCTACAACTCGATGATCCCCGAGCCCGGCCAGCTGTGTGCCACGGTGTTCATCGAACTCACCTCGGACGAGCAGATGCGGGTGTGGCTGCCCAAGTTGGTGGGCATCGAGAAGCACTTCCTGTTCAGGCTTGCCGACGGGACCTCGGTGCGTGCGGTCACCGAAGAGCAGCACGATGCGCAACTCACACGCGAGGACGTCACAGCCGCGGTTCATTACATCCGCTTCGAGTTCGCTCCCGAGCAGGTCGCAGCATTCGACGGGATCGTCCACTTCGCCGTCGATCACCCCAACTACAGCGAGGACATCGAGCTGCTCCCGGGCACCGTTGCCGAACTGCGTACCGACCTGCTCCCCTGACCGGGGCGGACCCACCCGACGGTGCCGCCGCTCGAGCATTCCCCGAACGAGCGTGCTGGAAATTTCCTCTAGCCAAGCTGTGGAAGCGCGCCTAGATTGGCGCTGGCGGGGTGAGAATGCCTCTGCCTTCGATCGAGCCACGGGGGATTGGGTCGTGTCAGCAACAGCCATCGTGTGGCGGGAGATGGGAGCATGCCGGGGACTCGATCCCGCGATGTTCTACCCCGATGACGGTGACGAGGCTCTCGAGGCCAAAGCGGTGTGCGCTGACTGCCATGTCAGGGTGGCCTGTCTCGAACATGCGCTCACCATCCGCGAGAAGCAGGGTGTCTGGGGCGGTGCGACCGAGCGTGAGCGTCGGCGGATCATCCGGCAACGACGCCGTACTGCTGCTGCGCCAGCGGCGTAGTCGCCGCTTCTGCTCCCTAGTCTTTGCGGCGTGACGCATCTCGATGAACACGGCGGCTGGCCGTCTCTGCTGACGGCGCTGCTCGACCGCCAGGATCTGACCGCAGCGCAGGCTCGTGCCGCCATGGCGACCATCCTGTCGGGCGATGCGACCCCGGCGCAGTTGATCGGGTTCGTGGTCGCCCTGCGTGCCAAGGGCGAGACGCCCGAGGAGGTGTCGGGCCTCCTCGATGCCGTGCTGGCCGAGGCGACTCGGGTGCCCCTCCCCGACGAGATTCGCGACGTCGCCGTCGACATCGTGGGCACCGGCGGCGACCGTAGCCACTCGATCAACGTCAGCACGATGGCCTCGATCGTGGTCGCCGGGGCGGGTGTCCCCGTCTGCAAGCACGGGGCGCGGGCAGCGTCGTCGAAATGCGGGACCGCAGACGTCCTCGAAGCGCTCGGGGTCGCGGTCGACCTCGCTCCCGAGGGTGTCGCTCGATGCGTCGAGGAAGCGGGTATGGGCTTCTGCCTGGCTCCCCGGTATCACCCTGCCTTTCGATTCGCTGCCGCCAGTCGACGCGAGATCGGCATCCCGACGGTGTTCAACCTGCTCGGGCCGATGGCCAATCCGGGTCGGGTGCGGCGCCAGGTCATCGGTGTCGCCAACCCGGCGGTCGCCGAACTGATGTTGGCCTCGCTGCGGATCCACGGCTCGCTGTCCACCTGGGTCGTGCACGGCAACGGGCTCGACGAGCTCACCACCACCGGTGCGTCGACCGTGCTCGCCCTCGAGGACGACCGGGTTCGAACCTTCGAGGTCGATCCCGTCGAGCTCGGTCTGGCGCCGGCCATCATCGACGAGCTCGTCGGCGGTACGCCTGCCGAGAACGCACAGGCCGTGAGGGACGTGCTCGCGGGTCGGACCGGGCCGCACCGGAACATCGTCGTGCTCAACGCCGGTGCGGGTCTGGTGGTCGCCGGCAGGGCTGCGAGCCTTGCCGAGGGCATCGCGATCGCCGCCGAGTCGATCGACTCCGGTTCGGCGGGGCGGGTTCTCGAGCGTCTCGTGGCCGAGTCGCAGGCGGCTGCGGCGGTCAGCGACTCGTGATCGTCCGTGTCCCCGGTTCGTCGGCCAATCTCGGCCCGGGGTTCGACACGCTCGGTCTGGCGATCGGACTCCACGTCGAACTCGGCGTGATCGACGGTGACCTGCCCGACGGTGCCCGTCGGATCGAGCAACGTCATCCGGGTCAGGTCGCGTTTCGGGCGGCCGGCGGGGATGGCGAGCTCTGGGAGCGATGTTCGTTGCCGATGGGTCGCGGGCTCGGATTCAGCGGCGCCGTCCGCGTCGGCGGTGCGTTGCTCGGAGTCGCCCAGCGATCGGGTGTCGAGTCGGTCGACGCCGGGATGCAGGCCGAGGTGCTGGCGCTGACGACCGAACTCGAGGGTCACGCCGACAATGTGGCTGCGTCGATCCATGGTGGCGTCGTCGCTGCAGCGGCCGGGCGCGTCGTCCGGGTGCCGTTGGCGTTCGACCCGGCCGTGGTGGTGTGGATCCCCTCGTTCGTCACGAAGACCGACGAGTCGCGTCGGGTGCTGCCCGAGACGGTTCCCTTTGCCGATGCGGTCTTCTCGGTCGGGCGCGTGGCGCTGCTCGTTGCCGCACTGGCAGTCGGCGACATCGACGCGCTCAGATCGGCGACGGAGGATCGACTCCACCAGCCGATGCGGCTCGCTCTCGCCGAGCCGAGCAGGAAGGCACTCGAGTCGGCGCTCGATGCCGGGGCATGGTGCTCGTGGCTGTCGGGCAGCGGTCCGTCGATCGCGGCGCTCTGCGCGCCCGACGATGCCGAGCGTCTCGCCGCGGCGCTCCCCGAGAGCGGGCGGACCAAGGTGTTGCGGATCGATCGGGCAGGGGCCGTGCTCGTCGCTCCATAGACTCGGCTCATGCCCGGTGACGACCCAGACGGACCGTCGCTCTCGATCCCCGATCGCGTGATCGCCTCGGCACTCGAGTTCGCCGTCGGGGTCGCTGCACACGGCGCTCGTCAACAGCCGCCGCTGCCGTGTCCGGCGGTACTCCGTCGCTACTTCTCGACCGCTCGCCTGAATCCGAGAGCACTCGCCGCTGTGCGGGCTGCCATCGAGGGAGATCCCGAGTTCCAGAGGGTGCTCGCGGCAACCGTTCGACCGGGCAGTGTCGACCCCGCCGGGATGTTGTGGATCCAGCAGCCCGACAACTGGCGGCAGTTGCTCGCCGAACTCGTCGACGGTGAACAGCCCGACGTCGATGCCGATCCGGCTGGCCGGCGTTTCGACCGGCGTCGTGAACAGGCAGAGCGCACCGCTCGTGATGCGCTGGCCGAGACGGCCGCGCTTCGAGCGCAGCAGGTGCAGTTGGCGGAAGAACTGCGGGCGGCCACCGAGCGGGCCACCCGGCTCGACGACGAGATCGCGCAGCTTCGTGCAACGGTTGCCGCGCTTCGGGGTGAGCTCGAACGGACCCGGGTATCGCTCGACGATGCGGCTACCGGTCGCACCGAGTTGGAGCTGGCGGTCTCGGCTGCGCAGGCCCGGGCCGAGTCGGCCGAGGCGGTTCGTGATGACGTCCTGGCCGCCAGGATCGCCCGTACGGCGCCGGCCAGCGGTGACGGTGCTGCCGAGATCGTGCTCGAGGGTGCGACGGCGATCGCGAGCGATCTCGCAGCGCAGGCCCAGGTCACCGAGCGGATGGCGGACGAGCTGCGCCAGCTGGCGAGACAGCTGCGCGATCTCGAGCCGGCGCGTCGTGCAGGTGTGGTCGGTTCCGCCGGAGAGCTGCCGCGCCCACGGAACCGTCGTCGGGGCCGCCGCCCGGTGCCGGTGCCCGGCGAGGTGTACGGCCGCTCCGATCTCGAAGCGGCGTATCTGGCCCGGCACCCGGGGATGCAGGTCGTCGTTGATGGCTACAACGTGGCCAAGCTCGGGTGGCCGCAGCTCGACCTGGCAACGCAGCGTGATCGTTGTGTCGCTGCGTGCGAGGATGTCGCTCGCAGGTACGGGTCCATCCTCACCGTGGTGTTCGACGGCACCACGGTGCCCGGAGCGAGCGCCTCGGGGCGACGGCTCGTCGGGGTTCGGTTCTCGCCCGACGGGGTGCTGGCCGACGACGTCATCCGTGCCATGGTCGATCAGCTGCCCGACGAGGTGCCCGTGCTCGTGGTGACGAACGATCAGGCCGTGGTCGCCGATGTCCGCTCGGCGGGAGCGAACGTGCTGACCAGCGAGACGTTCTTGTCGTTGTCGGGACGGTGAGCGTGCCGACCGGCTGACGGTCACTGCCGTCTCGGTAACCGTGCGACACCCCTTTGCCAGGATGCCCGCATGTCGATCGACATCTCCCACCCCATCACCATCTCCTGCGACACCTGCATCATGCGTGAGACACCGCAGTGCGCCGACTGCGTGGTCACGTTTCTCTGCGAGCGGGACGAGGGCGCCGTCATCCTCGACTTCGCCGAACTCAAAGCGGTGCGCCTGCTCGCAGATGCGGGCATGGTGCCTACGCTTCGTCACCGTGAGGCGATCTGATCCGCTGCCCGAGTCGTTGGGTGCGTCCGATGTGGCGCGACTCGACGCGATCGCCCGATCTCACGGGCTCAGCCATACAGGAGTCGCTCCGGCACGTGTCATGGAGCGAGCCCGGCGCGAGTTGTTCCGTCGTCGAGACGCCGGTCTGCACGACGGCATGCAGTTCACGTACCGGAATCCTGAGCGATCGACCGATCCCGCCAGGGCCGTTGTCGGTGCTCGGTCGGTCTACGTAGGTGCACGGCCGTACCTGCTCGACGAACACGACGGTCGAGGTTCCCCGGCCATCCAGAGCACCGCCGACGACCTCCCGGTCGAGCCGATGTCGGACGACACCGTTCCAGCACGGGTCGCTCGCTATGCGTGGACCGATCACTACGGACCCCTCCGGGCCGGACTGGCGGCCGTCGCACGTCAGTTACGGGCCGAGGGTTGGAAAGCGGTCGTCTTTGCCGACGACAACTCGATCGTCGATCGCGAGATCGCCTACCGGGCGGGCATCGGGTGGTTCGGCAAGAACGCCAACCTGCTGGTTCCTGGTGCCGGGAGCTTCTTCGTGTTGGGGTGTGTGGTCACCACCGCGCCGTTGCCGACGTCCGAGCGAGTCGTCGACGACGGATGCGGCCCGTGCCGTAGGTGTCTCGACGGGTGTCCGACGGGCGCGATCGTCGCGCCCGGTGTGGTCGACGCCTCGCGTTGTCTGGCGTGGTTGCTCCAGAAGCCGGGTACCTTCCCGGTCGAGTACCGGCAGGCGCTCGGCGACCGGATCTACGGATGCGACGACTGCCAGGAGGTCTGCCCCCCGACGATCCGGCTCGGTCCGCGCCACCGGGCGCCCGAACCGGCCGGCGGCATCGAATCGCACATCGATGTCCTCGACCTGCTCGAGGCCGACGACGACGCAGTACTCGCCCGGTGGGGCCGGTGGTACCTGGCCGATCGTCAGGTGCGGTGGCTCCGACGGAACGCGCTGGTCGTGGTGGGCAACACCGCCACGATGGGGAACGAACGCGCCCGACGGGTACTCGGCCACTACCGTACCCACGGCGATCCGGTGCTGCGCGAGCACGCAGAGTGGGCGATCGCCCAGATCGAAGCAGCACCGTGAAACACCTCCTCGTCACCAACGACTTCCCGCCGAAGATCGGAGGCATCCAGTCGCTCCTCTGGGAGTGGTGGCGACGGCTCCCAGCCGAGTCGTTCGCGGTGCTCACCTCGCCGTACGAGGGTGCCGATGCGTTCGACGCTGCACAACCGTTCGAGGTGGTGCGCACCCGCGAGCCCGTGCTCTTGCCGCATCCGTGGATGGTCCGTCGAATCGACGAGATGGCCTCGCGCATCGGCGCCGACCTGATCGTGCTCGACCCGGCAGTGCCGCTCGGTCTGGTGGGGCCGTCGCTGCAACGCCCCTACGACGTCGTGCTCCATGGCGCCGAAGTCACGGTTCCAGGACGGTTGCCGGTGTCGAAGCAGCTGCTCGGTCGGGTGCTGCGCGGGGCTCGACACGTGGTGGCGGCCGGGGGATACCCGGCGGCCGAGGCCGAGCATGCGGCCGGCCGTCGGCTACCGATCACCGTGGTGCCCCCGGGGGTCGACACCGAGCGGTTCCGTCCGCTCGACCCCGACGAACGCGCCGCCGCGCGCCGTCGATTCGGGCTCGCCGACGACGCGGAGGTGATCGTTGCCGTCAGCAGGCTGGTGCCACGTAAGGGTTTCGACACGGCGATCCGCGCGGTCGCCGCAATGCGCCGATCTCGACCCTCGCTCGTGCTGGTCATCGCAGGTGGCGGGCGGGACGAGCAGCGACTCCGACGGCTCGCCGCAGATCTCGACGCTCCGGTTCGATTCGTCGGCCGTGTCTCGAACGACGACCTGCCGTTGCTCTACGGCTGCGCCGATGTGTCGACCATGCTGTGCCGGAACCGTTGGGGTGGTCTCGAGCAGGAGGGGTTCGGCATCGTGTTCGTCGAAGCGGCTGCCTGTGGTGTCCCACAGGTGGCAGGTGACAGCGGCGGTGCTGCCGAGGCGGTGGCGGACGGCGTGTCCGGCATCGTCGTCCGTCAGCCAGGAGACGTCGACGAGGCAGTCGCTGCATACCTCGCGCTGCTCGACGATCCGGATCGCCGGGCCCAGATGGGTCGGGCAGCCCGTGAACGCGCCGTCGCCGAATTCGCGTACGACGTCCTGGCGCGGCGGTTGGGCGAGTCCCTCGGAGCGCTGCCATGATGGGGCAGCCATGACCGAACGAGCCGGTGACCAGGCGGCCACGACCGACGTGTCGACGAATCGGAGTACCCCGGCGAGCGGGGTCGGTCTGCTGCGTGCCGATGCGATCGGGACGGCCGTGTTCGTGGCGGCCCTCGCCGTCGGGCTGCCGCTGCGGGACGAGCGCTCGGCCCAGATCGTCGTCGGTGTCGTGTCGATGGTGCTGTTCGTGGTCGGAGCGGTGTGCTGCCTGTGGGGGTACGTGAACGCACTCGAACGCTCGCGGAGCGACGAGATCGGTGTCGCCAACCTGTTCCTCGCCACCGGCTCGGCTGCACCGAGACCGGCGAAGCGGCTCCTGATCGGGCTGCTCGTGGGCCAGACCGTCCTGGCGCTCGCCGGCGCGATCGTCGGGGCGGTCGGCCTGAGCGGCAACGAGGTGAACGCCCTCGCGTTCGGGATCCTCGTCCCGATGTACGGTCTCGGGATCAACGCACTCTGGATCGTTCGCCATGGCTCGTTCGGGCCACGCGTCGATCGATCGGTCCAACCCACCAATCGGAAGATCGGCTAGAACACAGTCATGACAGAACAGGCGTCGCAAACCACCACCATCGCAGCGTCACCCGAGCGGGTGTGGGCGATCGCCGCCGACGTCGAGCAGTACCCGGTGTGGGCGAAGGACGTGAAAGATGTCGTCGTGCACAGCAGAGACGAACAGGGTCGTCCGACCGAGGTCGAGTTCCGCGCCTCGGCACTCGGCCGAAGCACGCACTACACCCTTGCCTACGACTACACGTCGGCTCCGGCGAGCCTGGCCTGGCATCTCGTCCGCGGTGACATCATGAGCACGGTCGATGGCGCGTACCACTTCATGCCCACCGACGATGGTGGTACCGAGGTGCGCTACGACCTCACCATCGACCTCGTGGTGCCCCTGCCCGGGTTCGTCAAGCGACGCGCAGAGGTCCGGATCCTCAACACCGTCCGCGAACTCAAGGCCCGCGCCGAGGCGTGAGTCGTTCGGCTGTCGGAATCGACGTCGGCGGCACCAAGTGCTTGGGTGTCGTCCTCGGACCCGACGGCGACATCCGCGACGAGCGCCGTATCCCAACCCCTGACGACCCGGAGCGGCTCGTCGGTGCGCTCACCGAGATGGTGCGTGACCTGGGCGCCATCGACGAGTTCGGGATCGGTGTACCGGGTCTCGTCGACACCCGCGGGGTGCTGATCGCCGCCCCGAACGTGACCGCTGCGACCATGCTGCCCCTTCGAGAACTGCTCGAGCGCTCGACCGGCCTCCGAGTGGTGGTCGACAACGACAACACGGCAGCGTGCCTCGCCGAGTGGCGACTCGGCGCTGGTCGCGGTCACGACGACGTCACGTTGGTCGGCCTCGGTACGGGGATCGGCGGCGGGTTCGTGGCCGGGGGTCACCTGCAACGAGGCGCCCACGGATTCGCCGGCGAGATCGGCCACATGATCGTCGATCGTGCAGGTCGACCGTGCCCCTGCGGGCAGCGGGGATGTTGGGAGCGTTACGCCTCGGGCAGTGCCCTCGCGGTGCACGCCCGCGAGGCCGCCGGAGCCGGCCGGTTCGAGGGAGCGCTCGCGGCAGCCGGGTCGATCGACGCGATCCGCGGCGAGCACGTCACCAGCGCAGCGATCGCCGGTGACCCCGAGGCGCTGGCGGTCGTCGCCACGTTCGTCGAGTGGGTCGGTGTCGGGCTGGTGAGCCTCGTCAATCTCCTCGACCCGTCGGTCGTGGTGATCGCAGGGGGACTCTCCGCGCACCCCGAACTGTTCCTCCACCCGATCCAGCGCGAGTTCGACTCGACACTGTTCGGTGGTGCCGCCCGCGTCCGACCGTCCATCACCTTCGCCCAACTCGGTCCGAGAGCTGGTGCGATCGGGGCAGCGCTGCTTCCCGGAGTCGTCTGAGGTC
>JBDKIV010000197.1:0-4618 GCA_039796935.1 Actinomycetota bacterium | reverse complement strand
GCCGTGGTCGGTGATGCCGAGGGCGGGCTGTCCGTCGGAGACGGCCTTGGCGACGAGCTCGTCGAGCCGGGCAGCTCCGTCGAGCATCGAGAACTCGGTGTGGACATGGAGATGGGTGAATGAGTCGCCCATCCCGCCCTCCTCTCTGCCCGCTCGGACCCGCCGAGATCACATCCGTGTGATTCGGACGAACCTAGCCGCGCGCTCGACCGAACGGCAACGGCCGATCGGGCGTCACAGGTAGGTACCGGGACGCTCCTCGCCCATCATCGAACCGGGAGGCCCGGAGCGCTGCGGAATCTGCCGCATCTGGTCGAGTTGCTGGCGCGCTGCCAGTTGCTGAGCGAACAAGGTCGCCTGAATTCCGTGGAACAGTCCCTCGAGCCAGCCCACCAACTGGGCCTTGGCGATCCGGATCTCGGACTCGGACGGGACTTCCCCGTCGCGAAACGGCAACGCGAGATTCCGAAGCTCGTCCTGCAGGTCGGGCGAGAGCGCCTCGCTGAGCTCGACGATCGAACGTTCGTAGATCTCGGCCAGCCGCTCGCGACTTGCCTCGTCGAGGGGGGCCTGACGGACCTCCTCGAGCAACTGCTTGACCATCGAACCGATACGCATGACCTTCGCCGGCTCGGACACCGTCTCGACCGCCGGAACGTCGGGCTCGCGTGGACGCCCGTCGTCGACGATCTCACCCCGCTCGACGGCAGACATGGTGGTGGGCATGGGGTCGGTCATCTGTGTCGTCCTTGGTCAAACTGCTGCTGCCAACAGGGGAACATACACCTCGGCTGCCGTCAGCGAGCCGTGGCGGCACACCAGCGTGTATGGGCCCGAGTCGGCCGGGTCGTCGAAACTGACGTCGGCATGTGCAACCAGAGCGACATCGCCGAGCCGGGCCTGCACCGGAGGGCTGACGACCGGACCGAACCAGCCCTCGTCGAGCATCTGCTGACGGGTGACGACCCAGGCCACGTCGCCGTGGGCCTCGAGGGCCGTTGCCGCCAGCTCGTCGACCGTGCCGGGTCGCGCATGCAGCCACCGGAAGCGTCCCTCGCCCGAGGAGTGATGCACCAACCGGCGAACGCCAGGATCGGGCGTGATGATCCGCGAGCCGACGTCGACCTGGCCGTGATCGGCAGTCACCAGCAGCGCAGCACCAGGTGGCAGCGCATCGATCACATCCGCCACGATCCGGTCTGCCGCCACGAGCTCGGCGTCGTAGTACTCGCCGAACCCTCGCTCGTGTGCGATCTTGTCGATCCCGTCGTAATAGGCATACACGAACCGCTCGCCCGCTCGCAGCAGACCGCCCACCGTGACGGCGAGCGACGACGGCACCCTCCAACTCGACGGTCGGCCACCGCGCAGGTGCGCCGTCGAGAACGAACTCCGCTCGAGTTCGGCCTTGCTGACGATGGGGACCGACTCACCCATGAACGGCGCGAAGGGCTGGAGCAGCTGTGGTTCGTGGACGCGTCGGGCGTCGCCGTGACGATCTGCATGCCAACGGAGCACGTTCAAGACGTCGCCGCCGACATCGATCCGGTACCCGATCAGGCCATGCTCGCCCGGCGTGAGCCCGGTCGTGATCGAGGTGAGCGCCGTTGCCGTCGTGGTCGGGGCGACCGTCGTGATCGGGCCACCCACCATCGAGGCCAGGGTCGGCGCCAGCGCAGCGTGTGCCCGTAACTGATCCCAGCCGAGTCCGTCGACGACCAGGACGACCACTTGACGCGCCGAGGTGACCTCACTCGGCAGCCAGTCGGGCATCGACGCACGTGCCGGGCCCAGCAGCGCCGGGATGATGCCACGAACGTTGGGACCGCTGTAGCGAGGGACGATGGGGTGGACGGACACGACGCCCACAGTCCACCACCTCTCCCCCGACGCCGCCAACCCGACCGTCGACGGGCACAGCCGCTGACGCAGCCACGGACCCGGACACGGACACGGACCCGGACACGGACACGGACACGGACACGGACATCGAGCATCTTCGGTGACGAGCGGTCCGTTCGCGTACGCTGTGCCGATGCGCGTATCGAGCAAAGGCGACTATGCCTGTCGCGCCCTGCTGTCGCTGACGCTCCACGCTGCCGACCCGGGGCCGACGAGTGTTCGCGACATCGCCGAACGAACGGCGATCCCACAGCCCTATCTCGAGCAGATCCTGCTCGCGCTGAAAGGTGCCGGCCTCGTCCGCTCGAAGCGTGGCGTCGGAGGCGGATACGTGCTGGCACGATCTCCCGAGGAGATCCGGCTCAGCGAGATCCTGAGCGCCGTCGACGGACCGATCTCGCTCGGCGACTTCGGCGACCCGCACCAGGACGGCTCGTGCGACCACGAGGGCCAGTGCGTGCTGTACGCCATCTGGAAGTTGGCCGGCGAGCACATGCGCGAACTCATGGCCGGCTACACCCTCGCCCAGGTCGCAGACGTGGCTCGTGGTGGCTCACCGTGGCCGTCACGTCCCGCCGAGACCACCGCAGGGTCGGCGCAGCTCGCCTGAGCCCCGAGCGAGCCTCGACTCAGTCCTGCGGCACCGGCTCGCCGAGGCCGTCGATGACCTGCTGGAGGTCGTCGGGGAGCGGGGATTCGAACGACAACACCTCTCGGGTCACCGGGTGTTCGAACGACAGCGCTGCCGCATGCAGCACGGGTCGTGACGGTGTGACACCGGAGCGTGCACCCCCGTAGGTCCCATCGCCGACGACCGGGTGTCCGATGGCCGACAGGTGCACACGGATCTGGTGGGTGCGCCCCGTCTCGAGTCGACATTCGAGTTCCGACACCTCTGCATCGCCCCGGTAGCTGCGCAGCACTCGATAGTGCGTCCGCGCCGGCTTGCCATCGACGACGACCGCCATCTTCATCGGATCACGATGATCCCGGCCGATCGGGGCCTCGATCACCCCGACCGGGCTGGCGGGGCGTCCCCAGACCAGCGCGAGATAGCGCCTGCCCACATCGCGTGCCGCCAGTGCAGCGACGAGCGACCGGTAGGCGACATCAGTCCTGGCGACGACGAGCAAGCCGGACGTGCCCACGTCGAGCCGGTGCACGATGCCGGGTCGTGTCGGATCGCCGACCGACGCGATCTCGGGAAAGCGGGCCAGCAGACCATTGACCAACGTTCCGGTGGGGTGCCCCGCGCCGGGGTGCACCACGAGCCCGGCCGGCTTGTCGATGACGATCACGTCGGCATCTGCGTGGACGACAGCGACATCGACCGAGGCATCGGGCTCGGGCAACCGGGGCGCAGGGAGCGCATCGAGGTCGAGAACCAGGTGCTGGCCCTCGACGAGCCGAACCTTGCCACTTGTCGCCACCGCATCATCGACCACAGCACCGCCGGCAGCCACCAGCGCGGCGGCATCGGCCCGGCTCGCTCCGGTGATGATCGCCACGACTCGGTCCAACCGCTCGCCGGCCAGGGCCTGCGGAACGACCTCGGCCACGACCGATCGTTCGAACTCGTCCCGGTCGCCTTCATCCGCGGCTCCGTCGTCGCTCCCTCCGAACGGCAGCCTGGATTCGGGTCGGTCGGACATCATCGGGGTCCCCTCGTAGGATGCGGCCCGGCAAGGTTGCCGGTTCGAGACGCTCGTGTCACGCGTCGGCTGCGTGCGACGCGGGCGACTCGACCGACGCAGTCGTCGCTGACGGCGGGGTCCGAAGACTCGCCAAGGCGAACAACACCGCACCGATGGTCACACCCATGTCGGCCACGTTGAAGATCGGCCACCATTGCACATCGATGAAGTCGATCACGGCTCCGTGCAGCGTCCGGTCGCCACGGAACACCCGGTCGAGCAGGTTGCCGATCGCACCGCCGATCAACATGCCGGCCGCCACGCGTGCAAGCCGCGACTCGACTCGAGCCGTCGAGACCACCAGCACGATCACCACCACCATCGCGAGCAGCGCGATGACCGGACCGAGGCCCGTTCCTCTCGAGAACGCCATGCCGGTGTTGTACGCGAGGTTCCACTGCAAGGTCCACAACACGTGCACCTCGCGGCCGTCGGACAGGTGATTGACCGCCCAGTGCTTGGTGATCTGGTCGACGACCACGACCAGGGCCGCGACGATCAGACTCGAGGCAGCAACGCGCAGACGCCAGGAACGACCGGGCTGCGACGCAGGCTCGGCGTGTCCGTCGGGGGGAGCTGTCGGATCGCTCATCGCGTCGTCAGCGGCGACCGATGCCGCCGACCTTCTCTTCGACCAGCACCGTCGCCCACGGGATCGCTTCGAGGCGCTCACGCGGGATCGGGCGGCCGGACTCGACCGAGTACCCGTAGGTCCCCACTGCAAGCCGCTCGAGCGCCGCATCGATGTCGGCGATCATCTGACGTGCTTGTGCCGACAGCGCGAGGTCACGTTCGCGCTCGACGACCATCGTGTCCCCCTCGCCACCCTCGTCGTCGAACTGCACGTCACCCATCTCGTGCTCTTCGATGAGGGCGTTGGCTTCGTCCTCGAGCCGGTTCGCCTGGCCCGTGAGCGCCTCGCGCTCGGACAGCAGCAGGACTCGCTGGGCGAGCAAGAACTTCGCGTCGAAGTCCTTGGTGAACGACACACCGTCCTTGGTGCCCTTCACCTGCGGGACCGT
>JBDKIV010000196.1:0-5288 GCA_039796935.1 Actinomycetota bacterium | reverse complement strand
CCTGCTCGGTGAGTTCCCCGATTTCGACGGTGGTGACGGGTTCGGTGTTGCGGTCACGAATGGTGGCGGCAGCAAGATCGATGCGTACCTGCAGCGCTCGTTCACGTATCGGTCGTCGTTCGACGAGGCGTCGGGCGTCACCTCGGGAGAGCTGGAGGTTCGCCTCACCAACACCGCTCCGTCGAATGGGATGCCCAACTACGTCATCGGTAACGGGATCGGGTTGCCGAAGGGCAGCAGCCGTCTGCTGGTGTGCGTGTTCACCCCGCTGTCGCTCGACGGCTACGTGACCGTGGGCGACGACGACAGCCCGTGGGAGCGGTACGAGGAGTTCGGGTTGAACGAGTACTGCCGCGGCATCACGATCGGGCCGGGCGGGACGGTCTCGATCCGGTTCGAGTTGAGCGGGCTCGTGGCCGATCCCGATCGCCCGGTGCAGGTGTGGGAGCAGCCGTTGGTCGAGCCGGCGACGTTCGAGTTGACGGCAGACGAGACCGACGGCTGACCCGTTCCCGCTCGGTTCGACGCGACGATCGCCCCATAGGGTCGTTACGTTCGGCGTGGGGTCGGTGCGTAGGCTGGGGGCGCGTACGGCTCGGTGGTGGGCTCGTGGCGCGATCAGTCGATGCGAATTGTGTTCCTCTCCTCCGCCTATCTGCCCCACGTGGGGGGTATCGAGGTGCTGCTCCAGCAGGTGAGTGCCGAACTGCGTGGCCGGGGTCACGAGGTGGTGATCGTCACGGCCGATGCGCCGGCTGGCTCGACGTCGGACCTCGACGAGTGCATCGACGGGGTGATGGTGCACCGGTTCGACCTGACGTCGGTGCGGGGCGCACGTTCGGCTCGAGAGCTGGTCCGCCATCAGCGACGGTTGTCGAGCATCTACCGGTGCGTTCGGCCCGATGTGGTGCACTCGCACGAGGTGGGCATGCTGCTCTGGCTGCATCAGGCGTCGACCCGCTCGCGTCCGGTGCCCACGGTGGTCTCGTTGCACACGGTGCTCGGCGCCCACATGGGTGGTGATCCGTCGGTGCTGTCTGCGTTGGGGAGGCTGCTCGTTCGGGCCGACGCGGTGATGGCCGTGTCGGCTGCGGTGGCCGACGACGTGGCGCGTTTCGCGCCGTCGGTGGGGTCGGTCGAGGTGGTGCCGAACGGGGTGCAGCCGCCGCCTGGCGAACCCGTCGAGCGAGACCCGAGGCTGCTCGTGGCCGTCGGTCGGCTGGAGTCGCCGAAGCTGTTCGGGTTGGCGATCGATGCGATGGTGCACGTTCGCGAGTCGTTCGCCGACGCTCGGCTGGTGATCGCCGGCAGCGGCCCGGACGAGGCTGCGCTGCGGTGCCAGATTCGCCGGCTCGGCCTGGGCGACACGGTCGAGTTGCTCGGCCGGGTCGAGCAGACGGGGGTGCGTTCGTTGATGGCGCAGGCGTCGATGCTGGTGATGCCGACGCGCTACGAGGGTCTTCCGCTGGTGGCGATCGAGGCTGCGTGGGCGGGGACCCCCGTGGTCGGCTCTGCGGTTGCGGGGCTCGCCGAGGTGGTCGAGCACGGCCGTACCGGTGTGCTGGTCGACGGTTTCGAGCCGCGTGACTTCGCCCGGGCCATCACCGAGTTGATGGGCTCGCCCGACCGGGCGCGTGCGCTCGGCTGTGCGGCGCGAGAGCGGGCCGAGCAGCGGTTCGGGCTGGCGCAGTGCGTCACCAGATTCGAAGACATGTATCAGCAGGTCATCGACCGACACGGCAACCGCGCCGTCGACCGAGGAGGGACATCCGAATGAGCCGAGCGATCAGAATTGCGGCAGCTGTCAACCACGAGCGTCTCGAGGACGAGGTGATCGCCATCAATCTCGAAACCGGGGCGTACTTCGCGTTCGACGATGCGGCCGCCGAGTGCTGGAGCGTGGCTGCTGCGGGTGGCGGTGCCCACGAGATGGCTGCGGTGCTCGTGGCCCTGTACGAGGTGGATGCCGAGGTGGCTGCTGCCGATGCGGTCGCCTTCGCCGAGGGGCTTGTCGATGCGCGGCTGGCAGCCTTCGTCGACGATCCGGTGGCGGTCGTCGAGGTCCCGTCGGTCGAGGTTCGCCGGCCGTACGTGCCGCCGGCGGTGGAGGGCTACGACGACCTCGAGACGCTGCTGTTGATCGACCCGATCCACGATGTGGACGAGGCGGGCTGGCCGGCACCCCCTGCGCAGGCCGGAGACGTGTGAGGTGAGCCGGGCGGCATCGCAGACCGAGCGTTCGATCGACGCCTTCGTCGATCGCCTGGCCGAGCGTGCCGACCAGGCGCTCGCCGTGCCGGACGACGTCCTGCACCTGTCGCTGGCAGGCAGGGACGTGCGGGTTCGGGTCGGTGGGCGCGGTCTGGTCGAGCTCGTCCGTCCGGCGCTGCGTCATGCGCTGGTGGCCGGTGCGGATCCCTCGTTGACGATCGATGCCTGGGATCGCGCAGCCACCGGGGTCGCGCCGCCGCCGCCGGTGTGGGACCAGGACGACCTGCTGGGTTCGGGGGTCGTCCGCGGCCAGGTGAACGATCGGTACACGATCACCTACGACACCTGGATGCGGATGTTGACCGTGTACGACCGGTTGCGGTCGCGAGCGTTCGTCCACGTCGCCGACGTCGCCGAGGTGCCCGACTGGGTGCGTCGCTCGCCGCTGCGCAACCCGATCAGCTGGTGGGCGGCAGATGCCGGCGTCGCGGTCCTGCACGCCGGCACGGTCTGCGATGGTGACGCGGCGGTGGCGATCACCGGCGCGAGCGGTTCGGGCAAGTCGACGACCACGCTCGCGTGCGTCGATGCCGGTATGGGTTTCTTGGGTGACGATGCCTGCATGGTTCGCTTCGAGCCGGGTGCGATCGCCTCGCCGATGTTCGGCCTGGGCAAGCTCGAGGTCGGCGACGGCGGGCAACAGGTGATCGACCTGACCCATCGGACGGTTGCGTCGGCGCCGCTGCGAGCGGTGTTGGTGGTGTCGGTGGCGGCGCAGCAGCACACCTCGGTCGAGGCGCTCTCGCCCACGCAGGCGTTCCGGGCGTTGGTCGAGGGTTCGCTCGACGAGGGGGCGGGCACGGCGCTCGCCGGGTTGCGGCGGGTGGCGACCGAGGTGGCCTGCTACCGGGTGCTGCTGGGGAGTGATCGTTCGGGTGTGGTGGCGGCGGTTCGGGAGGTGGCGCGGTGAGCGACCGGGTGAGTGTGGTCATGACGGTTCGTGACGGCGAGCGGTATCTGGCCGAGGCGATCGACAGCATCCTCGCCCAGACCAGGCCGCCCGACGAGGTGGTGGTGGTGGACGACGGGTCGACAGACGCGACGATCGACATCCTGTCGGGTTATGGCGATGCGATCGTCGTGCGGCGCCAGGAACCGCTGGGCATGTTCGCCGGTGTCAACCATGGTCTTCGGGTGGCCACGGGTGACGTGGTGGGCTTCCTCGATGCCGACGACGTGTTCGTCGCCGACTCGATCGAGGTTCGCCTCGCCGTGCTGGCCGAGCATGCCGATGTCGACATCGTGTACGGGCAGGCCGAGCCGTTCATCAGTCCCGAGTTGCCGCCCGAGGCGACGGCGCGCTTTCGGGTCGACACCGCACCGGTCGCTGTTGCGTTGTTCCAGTCGATGCTCGTTCGACGCCGAGTGTTCGATGTGGTCGGCATGTTGGACGAGTCGAGGGCGACGGCATCGAACATCGATTGGGTGGCGCGTGCGCGGGCAGCGCAGGTGCGACAGCTCGAGATCCCGGTGGTGGTGGCCCGTCGTCGCATCCACCTGTGGAACACGGGGGTGACGCAGCCCGATCAGACCAGGGCCAACCTGTTGGCGGTGGTGCGTGCGCATCGCCGGCGCAGCACGGCAGCGTCGGACGAGGCATGAACGTCGACGAGGTCGTCGCCCGGCTGCGGCCGGATCACCGCGCCGTGGTGAGGGCCGCCCTGTGCGAGGATGCTGCGGCGGCGGGTGCGGCGTGGCGCGAGTGGCGATCGCTGGTCGAGTTCGACCTGATGGACGAGCCGTCGACCCGTCTGTTGCCGCTGATCGCTCGTCGTGGTGACGTGGTACCGGCCGACGACCCGGTGAGGCGGCGCGTGCACGGTACGTACCGGCGGACGTGGGTCAGCAATCACCGTCTGTGGCAAGAGGTGGCGCCCACGATCGTAGAGCTCTCGCGAGCGGGTGTTCCGGTGATGGTGCTGAAGGGCGGCGCGCTGTTGCACTGGTACGGCGACGACTGGGGAGTCCGGCCGATGTACGACGTCGATCTGGGGGTTCCCGTCGGCTCGCTCGGCGAGGCGCTCGCCGTGCTCGAGCGTTCGGGCTGGACGGCCGAGTTGGGCCAGACGGCCGACTGGGTGCGCTGGCGGATGCGGCGGTCGCGGCATTCGTGGGGCTTTGCGTCGGCGAACGATGGCCGGCTCGACCTGCATTGGCGTGTGCTGCCCGGTTCGATGTGGGACGGTGCCGATCGGGGCTTCTGGTCGGGGTCGTCCGAGATCGACCTGGCCGGGGTGCGTGTGGCGCGCATGCATCCGGCCGATCTGTTGGTCCACGTGTTGCTGCACGGTGTGTACGAGAGCAACCGGCCGCCGCTGCAGTGGATGGCCGATGTGGTGCACCTGACGCGTGGGGTGGGGCCGGCCGAGCGTGCGGACGTGATCGACCGGTTCGTCGCGCAGGCCCGGTTGCACGGTGCGTTGCGGGTGGGTCGGGCGGGCCTGGGCGCGATTCGGCAGGTGGTGGGTGAGGCGAGTGTCGAGCCGTTCATCCGTGCGCTCGACGGGCGTGATTCGGTGGTCGAGCGGTTGCGTCACCACCGTGGCCCGGGTGCCGGTCAGCTGGCGCAGTGGTCGCGCAACGCGACGGGTGGTGCGGGAGTGGGGCGCGGGCTCGCGGGGCTGGCGGCGCGCCGGATCGAGCTCGATCTGGTCGAGCGGCCGGTGGCGATGGCGCTGTACGTGGCGGGCGGCCGTTCGCCCGTGGTCGCTCGGGCGCTTCGTCGGCGGGGACCGTTGGTGCGGGTGCCGGCCGGGCCGTCGGCGGCTGTCGGCGCGGCGAGGGACCTGGTGTTCGAGCTGTCGGACCCTTGGGTGCTCGATCGTGTGGGGGCGACGGGCTGGGGCGTGGTGCGCCCGGCGGGTGCCGACACCATGGGCCGTGAGGCGAGGTTGCTGATGGCAGTTCGCGGTGCGCGTTCGGTGCGTCTCGAGGTGGCGTCGCGGGGTGAGGTGAAGCAGGTCGAGGTGGTGGTGAACGATCGTCGCGTGGGTCGTGCCGAGGTCGGTGCTGCGGTG
>JBDKIV010000195.1:0-7211 GCA_039796935.1 Actinomycetota bacterium | reverse complement strand
CGGTGGGGTGAGTTCAGGGTTGGGGTGCAGCCGCTCGTGTCGAGGTGATGAGTTCTGGTGTTGCCCCTTCGACGCATCTGCCCTTGCTGACGAGCCACGGTGGCACTGTGATGGTTGCGCTGTCTTCAGCGAGGCTCTCTTGTGCCTCGAGCGCCTCGAGGTATTCCACCACTTCTCGTGCTTCTCCGGGTGATGCGTCGAGAGTTGCTGGATCGTCAGGGAGCCAGATGCACGTACGCGTATTTCGGGGTGCAGTGTCGGAGGTGGCTGATCGCCACGGGCCGGTGAGGGTTCCGTCGAGATAGGCGTTTGCCCTGCGAACGGCGCCATCGATGATGGTGCGGTACTCCTGGAGGAGCGGGATGGCTGTTCCTGCCGCCTCGCGTCCGTAGGCATCGACGAGGAGTCGGGTCGTGTCCAGCAGTCCCGAGGACTGCTTGCACTCGACGTCGTCGACAGCGGTCTGAAGTTCGTCTGGAGTCGGGTTCCATGGTTGGCTGGGGTCGTCCTGCCGCGTCGCGGCTTCTCGAGCCGGGTCGAACGGGGTGTCATAGCGGTCGTGGCCGCGTTCGACCATGCAATCTGCCCAGGCACGAATGGCTGGGGCGACACGCGGGTCCCCGAGCGGATCTTCAGCGAGTTCGCGCGAGAGGTCGTTCGCAATGTAGATGGATAATGAGGTGAACCGCGCTTGGTCCTGAAAGAGCAGAGCCTGAGAGGCACCGAAGCAGCCTCCGCTCGTCTGGGTGGTCAGCCCTCCAAAGGGGTCGCCCCCGGTGACGGGATTCACGATCACGACCTGAGGGATCGCGTCGCCGATGCCGCCGTAGAAGGCTTGCTGCCACTCTGCCTGGTTCGTGTCGACATCCACCGGATCGGGGACGGTCGAACTGCGCGGAACTGCGTTGTAGCCGATGGTGCTCGCACGCTCCAGGTCGGTACGGCCGATGAGCTCCCACAGAGGGTCCAGATCAAACTCCGAGAGCCCATCGCCGCGATGGTTCTGAAGCTGGTAGAGCTGCCCCGCCGACCCCATGCAGTCGCGAATCATGCGTTCCTGAGCCTCGACCAGGAGCCGGTCCTCCGCGAGACTCTGACGAAACGACGCGAGTGTGGGCGCCGAGTCGTTCGGGTCGAGTGGTGGCAGGTCCGGCGGGGTGCCCCCAGATCGCAACACAAGCCCAGTCGCTGCCACGCCCATGACTGCGATCGCAGCTGCGGCCATGGTCCACCGATGCTGACCTGTGCGTCGTTCGATCGGCATCTCGGGCGCTGCATCGCATACAGCCCGCATTGTTCGCCGCAGAAGATAGGTGAGTTCGGCATCGTCGGTCGTGGCGTTCACTGGAGGTCCTTTCGAAGCGCGGCGAGTCCGCGGAAGGCGAGGGATCGGACGGTTGCCTCTGGACATCGCATCAGTTCCGCGATCTCCTCGTCCGGGAGGTCGAGATGAATGCGCAGCACGAGGACCGTCCGTTGTCGTATGGGGAGCCGACGCAAGAGTTGCCACGCTTCGTCCAACACAGGTTCACCGGTGATGGCTTCTCGTTGGCGAGGTAACGACCGCAAGCGGGCCTCCCGCCGGCCCAACGTGCGGACACGATTGACCACCGACCGCTTCAGATAGTGCTCCGGATGCTCGATGGTGCCCCAGCGCGGGATCGCCGCGGCGAACACGTCCTGCACGATCTCCTCGCCAAGGGAACGAGATCCGCTCAACAACGTCGCGAGCCCGACCAACGCACTCCGGTGGCGGTCGAAGGCGTCCTCCACTTCCCGGTTCGCCTCGTCACCGCGGTGCACGTTCATCACAATGCCTTAGACCACCGGCTTCAGGGCTGCGTTGCATCGATCTGCAGAAAACTCGTGGTTCGTCACTCCCACCTCAGCGTCAGGGCGCCTCCCGTCACCGTCGCTTCGGCTGACAACGATCAGCGCTCTGAAGCGGCAGTATGCGGCAGTGCAGCTGAGGTGATCCGTCCTCGCCGCGGCCGCGTGCTCCTGGGCCCGACCGGCACTCGGCGCTACATGAAACATCCAACCGTCTGCGGTGCAACCGGCGGTATGTCGCCGACACGACACTCGGTTCATCAGTGGACCGTGAGTCTGTGCAGGCTGAGTGCATTGGTCGAGGCGATCCAGGAACTCTCGAGAGTGCAGCAGCTATGTGTCCTTGCAGGGATCTTGGATGGTCGCCGTCAGGGCGGGCAGTGAGGCGGACGCTATGCACTACGCGGCGAAGAGTGATCCGGGTCCTTCTCCCGCCCACTGCAGTTCCGAAGGAAGGCTCTCGCAGACGAGCCTGAGGACGTGATTGCGCCCTTCGATCTTGTGATCGTGAGCTCTGATCACCACCTTCGTGTCCCGAGCATGCAAATCGACCGACGCGTATGGGGGTGTTGTCAGATCGGGCGGGTCGCAGTGAAGTATTCCTTTGGCGTGTCGCCCTGGGAATCGACGACACAAGAAACCTCGGTGGCAGTCGCGGTCGGCTGGATCACGGCGATCACTTGCCCGGCGATCGTCACCGAGGCTTGCTCGGCCTCGACGTTGAGCGGACAGGTCGATCCATCGGGGGACACGTGGACGGCGTACCACGACCCGTCGCTCAGCAGGATCGATCCTGTGGCCCCCACGAGGGTCGGGGCGAACTGACCGGCCGCCGACATCTTGGCGGTCCAGTCGCAGCCCGTCTGGTCGCCTCTGGTGATGCACAGCCCGGACACGGCGCCGTTCGTGTGCAGGCTGACGGTGACATCGAGCGCATCGCCCTGTGCGATGACGGGCGCGGCGGCGATGGTGTCCGAGATCGCGGTTCGGGTACTGGCCCATAGCGCGGCGTCGGCCGGTTCGATCGAATCGAAGATCGCGCGCAGCTCGGGGGAGATGGTCCCTGTTTCGGAGTCGGTGCTGATGATCGATCCGGCGACGAGTCGCACGAGCGCTGCCACGCCTGTCGTCGAGGCGACTTCGACGGTTGCCGTGGGCGGCTGTGGCGCGTAGAGCAGCATCGTGATGTCGGGTACGGGGATCCGTGGCGTGATGACGATGCTGGAGGCGGTGCCCTCGGCATCGGTGACGATGAGTTGGGTCGATCCGGTCTCGGGGAAGGTCTGCCCGTCGACCAGGTACTGGTGCTCGACCGTGAACCCGGACGCTGGTGGCACGGTGTACGAACGTCCGGCGGTGGTCGGCCCGATCGGGATGAGCGATGCGGCCAAGGTCCTTGCCTCGGTCTCGTCGAGGCCGAGCGTTGCGAGGATGACGCGTTGCCCGTCGTCGCTCCAGGTCAGCGCACGCTGCGACGAGTTCCACGCGGCGAGCTCCCGCGGGGGCAGCTCCGGATCGGCAGGTACACCGCTCGGGTCGAGCGAGATCACGGCGCGGGCGCCGCCGCGGATTTCGGCGAGCGCGACGATGTTGCCTCGCTGTTGGGTGCCCTCACCCGGAGGAACAACGTTCACATCGACCAGTTGCCACCCGTCGGGCATTGCGGTGGGGAGCATCGCCAGTTCGGCGAGATAGGGGGTGACCGTCGGCTCCGACGCGATGGGTTGCACGTCACGTGGACGCTGTGAAATCCAGCCGAGACCGGCGACCACGACCACGATCGCTGCAGCGGCCGCGAGCCAGCGCGTCGGTGAACCCGCAGTCTCCGTCGCCACCAGGTCGACATCTGAGGGTGGTGTCGTCGGGATCGCCGGTGCGGTGTCGAGGATGTCCGCAAGCGCGTCGCGAATGTCGGTGTCGAATCGAGCAGTCATTCGAGGACCTTCCTGAGTCGAGAACGGGCTCGGGTGAGATGTCGTCGAACCGTCGCTGCGTCGATCCCGAGCAACGTGCCGATCTGGGCGGAGTCAAGGTCCTCCCAGTAGGTGAAGTAGACGACCGCGCGTTGCTGCACACTGAGCGAGGCCACCGCCCGGCGGATGTCGAGCTCTGTCTCCGGCATCACCGTCTCTGCGGGGAGCACGGCGTGCAGATCGCGAACCTGGCGGCGTCGGCGGCTGCGGTGCTGATCCTGTGCGACGGTGAACACGGCCCGCATCCAATACGACCGCACATCGTCGATCGCCGCGCGATGAGCCTGTGTCAACTTGCCGAACGCGATCGCCGTGACATCGGAAGCATCGTTCGGACCGACCAGCAACGTCGCATAGCGGACCACAGCGGGACCGTGGTCCTGCCACCACCGCGCGTGGTCCGCCGCGATGTCGCCGTCCACACGAGTGCTCACCTCCACAAGACGCCACCGCCCCACGACTGCGTGCACATCGATTCACGGATCTTTCCACATGGGTTACGCGCAACGGGGTGGATCCGACCGCAGTCGAACCCACCCCGTGCTCGCGGGCGCGAATGGTCAGGCAGGTGTCGACCAGGTCGGGCAGTCGGCCTCGTCCGAGAGTTCGGTCTGGGGAAGTCGCCCGTTGGCCATGTCGAGCAGGGGCGTCAGCATGATGTCGGCGGCTCGGCGGTGTCCTGCCTGTGCTGCAGCGGTCGCTGTGGCCTCGACGAGTGCGGAGAACGCGGTGTTCTCGGCGGTGTTGTCCGGCGAGAGGGCCGTCCATCGATCGGCGAGGATGCAGGAGGCACCCTGCACGAGTTCGAAGCCGTAGTGGTACGCGGATGTCGGCATCTCGGTGGTGGCTGCGTCGGTGAGCGTGGTGTCGGTGAGTCCGAGACCACCGAGGACGGCGGTGGCGAGCTCGGTGTGATCGCCGGGCATCACGATGTCGAGCCCCGGCCCGGCGGCAGCGAACGTGGCGGGGTCGGTCAGGGTGAGCGACGCGACGACGTCGAGCAGTTCGGCCTCGTCGGTGAAACCCTCGGCGATGACGTAGAACGACCAGTCGCCCGACAGCCAGAAGATGCGGTTGACGGTGGTGCCGTCGTTCTCGACTCGGAATGCGAGCTCCACACCGTTCACGGTGCGCGTGGTGGTGTCGTCCGCGATCACGCCTTGGGAGAGCAGGTCAGCGACGCCACGGTTGTCGCCGTTGAGGTCGATCTCACGGGTGCCGTCACTGAAGCGATAGTTGATGCTGCGGCGGCTGCCCGTGACGGGCGGGGTGACGAGCGCCCGGTAGCCGTCGGGAGTGTCCATCACCAGACGGGCGCCGTCGAGGGTGAGCCGGTCGGCGAACGCAACGGCCTCGTCGACCGTGAGGCCCTTCGCGCTGATCCGGGCATACCGGGTGTCGTCGAGTCGCCAGAACATGGTGACGAACGGGTCGCTCGACCCGGTCCGGTCGAGGTACACCGACCCGGTGACGCCGGCCACGGCGACTGGATCGCCTTCGCTCATGAGCGTGTCGATCGACGACCCGTCCTGGGGTTGGTCGACGACGGTGGCGGCGAAGATCGGTGCGTCGAAGGTGGGTCCCTCACCGACGAACACGGTCGCCCCTTCGAAGCCGCCGACCAGCAGCGGCCCGACGTTCGCGTACACGTCGGTCAGCTGCCAACCGTCACCGGCGACGATGTAGGGCACGGCGTCGCCGGGCAGCGCCGTGGACAACAGCGGTCCGGTGGGGCCGACCGCGGCGACCGGAGCGGCGGGGATGTTCGATGGTGACGAGGCGGGAGACAACTCGCCACGGCCGTTCATGACGACCAAGGCGCCGACGACGCCCGCGATGGCGACGACCGCAGCCGCCATGAGGACGGGGTACGGGCGCGACCGGCCATCACCCGTCGCCAGAGTCGTGCCGGGCGCCGGTTCAGCATCGCTGGGCGGGGTGGCGGCGACGATGTCGGCGAGCACCGAACGCACGGCGCGATCCAGGGGATCGTGGAAATCGAGTTGGTCGTTCATGACAGAGCCTTTCGGAGGTGGTGACGGGCACGGACGAGATGGCGGCGGACCGAGCCGGGGGCGATCTGCAGCACGTCGGCGATGGCGCGCTCGGGCAGGTCTTCCCAATAGGCGAAATACACGACGGCGCGTTGCTGCACGCTCAGCTCAGCGACAGCTCGCCGGACGTCGATGAAGCTGTCGTGCGCCGCCATGTTCGCCGGTCCGATCGCGGCGAGGTCGCGCGCCCATCGACGTTCGCGTGAGCGACGCAGATCGCGAGCGCGGTTCGTGACAGCCCGGTACAGGTAGGCGCGGGGATTGTCGACCTGTCCGGACAAGATCGTGTCGGCGCTGCGCAGGAAGCTGTCGGCCACGATGTCGGGCGCATCGCTCGGACCGACCAGCACCGTGGCGAACCGCAGCAACTCGTCGGCGTGCTCACGCCACAACGCATCGACCTCGGCGGTCATCGGGTCATCGATCTCGAACATTCACCCATGAGACGCCACCGGTCACCCCCTCGCGTGACAGCCTCACACGCTCGAGCCGACTCACCGTCTCCGGCCCTGAGGCTACGGTCGCGCACGACAGCGGTCGGCGGTGTCAGGTGGGTGTCATGGAGATCACAACCCCGGAACCACGATCGCTCGAGCCGCACCCACCCGCCGGCGTACGGCCGGAGCAGCAGGTCTCCGCCGCCTGGCAGGCACATGGCCGGGCCGTGATGCGGTTCGCCACCGCGCTGGTCGGGCCGCACGACGCACACGACGTGGCCACCAACGCGTTCCTCCGAGTGGTACGACAGCCCGGTTGGAACGACATCGAGCATCTGGACCGGTACTGGATGCGAGCGGTGCGACACGAGGCGCAGAACCTCTCTCGAGAACGGCAGCGCCGATGGCAGCGCGACCTCCACGCCGTGACATCGCGATCGACGACGGATGCGGTCGCCGACCCTGACGTGATCCGGGCCATCGGGCGACTGAGCGTCCAGCAGCGCGCAGTGGTGTTCCTCGCCTACTGGCACCAGATGACCGAGGCCGAAATCGCCGACACCCTCGACCTTGCACGAAGCACCGTGCACCGGAACCTCATCCGGGCGCGTATTCAACTGAGAAAGGCACTGCGATGAACCAGGAACTCGACACCCGACTCCGGGACGCCTTCGACGAGATCGTCCGGCACGCACCTGACATCGGCGACGCTCCGACCGATCAGATGCTCGCGGTGTCCCTCACCTCCACCACCGGCAGAGGTCGGGTCGGGACGCAGGTGTGGGTCGCCTCGGCGGCCGCGGCAGTGGTCGTCGTCGGGCTCGCCGGCATCGTCGTCGTGAGGCACGTTGCCTCAGGGCCCACCCCGGGATCGGCTGCTGACCCCACCCAGCCATCGATGACCGAGGCAACAATGT
>JBDKIV010000194.1:0-13392 GCA_039796935.1 Actinomycetota bacterium | reverse complement strand
AATCCGGCACCGAGGGCGATCGCCACCGGGGCAGCGACGATGAACCCCCTCGCTTCCATCCCGATGACACGATCGACCTGTTCGACCTCGAACCGAGCGACCAGTTGATCGATCGCACGGCGGAACGCGACTCCGTCACCGAGCAGCGGCGTGATGTCGCGGAACACCTCGCCGGGGGCGGGGTACCCCACGATCTCGCGCACGTGCTGGGTGAGCCAGGAGGTCTCGGCCGACATGGCTCACAGGGTACCGCGGGGTACGACGGCGACGGCGACGATCAGCGCCGCTTCTTCTTGCGCGGCCGCGGCGGATGCGTCAGGACGGCCTCGGGTGCCAACGACGCCGTGATGAGCGTGTCCTCATCGGCTGCGTCCGGCTGTCCGGCCACGGCTCGCCGCGCCCGGGCCAACTCTCGGCGATGCCCCTCGGGCGATCCGCCCATCACCAGACGGCGCAGGTCTGCGCCGCTCGCCAGAGCCGTCGAGCGGAGGTTCCGGTACTTCGGATCGCGCTCTTTCATCATGCCGAGCAACGGTGCAGCGATGAAGATCGACGAGTACGAACCGGTGAGGAGACCGATCAGGAGGGCGAGCGCGAACTCCCGCAACGCCACCGCCCCCATCAGACCGGCGCCCACGACCAGCAGCGAGATGACCGGCAGCACCGCAGCGAGGCTGGTGTTGATCGAGCGCATGAGCACCTGGTTCATCGACACGTTGATGACGTCGCCGTACGGGACGCGGCTGCCTTCGTAGCGTGCCGAGTTCTCGTTCACCTTGTCGAACACGACGATGGTGTCGTACAACGAGAAACCGAGGATGGTCAGGAACGCCACGACCGTTGCCGGGGTCACCTCGAACTGGAACACCGCGTACACGCCCACGCTGATGAGCACGTCGTGCAGCATCGCGGCGATGGCCGACAACGCCATCCGCCACTCGTAGCGCCAACTGATGAAGACGGCGACGAGCACGAGGAAGATCACGAGCGCCCGGATCGCCTTGTCGGTGATGCTGCGCCCCCAGGACGAGCTGACCGAGGTGGTCGACACCTCGGCCTGATCGACACCGGCAGCCTCGGCGAGCGCGGCCTGAACCGCCTGGACCGTCTCGGCAGATTGGTCGCCCACCTGCACGCTGATGCGCGACTCGCCACCGGCGACCGGCGTGAGGACCCGGAACTTCGCCGTCGAACTCTCGATGCCGTTGTCGTCGAGGATGTCGCGGATCTGACTCTCGCTGACGGTCGCCGGCGTCTCCCAGGCCACGCCGCCCTCGAAGTCGATGCCGAGATTGAGGCCGTTGACGAACAGTGCGACGACGGTGACCACGATCAGCAGGCCCGACGCCAGCAGTCCGTAACGCCGTCTACCGAAGAAATCGACGGCGGTCTCGCCGTGATAGAGGCGACCAAACCGACCGTGGTGGAGTCGGACGCTGGCCGCGCCCGGCTCGGACGTCGACCGGGTGTCGGTACTGAGATCGGTCATGACGCACTCCCGGCGACGGATGGACGGTTGGTGGCGCTGTCGACGCCCAGCACCTTTCGGTTGGCGAGCCAATCGGTTCGTGCGAGCAGCAACACCGCCGGCCGGGTGAAGAAGTACGACACGATCAGGTCGACGAGGGTCGACAGACCGAGGAAGAACGCGAAGTTGCGGACCGACCCGACCGTGAGGAACCACAGGGTGAATGCACCGATCAGCGACACGACGTCGGCGATCAGCACCGTGCGCCACGCATCTTTGAAGCCGCGCTGCGCGCTGTTGCGGAGCGTCCGGCCGGCTCGGATGTCGTCTTTCAGACGTTCGAAGTACACGACGTACGAGTCGACGGTGACACCGACCGAGACGATGATGCCGGCCACGCCCGACAGCGACAGGGCGAGGCCCTGCGACTTCGACAAGATCGAGACCACGCTCCAGATCAGGGCGCTCGACACACCGACGCCGACCACCACCACGAGGCCGAGCGAGCGATAGAACGCCACCAGCAACAGCATGACGAGGAAGACGCCGATCAGACCCGAGATGACCGCAGCTCGTAGCGAATCCTCACCGAGGGTCGGTGAGACGTTCTGTACCGACTGCGTCTCCATCCGCACGGGGAGCGACCCGCTCTTCAGCACACGGGCCAGATCGCGCGCCTCGCCCTCGGAGAACTGACCACTGATCTCGACGTTGGTCGTGAAGTTCGGCTCGTTCACCGACGGTGCCGAGACGATCTCGCCGTCGAGTTCGATCGCGAGACGGCCGCTCGGGCAGACCTCTTGCTGCTGGTTGTAACACTGCAGAGCCAGGCTGTTCCAGAGGTCGACACCGTCGGCGGCCTGGCGCAACCCGACGATGACACCCCAGCCTCCCGAGCCGAGGATGTCGGCGCGAGCGTCGTTTTCGAACACGGCACCGGTTCCGGCAGCGGGGCCGACCAGGCACTGCCCACCGGTCCTCAGCGGGAGCACCTGCTGCTGGGTCGGGTCGGACAGGACGGCGGTGGCCAGTGGCGCGTCGGTCGGGGGTTGCTCGCCGGTGTCGGTGACGATCTCGATCGGGACCGAGTCGGATGTCGCCTCGACCGCGACCGTGGAACCGGGCGCAACCGTGTCGGGTGCCACCGTGTCGGGCGCAACCGTGTCGGGTGCCACGGTGTCGGCCGGAGGCACACTGGCGACACGGCGGCCAGGGCCAGGCGCGGCCGTCGTCGCCACCGTCGTGGCCGCATCGGTCGCCGGAACCGAATCGGCCGGAACCGAATCGGCCGGAACGGAATCGGCCGGCACGCTCGTGTCGGTGGGCGTCTCGCCGCCCTCGCCCACGCAACCCAGCACGGGTCGCAGGTACACCTGACCGGTCACCTGCACGAGCTCGATGGCTTCCTGCTGGTTCTTGACACCGGGCAGGTTGACGACGATGGCATCCCCCTGGCGGATGATCTCGGGTTCGGCGACCCCGAGGCTGTCGACCCGGTCACGAATTCGCTCGACGGCAAGGTCGATCGCAGCAGGGTCGTACTCTCCGACCGGCTGCTGGGTGACGGAGATGCCACCCTGCAGATCGAGCCCGAGCGAGGGAGTGTTGCCGAGCGCCACGTTGAGCGCCAGCCCACCGAAGGACAGCAGGAGGATCGCCACCAGCGTGGCAGTGAGTTTGCGCTGCATCAGGCGGGATCGGTGTCGTCGGCCGCCGGCATGCCGGGTTCGATCTTCGGGCCCTTGCCCGAGCCGTCGTCGGTCGGGACGGCGGTGTCACCAGCGGCCGTGTCGACCTTGCGCTGCACCGCGGCACGAGCGACACGAATCTGGACGTTGTCGTCGATCTCGAGCCAGACGATGTCGCCGTCGAAGCCGGTGATGAAGCCGTACAGGCCGGACGTGGTCATCACTTCGTCGCCGACGCCGATGCTCGACTGCATCGACGCCTGCTCGCGTTGACGACGGCGCTGGGGCCGGATGAGCAGGAAGTACATGGCCACCGGGATGAGCAGGAAGATCCCGAGATTGACGATTGCGGCTGCGCCGCCCGAGGACTCACCCTCGGCAGCGATGATGGAGAGAACGTGCATGATGTCCCGTCGTGGAGTCGTCGTCGGTTGCATCCGACCGGCCCCGAATCCTATCGACTCGTTGCTCTCGGACGCCCGTCATCCCCACACGTCGAGCACACGCCGTCGCAGGTCGTCGAAGGTGCCGGCGGCGATCGCCTGGCGCATGGCAGTCATCAACTGCAGGGTCCAGGCGATGTTGTGGATGCTGACGAGGCGGGCAGCCGTCGGCTCGCCCACCTGGAAGAGATGTCGGATGTAGCCACGGCTGTGCCGGGCGCAGACCTCGCAACTGCACTCGGCGTCGATGGGTTCATCGCTGAGGGCGTGCTTGGCGTTCTTCACGTGCAGCTTGCCGGCTCCCGTGAGCGCCGTGCCATGGCGACCGATGCGCGTCTGCATGACGCAATCGAACTGGTCGACACCCAGCCCGACGGCCTCGACGAGGCTGGCGGGGTCACCGACCCCCATGAGATAACGCGGACGGTCGTCCGGGAGGTGCTCGATCGCGGCGGCGAGCGCGGGAAGCATTTCGGCCCGGGTCTCCCCCACGCTCAGACCGCCGATCCCGTAGCCGTCGAAGTCGAGCTCGACGGTACGTCTGGCACTCTCGGAGCGCATCGCCAGGTCGATTCCGCCCTGGGTGATCCCGAACAGCGCCTGATCGTCACGACGATGCGCGGCCTTCGCGCGAGCGGCCCAGGCGCTGGTCCGCTCGAGCGCCAGACGGATCGCTTCGGGAGGTGACGGGAGCGGCGCACAGACGTCGAGCACCATCTGGATGTCGGCACCGAGCAACTCCTGGGTGGCAACGGCACCCTCGGGCGTGAAACGGTGGAGCGAACCGTCGTAGGTGCTCCGGAACGTCACGCCGTCGTCATCGACCTTCGGGTCGAGCGAGAAGACCTGGAAGCCGCCGCTGTCGGTGAGTGTCAGCCCTCTCCAACCGGCGAATCGACCGAGGCCCCCGAAGCTGGCGACCGTCTCGGCCCCCGGCCGCAGCATCAGGTGATAGGTGTTGCCCAGCACGATCTCTGCCCCGAGCCGTTCGTAGTCGGCAGCACTCAGGTACTTGATCGCCCCCCTGGTGCCGACCGGCATGAAACACGGGGTTCGGTACGTGCCGCGCGCCGTGGTGGCGACACCCGCCCGCGCGGCTCCGCTGGTGTGTTCGATCCTGATGGTGACGGCGTGCATGGCGTCAGCACGGTAGCGCCGGTCCGAACCGACTGCGGCCAGTGGTCAGCCCAGGTGGAGCACCGAGCGCAGGTTGCCCAGGTCGACACCCGAAAGGTCCGGCAGCGCCGGAGCACCGGGCAGGCCCGAGAGATCGGGTGGGGTGATCGTGCCATCGGCGTCGAGGGCGTCGAGCAGCGCGATGTAGGCGAGGTACTTGACCTTCGCGACGTCCTGGTAGTGCCGATACGGCATCGGCAGGAACGCCGACATCTCCTGCGTGTCGTACCAACCGTGCATCCTCCGCACGAGTTCCTGCGCCCTTCCCGACTGCGCACGGCCGTTGTCGAGTTCGAGGCGGCCGCGGCGAGTGCGGTAGTCGTACGACTCGAGTTCGGCGTTCGAGTAGTCCTGTCGGCCGAGGAGGTCCCAGTTGCTGTAGCTGGCGACCTTCATGTCAGCGGTCCTCAGGCCGAGGATGTGGCGTCTGGCCCCGTTGAACACGAAGTACCCGGGCACCCATTCGTCGCTGGCCATGATCACGGCATGGCGCCCACGGGCCCGACTCGAGCGCAGCAACGCCAGCATGTCGAGTCGGTTGCCGTAGATGGCGGCGTAGTGGCCGCGCATCCAGTCGCGCGACCCGTGCGCGATCGACACGAGCAATGGCATGACATCGACGCTCGACGTGAGTTGGTGGCGTACCGAGTCGAGGTCACCGGTGAGGCGTCGCTTCGGATCGGCCACGATCAGCGGGACCTTGACCGCCTCTTCGTACATCGTGCCCGCCTTGTTCGACAAGAGCCCGTGCGAACTCGAGTAGTCGCCGTGATCGGCGGTCATCACGATCACCGTGTCGTCGGCGATCGCCCGGTTCTCCTCGATCGCCCGCACCACCCGGCCGATCTCGCGGTCGACGAGGGTCATCACCTGGACGTAGGCGTCGCTCGAGCGCGCCCAGTACCGGTAGGGGGCGATCGCGATCTTCGCATCGACGACACCACCTGGGTACGACGTCATCGTGAACGTCGTCTGGTCGGGGTCGTCGCTCGCTCCACCCCACACCGTGTCGGTGAACGTCCGTGTGAACGAGTGGGCCAGCGGTTTGCCAGCCGCCAGATCGGCCGCCGACTCCCAGTTGGGCGGCACGGCGGGGAAGCCGACCGCAGGCGGCGTGTCGAGTGGAGGCACCGGCGTGTACGAGACCATCGGGGTCTCGTCCTGCGACCGGAAGAAGTCGTTGTACGTGTCGGCCTCGGTGCCGCTCCAGAACAACTCCTTGTCGTGCGGGTTGATGAACGACACGGTCAGGCAGAACGGAGCGCCGCGGCCGTCCTGCATCTCGAGCCACTCGACGGCTTGACCGGCGATGTCGCCGTCGAGCAGGAGACCCTCGCCGTTCACGCCGATGGGATCGGGAGCGGTGAGACCCTGGAACCCGAAGTCCGCGAGGTACGTCGCCATGGCCGGATCGTCGGGGTCGCTGGGACCGTCCGAGAGGTGCCACTTGCCGACGTACGGTGTCCGATACCCGGCCTCGCGCAGAACGCTGCCATAGGTCGGGAAGTGCGGGTCGAGCGCAGGGGCCTGGATGGCGGCCGCCCCGTCGTTGTCACCCTTGCGCGTCTGGAGGCACCACTGCTGGTGCGGGTACAGGCCGGTGACGATCGAGGCCCGCGACGGGCTGCACGCAGCACCGGCGGTGTAGTGGTTGTCGAACTTCACCCCGCGCCGCCACAGGCGGTACAGGTTGGGCATGTGAACGCGGAGGAACGCCTCGGGCGAGTCGATGCCGTTCGGGAAGTGCATCGGGAAACGCATCTCGTCGACCATGATGAACACGATGTTCGGCCGGCCACGTCGGCCCTTCGACACAGGCGCCGACGACGCCGAGGCAATGGCCGGCGCGCCGAGGGCGACGCCTGCTGCAGTTGCCGCGCTGGCGGCCAGGAATTCGCGGCGAGAAAGATCAGACATCGGTCGGAACATACCAGTCACCGACCACCAGCACCGTGGGGATCGGAGCAGGGCATACGCTCCAGCACATGTCCGAATCCACCTCGCCGTTCGCACACATCGCGCTGTTCTCCGGTAGGCCACAGCACGAGCACTTCGATCGCCTGTACCAGCTCGTCCCCAGCAGCCGGATGACGGCGAGCAGCACGCCGCATCGGTTCCCGGACGGCCCGGAGCTGGCGTTGCCGACGACGTTCGACGTCGACGGCCGCACGTGGGCCACCGACGAGTTCCTCGAGGTCACCGACACCGCTGCGTTGCTGGTCCTGCGCGACGGCGCCGTGGTGCACGAGCAGTACGCGCTGACCGGCGGCCGTCACGTGCAGTGGATCTCGTGGTCCGTGGCCAAGAGCTTCGTGTCCGCACTCGTCGGCATTGCTGTCGGCCAGGGCCACATCCGCAGCGTCGACGACCCGATCAGCGACTACGTCGAGGTCGAGGCGGGTTCGGCCTACGACGGGGTTCGTATCAAGGACGTGCTGCAGATGTCATCCGGAGCGCGGTGGAACGAGGACTACAGCGATCCGACCTCGGACGCGCTCCGTCTCGGTCAGGCGATGAGCCCTGCGGGCAGCCTCGACCGTTTCGTCGCCACGATGACGCCGGACACCGCACCGGGCACCGTGTGCCAGTACAACTCGGGTGACACGCAGGCGCTCGGCTCGTTGCTGGCGCGGGCGACCGGGCGATCGATCACCGACCTCATGCAGGAACACCTCGTCGAGCCGCTCGGCATGGAGGACGACGGCTACTGGCTGCTCGACGCGCACGGCGTGGAGATGGCGTTCGGAGGCGTCAACCTGACCGCCCGTGACTTCGCCAAGCTCGGAGAGCTGTACCGCCGCGGCGGCGAGTGGAACGGCCGCCAGGTGGTGCCTGCCGACTGGGTGGCAGCCTCGGTCACGGCCGACGCGCCACACCTCGAGTGTGGCCGACCGGTCATCGCCGGCGAGGCACTTCCGGACGGATACGGGTACCAGTGGTGGTTGATGCCGGGCGGCCGCGGCCAGTACAGCGCGATCGGCGTCTACAACCAGTGGGTGTACGTCTCGCCGCACGATCGAGTCACCATCGTCAAACAGTCGGCCACGCGCACCTACGGCACGACGATGGGTGAAGAGAGCGGGTTCTCGGGGGCCCACGAGGCCTTCCTCGCCGCCGTCGCCGCACACGCCGGCGCGGCGGCCGCCTGACCGGCGCCTCCGCTGCCTCGAAAACTCAGGCGTGACGGTCGAGCAGCATCGCATCCCCGAAGCTGAGGAAGCGGTACCCCTCGTCGAGAGCCGTGCGGTACAACCGCCGCCAGCGCTCGCCCACGAATGCATCGATCATCATCAGCAGCGTCGTGTGGGGCATGTGGAAGTTGGTCATCATCACGTCGACGACCTTCCACTCGTACGGCCGATGGATGAACAGCGTGGTCCGTCCATCGAGCGCCCCGAGCGTCGTCGCGCTCTCGAGCGCTCTCACGCTCGTGGTGCCGACGGCGACCACACGACGCGCCGTCCGGCATCGCTCGAGCACCTCTGCGTCGACCCGGTACCGTTCGCTGTGGATCTGATGGAGCCTCGGATCGTCCTCGCTGACCGGCTTGAACGTGTCGAGACCGACCACCAGTTCCACCCGTGCCGTCTCGACGCCCATGGCTGCGACGCGCTCGAGCAACTCCGGCGTGAAGTGCAACCCGGCCGTCGGCGCGGCGGCAGACGCAGGCTCGGCGGCGTACACGGTCTGATAGCGATCGCGTTCACCGAGCCGCTCGGTGATGTACGGAGGCAGCGGCATCTCGCCGAATCGGCCGAGCACCTCGAGCACGTCTCCCTCGCCCAGGATGGACACGACGGTCGTGTCCCCGGCCGGAGTTCGGCGTCCGACCTCGACCAACGCTCGACCATCCGAGGTGAACAACTGCTCGCCGATGCGCAGCTTGCGCGCCGGACGAACCATCGCCTCCCACGTCCGCCGGTCGCTGTCGAGCGGTTCGAGCAGGAGCACCTCGGCCGCACCACCGGTGGCGCGCTGCACACGCAGGCGAGCCGGGATCACCTTCGAGTCGTTCACCACCAGCAGGTCCCCGGGGTGGAGGTGGTCGGTCAGGTCACGAACCTGTCGGTGCAGAGGTGCCCCGGCACCTCGATCGACCAGCAGACGGGCGGCGTCGCGCGGCTCGATCGGAACCTGTGCGATCCGATCGTGTGGTAGGTCGTAGTCGAAGTCGGCAAGGCGCATGGTGCTGTCAGGCTACGACTGCCTCGGCCCAGCTCCGGCAGGACCGGCCAGGTCGCGACGCGCGACGATGCTGACATGCGCATCGTCGAAGTGAGCCGTGGCGAGAGTGGTTCGATGTCGTTGTTCGTCTGGGAGCCCGAGGCCGAGCCGATCGGTGCGGTCCTGCTCGTCCAAGAGATCTTCGGGGTCGGCCCGTACATCGCCGCGGTCGCAGAACGTTTGGCAGCGTCAGGCTGGCTGGTCGGCGCTCCCGACGTGTTCTGGCGGTTCCAGCCGAACTGGGCCAGCGACCACACGCCCGAGGGTCTCGCTGCCTCGCTCGAGCAGGTGCAGCGTCTCGACGTCCCACTTGCGATCGGCGACTGTGTGGCAGCGCTCGACCAGCTCGCCGCGCTGTCGCCCACCGATCGACGGCCGGCCGTCATCGGGTTCTGCCTCGGCGGCACCCTCGCCTGGGCTGTCGCTGCACAGGGCGATCCGTCGTGCTGCATCAGCTACTACGGCTCGGGGGTCCCGAGCATGCTCGGGATGATCGACCAGATCACGTGCCCGACCCTGCTGCACTTCGGATCGGACGACGCCTACATCCCGAGTGACGGAGTCGAAGCCGTCTCGCAGGCGATCGCCGGTCGGAGCGGATTCGCACTGAACGTCGAGCAGGCGGGCCACGCCTTCGACAACCACGAGAGCGAGATGTTCTGGAACGAACCGGCCGCACGGGCCGCCTGGGCCAAGACGATGTCCTTCCTCGGTCGTCACGCAGCCACCTGACACGCTGCGGCTGCACCCTCAGTCGAACAGCGACCCCGCCGACGGCCGATCGTGTGGTGCCGGCAGACCGAGGTGCGCCCAAGCGGCCGGCATCGCAACACGGCCCCGTGGGGTGCGGGCGATCATCCCGTGCTGGATGAGGAACGGTTCGTACATGTCCTCGACGGTCTCGGGCTGCTCGCCGACGCTGATCGCCACGGTGCTCAGGCCGACCGGGCCGCCACCGAACTGCTGACAGATGGCCGACAAGATGGCTCGGTCGACCTTGTCGAGACCGAGCTCGTCGACCCCGAACAGCTTGAGCCCGGCCTGAGCGGTCGGCTCGGAGATGGTCCCGTCGCCGCGGACCTCGGCATAATCCCGAACTCGTCGCAACAGTCGGTTGGCGATGCGCGGTGTCCCTCGCGATCGACGAGCGATCTCCCACGCCCCCTCGGTGTCGATGTCGACGCGCAGGATTCCTGCAGCGCGCACCACGATCGCCTCGAGTTCGGCGTCGTCGTAGTAATCGAGCCGGGCGACCAGCCCGAACCGATCACGCAGCGGTCCGGTGATCATCCCGGTCCGAGTGGTTGCCCCGATCAGCGTGAACGGCGGCAACGTCAAGCGGATGCTCGAGGCGGCAGGCCCTTTGCCGACCACGATGTCGAGCTGGAAATCCTCCATCGCCGGATACAGGATCTCTTCGACGGCTCGGGACAGCCGATGGATCTCGTCGATGAAGAGCACGTCGCCTTCCTCGAGCTTGGTGAGGATCGCCGCAAGGTCTCCGGCTCGTTCGAGCGCCGGTCCCGACGTGATGTGGAGGTGCACCCCCATCTCGGTGGCCACGATGCCCGCCATCGAGGTCTTCCCGAGACCCGGTGGACCGGCGAGCAGGATGTGGTCGGCAGGCTGACCGCGGCGCTTGGCCGCCTCGAGCACGATCGCCAGATGCTCTTTCAGTTCGCGTTGGCCGACGAACTCCGACAGCCGACGTGGCCGAAGACCGACGTCGTCGACCTGGTCGTCATCGGTGACGGCCCGAGGATCGAGGAACTCGTCACGCACGCTTGGCCCCCAACAGCTTCAACGCATCCCGTAGCAGCGTCGAGGCATCACTCGTCGCCGACAACTCGCGAAGCGCGTCTCGAATTTCGTCGGGGCCGTAACCGAGACCGGCGAGCGCGTCGCGCACATCACTCATCACGCTTGCGCCGCCACCACCCCCGCCGGTCGGCTCGAGGATCGGCAGGCTCAACCGATTCCGCAACTCGACGAGCAGTCGCTCGGCAGTCTTCTTGCCGACCCCCGGCACGAGGGTGAGGGCGGCAAGATCATTGGTGGCCACGATGTCGACCAGAGCACCCGGGGCATGTGTCCCGAGGATCGCGATCGCGAGCGACGGACCGATGCCGTGCGTGGCGATGAGCACCTCGAACGTGGAGCGTTCGTCACGCTGACGGAACCCGAACAGTGTCTGGGCGTCTTCGCGGATGTGGTGGTGGGTGTAGAGGAACACCGGCGACCCGGGCTCGAGCTCGGCGAGCGTTCGGGGCGTCACCGAGACCAGGTACCCGACGCCACCCACCTCGACGATGACCGAGGAGTCACTCGTCCGCTCGAGCACCACGCCACGGAGCGACGCGATCATCGGACAGACCCCGCACGATCGCTGACGCGATTGGGAAGCCTGCCGGCAAGGTGCTCGGCCATCGGCGCCATCGCCAGGTGGCACAGCGCCAGGGCAGCGGCATCGGCCGCATCGGGGGGTTCGGGCACCGCGGCGAGCGAGAGACGGGCCTGCACCATCTTCTGCACCTGCTCTTTGCCGGCCCCGCCCCAGCCCGCAACGGCGTTCTTCACCTGGTTCGGCGTGTACTGGGCCACCTGGCACCCGGCCGCCCACGCCGAGGCGAGCGCAATTCCGCTGGCCTGACCCACACTCATGGCAGTCCGGACGTTCACCTGGAAGAACACCTGCTCGACCGCCACTGCATGCGGAGCGAACTCGTCGATCAGCGACACCACCTCGTGCTGCAGGGCCGCCAGCCGCGCTGGCAGCGGGTCGGACGCCGGGGTCCTGATGACTCCGAGCGCAAGGGCGGCCACCGACCGGCCAGATGCTTCGATCACCGCGTATCCACACCTGGTGAGTCCGGGATCGATACCGAGGACGCGCACTGCAGCGCGACTCACGACCGGCGACACCCCTGCACGAACACGCGTACGACTGTAGCACGGTCGGCGCGTCGGCCAGCCGTCACAGCGAGCGCAGCACCTCGACGAGTTCGGTGACGGGGCGGAAGGTGAGCCCGGCGATCGCCCGGTGCGCGTACCGGATCGTCCCACCGGCATCGACGATGAAGACGCTGCGACGCGGAAACCCGATCGGACCGAGGGTGCCGTACAGGGCAGCGACCTTCTTGTCGGTGTCAGCGAGCAGGGGAAACCTGAAACCGTGCTTGCCACTGAACTTCTCGTGGCTGTCGATGCTCTGCGCCGAGATACCGAGCACCTGCGCCTGGAGGTCGTCGAACTGCGAGAGGTCGTCGTTGTAGCTGTTGAGCTGTTTGGTGCACACCGGCGTGTCGTCGCCCGGATAGAAGACGAGTACGACCGGACGACCTGCGAAATCCGACAGTGACACGTTCGCGCCGCCCGTCGACGGCAGCGAGAACTCGGGTGCGCGATCTCCGACGCCGATGCTCATCCGCCGACCGCTTCCATGATGTCATCGCCGATGTCGAAGTTGCCGTACACGTCCTGCACGTCGTCGTTGTCCTCGAGCGCATCGACGATGCGCAGGATCTTGCGGGCATCGTCGGCATCGGTCACCTCGATCACCGTGGACGACACCATGGTCGACTCGGCCGATTCGACCTTGACGCCCGCAGCGTCCAAGGCATCACGGACCTCGTACAACGACGAGGGGTCACAGGTGATGCGCCAGTACTCGCCCTCTGCGGCGACATCGTCGGCCCCGGCATCGAGCGCCGCCATCATCACCTCGTCCTCGCCACCCGACGCCACGATGACGCCGCGTCGGCTGAACTGCCAGCCGACCGAGCCGGGCTCTGCCATCGAACCCCCGAGCTTCGAAAAGACATTGCGAACGTCGGCACTCGTCCGATTCCTGTTGTCGGTCAACACGTCGATCAGCAATCCGACACCACCCGGCGCGTAGCCCTCGTAGGTGATCGACTCGTAGTTGCCACCGTCACTCTGGCCGGTCCCGCGCTTGATGGCACGATCGATGAGATCGTTGTTCATCTGCGCAGCCTTCGCCTTCAGCACCATCGTGCGGAGCGTCGCGTTCGAGGACGGGTCGCCACCGCCGTCACGCGCTGCCACTTCGAGTTGACGAGCGATCTTCGCGAACACCTTCGCGCGCCGGGCGTCGGCCGCCCCCTTCTTGTGCTTGATCGTTGCCCATTTGGAATGACCGGACATGTTCGCTACTCCGTGTGATGGATGGGTCGGGGTGATGGATGGGTCGGGGTGATGGACGGGTCGGGGTGATGGACGGGTCGGGCGACGACGACCGTCACGTCGCCGACGTCTGGTGGAAGGACGCCTCGACGAGGTCGAGGAAGAGCTGATGAAGACGCGGATCCGAGGTGAGCTCGGGGTGGAACGACGCAACCAGGATCGAACCCTGTCGGGCCATCACCGGAACACC
>JBDKIV010000193.1:0-4907 GCA_039796935.1 Actinomycetota bacterium | reverse complement strand
GTGTTCGAGCCGCCGGTCGGTCGCGTGTTCACGCACCGCTACTCGCCGCCCGACGTGGTGCTCGAGTCGCTCGGGCGGAAGGTCTTCACCATCGTCGCCGACCATGCCTCGGTGCTCATCGCTGCCGCCGACGTCGCCGAGGTGTGGGGAGTGTGGAGCGATGATCCTGCGGTGGCGCTCGTGGCCGGCGAGTACGTCCGGCACGACATCGCGCTGCAACTGATCGCCGAGCGGATCCACGACTCGACGCTGGCGACGTTCTGGCAGAACGACCCCGAACTCGAACGCCTGCGGAGCAGCGCGTCGGAGATCATGCCGCCACAGCGTGCCGTGGTGGCCAACGACTGACCGCCTCAGTGCGATCGCGGCAGCCCGAGGACGTGCTCGGAGACGTAGGCGAGGATCAGTTCTTGGCTGATCGGTGCGATCCGGGGTAGGCGGGCCTCGCGGAAGTAGCGCTCGACGTGGTACTCGGTGGCGTAACCGAACCCGCCGAGGGTCTGCACGGCTCGGTCTGCGGCGAAGAATCCGGCCTCTGCGGCGAGGTACTTGGCGAGGTTGGCTTCTTCGCCACAGGCGAGACCGGCATCGAGTCGCTCGGCGGCTTCCCGCACCATCAAACCTGCTGCCCGAAGCTGGGCGTGGGCCTGGGCCAGCGGGAACGCGATGCCCTGGTTCTTGCCGATCGCCCGGTCGAACACCACCCGTTCGCGGGCGTAGCCGACCGCAGCACGAAGCGCCGCCCGGCCGATGCCGATCGCCTCGGCGGCGATCAGGATCCGTTCGGCGTTGAGCCCGCCGAGGAGGTACTGGAATCCGCGGCCCTCGTCACCCACGCGGTCCGTCACGGGGACGGTCACGTCGTCGTAGGTGGTCTCGCACGAGGCGACCGCATTGCGTCCCATCTTGTCGATCGGGTTCGCGCTGACACCTGGTGCGTGCCGGTCGACGAGGAGCAGCGTCATGCCGTCGGTCGGACGTGCGCACTCGTGGCGCGGTGTGGTCCGGACGAGGAGCAGGATCCGGTCGGCCTCGAGGGCTTTCGAGGTCCACACCTTGCGGCCGTTCACCACGTAGTGGTCGCCCCGATGCTCTGCCCGCGTGGTGATCCTGGTCGTGTCGGTCCCGGCGTCGGGTTCGGTGACGCCGAAGGCGACGTGCAACGACCCGTCGGCGACGGCGGGGAGGATGCGTGCCTTCAGTTCGTCACTGCCGTGGTGGACCACGGGGTGCATGCCGAAGATCGACATGTGCACCGCGGAGGCACCGTTCATGCAGGCCCCCGACGCAGCGACCTCTTCGAGGACGGCCGCTGCGTGGCGGATCCCGCGACCACCTCCGCCGTACTCCTCGGGTATGGCGATGCCGATCCACCCTCCGCTGGCCATGTCGCGGTAGAAGTCCCAGGGGAATCGGTGCTGTACGTCGCAGTCGGCCCAGTACGTGTCGTCGTAGCGCTGGCAGAGGGCTGCCACGGCCTGTCGTACGAGCGCGAGGTCGTCGTCCTGTTCGGTCAGCTGGACAGTTTCGGTCACCCGGACAGTTTCGGTCACCCGGCCTGTTCGGTCGAACACGCAGCGCAGATTCCTGCGAGATCGAGCCGGACCTCGTCGATCGGGCGGTCAGCTCCGAACGGTTCGTGCGCTGCTGCACACGCTGCGACCAGACGGGCCAGATCGTCCGAGACGATGAGCGATGCGCGCGAGCCGCACCGGCGGCAGACCAGGGCATGAGAGGTGGAGACGCTGAGCACGGCCAGCACCGTTGCCGCCGGCCGCGACGATGTCTACCACGAGAATGTGTTGTTGGAGACGGAACTGTCTCAAGAGTACGGTCGGTGTCGTGTTTGACTGGCGAGCCGACGTGACCCGAGCGCTCCCTGATCCCACCGACCGGAACGACCCGGGCGACGAGCGCCTGTTCGACGCGGTCGTCTGCCTGCTGGTCGAGCAGGGCGCCCGGTTGGTGGCCGCCGCGCTGCGGCCCGACGAGGTGACGGACCGGGCGGGTAAGGCACGGGCCAGCTACTACCGCACCGCAGGGTTTCCGCGGACGCCCGGTGTCGGGGGAGACACACGGCGAGCCGTGTTGGTGGACGCACTCGACCGCTCGCTCCGCGAGTCGGCGGGTGACCTCGATCAGATGGTGGGTGGGGTCGCGGCGTTCCTCGACGGCGACGATGTCGAGCCCGTGCCGGTCGAGATGATCCGCTCCCTGGCCGCCGAGAACTTCACCGACATGGTGAACAGCCCGCACTTCTACCTCCAGTTGCTCGCCGCTGCACTGAGCCCGAGTGCGGACGAACTGCAGGCCTCGCTGCAGCGGTTCTACGCGACCGTGGCGGCCGAGTACGACGAACTGTTCCGAACGGTGCTCGACCACTGGGGCTACCGGCCGCGGCCGCCCTTCGGGTACCACGACCTCACCGTCTTGCTGTCGGCCATCGGTGAAGGCCTCGGGTTGCGCCATGCCGGTGTCCGGTCGATCGACGGGGACTACTACGCCGACGTGCTGGGCATGGTGCTTCCCGGGGTCCTGGTTCCGATCGCGGCCTCGACCGAGGTGTCTCGCGTCGATCTCGGACGACCTGCGGCAGCGGCCGCCGCCGCCGGCGGGCCGCCGACGCGCAGCGCGATCACGTCTGCGGCGCTGCGGCTGTTCGGCGGGTCGCGCGTGACCGTGCCGACCCTCGACGAGGTGGCCCGCGCTGCCGGCTGCTCGGCAGAGGCGGTCGTCTCGGCCTTCGGAGGACTCGCCGGCGTGGTCTCGGCCGCGTGGGACGAGTGGTCACCGGAGTTCGTCGAGAGGGTGTCGGTCGATCGCAGCGCGCTGCGCCGACCGGACCCGTTGACGGTGCTCTACCGCCTGGCGATCCGGGTGGCGGTACGAGGCCTCGAGCACCAGCAGCTCGTGAGGGCTCTCGTGATCGCCGAGATCAGCACACCATCCCCGGCTCCCGTCGACACGGTGACCGGCCTGTTCGAGACGCTCCTCGGCGAGGCGGTCGGCTCGGGGGAGTTCAACCCGCCCGGTCGTGACACGCCGGGCCGCCGTGTCGCCCGGTTCGCAGCGATGTTGCGCCGGACGCTGTTGGTGGAGGTGCCGACCACGGCCGACATCGCCGCCGTCGAGGTGTCGGCACGCCAGCTCGTCGACTACGTGTGGGCGGTGACGATGCCGGCAGGTCGACCGGCCGGTCGACACGACTGATGCCGATGACGCCGATGGCGGACCGTCCCCACGGTCAGTCGACGGGCGGGGGTGTGAAGTCGGGCCGCTCGGTGCGGGTGCGCTTCAGTTCCCAGAAGCCCTCGACCGAGCACATCTGCATCATCCCGTCCCAGAGGCGGAGTGCCGATGCGAGCGGTGGTCGGCGGGTGATGACGGGTCCGAAGAACCCGGTGCGTCGGCCGTCGAGGTCGTCGAAGGCGAGGATCGGGGTGCCGACGTCGTTGCCGACGAGTGCCAGACCCTCGTCCATCTTCGCCTGGATGACCGCGTCCCAGGCCTCGTCGTCGGCAGCGGCGGCATGAGCGGTGTCGAGCCCTGCCTGGTGGAGCATGTCCGCCGCCGTGACGCCTCGCTCGCCGCGGTCGTGGATGCTCGCTCCCATCACGGCGTACAGGCCGCCGAGCGGTTCGTCGCCGTCGGCGGCGCGGACCGACTCGAGCACGCGCAGCAGTCCGTGTGTGTAGGCGAGCGGCTCGTACCATTCCGAGCCCGGCTCGACCGCGTTCTTCACCTTGAGGCTGATCGGCATCCACCGGATCTCGAGGTCTCGATGCGGGGCGACGTCGACCGCCCACCGTGACGTGACCCAGCACCACGGGCAGGCGGGATCGATCCAGAAGTCGAGTTGCATGCCGGGATGGTACCGGTGCGCTCGGCCGGCGCTCGCGTCGAGGCCGGTACGCCTCGAGCGTCAGGGCTGATGCGGGGGATGCACTCCTCCCACCGCCGTCAGGCGCAGTGTCGGCGATCCGTCGAGTGCTGCCTGCTGAAGGTCGACCTCGGCGGTGAACGACCATTCGCCGTCACCGTTCGGGTCGACGAGGCGTTGGGTGACGACCCACAGGCCGGGTCGATCGACGATCGTCAGGTTGGCCGATGATCGTGCGTCCGCATCCACCGAGAGGTGGTCGTACTCGGCCCAGTACGGGGCCATCGCTTCGTCGAGTCGCGGTTCGTCCCATCCGCAGCGGTCGGCGAGTGCTGCGTGGCGTCGGGTGGCCAGCAACTCGACCCAGCGGAATGCGGCGGTCCGGACGGCGGTCCGCCAGGCGGGCGGCGGTCCGGTGGGGCCGATGGTCGGAGCAGTCGGCGCTGCCTGGTCGTGGACGGGTCGACCGGCGAGCCGGGCCCACTCGTCGAGCAGGGTCGCGTCGGTTGCCCGGATGAGGGCGCCGAGCCAGGCCACGATGTCTTCGACCTCGTCGGTGTAGGCGTCGTCGGGCAGGGATCGGTCGAGCGCCCGCCACGCGTCGGTCAGATAGCGCAGGACGAGACCCTCGCTGCGGTCGAGGCGGTAGCGCTGCACGAATGTCGCGAACGTGTCGCCGCCCTCCAACATCTCACGAACGATCGACTTGGGTGAGGGTCCTTCGGCGACCCAGGGGTGGTGCTCTCGGTACGGGGTGAAGCACGCGTCGATCAGATCGGCGAGTGGTCGCGGCCAGGTGATGTCGTCGATGAGCGCGAGGCGTTCCTCGTAGGGCACGCCGTCGGCCTTCAGCCGCGCCACCTCGGCGCCGCGCGCGGCGTTCTGCTGGGCGAAGAGGATCTGCCGCGGGTCGTCGAGGACCGACTCGACGATGCTGACCACGTCGAGCGCGTACGTCGGTTCGTCGCGATCGATCGTCGAGATGACCTCGATCGCGAACGGCATGAGCGGCGACGAGAATCGGAGT
>JBDKIV010000192.1:0-4958 GCA_039796935.1 Actinomycetota bacterium | reverse complement strand
CCCCCGAGATGACCGCGGCGGCCCGACCGCCGTCCACGTCGGAGGTGATCGTGCTGTTCGTGCACATCCGTTCGTACCTCGCCCGCCACCGGGCCGTACACGTGGGTGTCGTGCTGGCTCCTGCTGTCGTCGCCTCGCTCGTGGTGGTCGGCCAACTCCGAGCACTCGCGAACGACCGTGCGTCCTGGGGCGACACGCGCACCGTCTGGATCGTTCGACGTGACCTCGCCCCGGGTCAGCCGATCGTCGCCTCCTCCGACGACCTGCCCCTGGCGGCGATACCTGCTGCGGCGTTGACCGACGATCCATCCGGGCGCCTCGCGCTCCAGCGAATCGGGTCGGGCGAGATCGTCACACAGTCCGATGTGCTCGACGACGAGGTCGACACCCGGCTCGTGCCACCCGACGCCCGCACCGTCGCGATCCCCACCGACGACCAGGGACTCGAGCTCCGCACGGGCGACCGGGTCGACGTCGTGGCGGGCGGCATCACACTTGCCGCCGACGGCATCGTGGTGACGGTGAGCCCCGGAGCGGTCACCGTCGCCGTCAGTGCCGCCGCCGCGCCACTCGTGGCATCCGCCGCGCTCGAGCGAACGGCCGTCCTGGTGGGCAGGCCTGCCGGGTGAGCTCGATCAGCGCCAGCCTGCGGCGATGACGACCAGCACGACCACGCCGAGCACGCATCGGTAGATCACGAACGGCATGAAGCTGCGGGTGCGCACCAGCCGGATGGTTCCCCACACCGCCACCCAACCGGCCAGACCAGAGGTGACGATGCCGACGACCATCGGCACCCTCAGGTCGGCCGGAATGCCGTCCATCAGCAGCTTGGTCATCTTGAACACGACAGCACCGGTGGTCACCGGGATGCTCATCAAGAAGCTGATCCGCGCCGCGGCATCGCGACTGAACCCGAAGGTGCGCGCCGCCGTGATCGTGATGCCCGAGCGTGACGTGCCCGGGTTGAGGGCCAGCGCCTGCGCAGCGCCGACGAGCAGCGCGTCCTTCCCCCGGTACTCCTCGATGGTGCGTGTGCCCGTTCGACGGTCGGCCCATGCGAGCACCAACCCGAACACGATCAGCGACACGGCGATGAGCGCCGGAGTTCCGAGCACCTCATCGATCGTCTCTTCGAACAGCGCACCGACTGCCGCCGCAGGCAGCGCCGACACCACCAGCAACCACGCCAACCTCCCTTCCGGCGACGTCGGCCGCTGGCGGCTGACGACGAGCCGAAGCCCTTCTCGGACGTAGATCACGAGGTCGCGGCGGAAGTAGGCGACCACAGCCACCAGCGTCCCGATGTGGAGCGACACGTCGAATGCCTTCTTCACCCCTGCGTCGGCAAGATCGTCCCACCCGAAGAGCCAGGGAACGAGGAGCAGGTGACCACTCGACGAGATCGGGAGGAACTCGGCCAGGCCCTGCACGATGCCGAGCACGATTGCGTGGAAGATGGGCACCGGAGGGTCCTACCGTGCAACCGTGCTGGGGACCACCCGAGGCGACCACGGTCGCGGCTGGTCCCAGTGGTGGCCGACCACTCGAGCCGACGCCAACGACACGAGGAACTCCGCCGGACCGTCGAAATCCGGCATCTCCACATAGGCGGCGCCCAGCGCCGCCGGGACATGGGCATCGCTGCCGGCACCTGCCAGCAGCCCGTGCCGGACGGCATACTCCGCTGCGCGCCGATTCAGGCTCTCGAGCGAGGTCTTGGCGTTGCGCACCTCGATCGCATCGACGAGTCGTTCGGCCACGAGCGCGTCGAGCGCTGCCTCGGCCAGATTGCGGCGCATCGGATCGAACGGGTGCGGAACGTAGACGAGGCCACCCTGGCGGCGGATCTCGCGTGCGGCATCGGCTGGCGTGAGGCCGAACGGGACACGTTCGTCGAGGAACAAGCCGATGATCTCGCCGGCGTGCGTTCGCAACTCCTCGCCGACGATCACTCGACACGGCAGCCGCGACGCCAACTCGATGGCTCCGGCGACGGCGTTGTGATCGGTGATGCACAGGACATCGAGACCCGAGTCGAGCACTGCCTGTTCGATCTCGTCGGGAGTGGTGGTGCTGTCGCCGCTCCACATCGTGTGAGCGTGCAGGTCGACGCGCACCCAGCCGACCGGGACCGGTTCGGCGAGATGAGGATGACGTCGGGTCGCGTCGAGGCTGGGACGTGGCACCTACGCACCGCTCATGGTCATGTCGGCGATCACCAGACTCACACCGGCCGCCCGCATCGGCAGCCAATCGATGTCGCCGCCGACCTCGACGACGTCGAGCAGCATCTTCTGGAGGGTCGAGGCAATGGTGAACTCTCGCACGGGACCAGCCAACTGCCCGTTGCTGATGAGCAGACCGGACGCGCCGGTCGAGAAGTCGCCGCTGATGGGATTGACACCGCTGTGCAGGCCGGACACCGACTGGATGAGCACACCGTCGCCGATGTCGGACACCAGTTCTGCCTGCGAGCGTGACCCCGGTCGAAGCTGCAGGGCGAGGCACCCGACCCCCGGGGTTCCCTTGAAGCCGCCGCGCACGGCGTTGCCGGTACTCGCCGTCGCCGAACGGCGGGCGCTGTAGCTGTTGTGGACGAATCCGCCGAGGACACCGTCGGCGATGAGCACGTTGCGACGAGCAGCGAGTCCCTCACCGTCGAGATCGGTCGCCGTGTAGGCGAGCGGATTGGTCGGATCATCGATGAGCGTGATCGCCTCGTTCGCAACGACCTCGCCGAGGCGGTCGCGGAACAAACTGCGACCCTTGATGACCGCCTCGCCGTTGAGGGTGCTGCCGATGATGCCGAGGAGTTGCGCCGTGACGAACGGATCGAGGACCACCGTCAGACGTCGGCTCGTCGGTTTCACCGCGCCGAGCAGACGCGTCGCCCGGTCGGCAGCCTCGCTCGCAGCACGCTCGAGATCGAAGGCATCGGGCGAACGGCCGACGCTGAACCCGAATCCCGTCTGCGTCTCGTCGCCGTCATCGGCCAGTGTGCTGACGCTCACGTAGCACCCGTTCTCGCGACCTGACCGCCGTATACCGGTGGTGGACGCGACCGCGACCTCGCCCGACACGTCGCTGTAGTTCGCGTCGTCGACCCGGACTCGTCGATCAGCGGCCAAGGTGAGCCGTTCGAGTTCTTTCGCCAGTTCGATCTTGCGATCGGTCGGGAACGCAGCGAGCGCCTCGCTCCAGAGATCCTGCTCGATCACGGCGACTCCGTCGGGTGCGGCGAGCCCCGCCCACTCGTCCTCGGTCCCGAACTCGACGTTGTCGCGAGCTTCGGCGAGGACCTCGGCGATGGCCGTCGGATCGAGCGTGCCCGCGTACGCGAAGCCGGTCCGGCCGCCACGGATGACGCGAATCCCGATGCCCTCGCTCTGGGCGCTGACGAAATGTTCGATGTCACCCTCGTAGACCCGAATGTCGGTCTCGCTGTCTCGCGAGACGAACGCTTCGACCTGCTCGCCCGAGCGCGCTTGGGCGATCACTGCATCGGCGATCGCCTGCAGTTCGCTCGTCGTGTTCGCGCCACCGCTCATGCCGCGGTACCACCGATGGTCATCGACGTGACGCGCAGCGTCGGTTGGCCGTCACCGACGGGGACGCCCTGGCCGTCCTTGCCGCACGTACCCGGATTCCCCATGCCGAAGTCGTTGCCGAGCAGATCGATGTCGCGCAGCACCTGCGGCCCGTTGCCGACCAGATTGCCCTCGCGCAACGGTTCGGTGATCTCGCCGTTCTCGATCAGGTACGCCTCGGTCATCCCGAACACGAAATCGCCGGTGGCCGTGTTGACACTGCCACCCCCGAGCTTGGCGATGTACACACCGTGATCGGTGGCCCGCACGATGTCGTCGGGTTCCTCCGTGCCGTTCAGCACATAGGTGTTCGTCATCCGCACCATCGGTAGGTGCATGTAGCTCTGACGACGGCCGTTGCCGCTCTGGCGGCGACCTTCTTTGCGCGCACGGAGGTAGTCCCACATGTAATCGGTGAGCACACCGTCCTGGATGAGCACGTTGTACTGGCTCGGGTGGCCCTCGTCGTCGATACCGATCGCCCCCCACTCGGTGCTCATGGTGCCGTCGTCGACCAGCGTGACGAGCGGGCTCGCCACCAGCTCGCCGGTCTTGCCGCGATAGACGCTCGCCCCCTTGGCCACCAGGTCGGCCTCGAGGCCGTGGCCGCACGCCTCGTGGAACAGCACGCCACCGCTCCCCCGCTTGATGACCACGGGCATGGCTCCGCTGGGGGCGGGCCGCGCGTGCAGCTTGGTGAGCGCCTGGCGTGCCGCATCCCGAGCGAGTTCTTCCACGTCGACGGTGTCGAACATCTCGAAACCGATCGTCTGTCCGGCGCTCTGGAACCCCGTCTGCATACCGGCGTCGCCGTTGGCGACGACGCTCATCCTGATGAGGCCGCGCACCTGCTCGTCCTCGGCCAGCACGCCATCGGTGTTGGCCACGAGGATCCGGCGGCGACTGTCGCCATAACCTGCCGACACCTGCACGATCGCTGCACCAGCAGCCCGGGCGGCCTCGTCGACGCGCCGGAGCAGTTCGACCTTCTCGGCTTTCGGCACCTCGTCGGGCGAGCGCAGCACGGTGTTGACCTGCGTGCCGGGCCGCCGGGTCAGTGCCACCGTCCGCACTCCTCCCCCACCCTGACTCGCCGCAGCCGCAGCGGACTCCGCCGCAGCGAGCAGACCAGCCTCGCTCAGGTCGGCGGTGTGGGCGAATCCCGTCGTGTCGCCCTTGACCACCCGGATCCCGGCCCCCCGGTCACGACCGCTCGTGACCTGCTCGATCCGGCCGTCGTCGAGCCCGGCGGACGTGGACCGCTTGTCCTCGGCGAAGACCTCGGCAAACTCGGCCCCGCGCCTCACCGCAACACCGAGCACCTTCGTCAGAACGTCGTGGTCGATCATCAGGCGAGCCTACCCAGGC
>JBDKIV010000191.1:0-3649 GCA_039796935.1 Actinomycetota bacterium | reverse complement strand
GCCTGGTTGAACGCCCACTCGCGCACCCACCGCTCGGTGAGCCCGGCACGCTCTGCCAGATCGGCAGTCGTCAACGGCATGCCGGCATCGCGCATCGTCGCATAGAGCCCGAGCTGATCGCCGAGGTGGATCATCCCGGCGGTGACAGCTCCCTCCAGCTTCGTGAACAGCTGGAACGAGAAGAGCTTGAGTGCGTCCGGGTCGATGCTCGCTGGGGTCATGACCGCGACCCTATTCGCCCGCGAACGATCACGCCGTCCGATCGGCGTGATCGAGGAACTCGACGTTGCTGAGTCGAGACAGACTGAACGTGTGCCCGTCGCCCATCTCGGTGCTCACCAGTCGGCTCACCGAGGCGTGACCGATGTTGAACCGGTCCCACTCCCACGGTGTCGGGGCGAAGCCGAGCAGATGGCAGATGACGACCGAGTTGGTACCGGCATGAGCGACGAGGGCGATCTTCTGGTCGGGCCGATCGATCTCCCACATCGGAAGTTCGGTCTCTTGCCGGCGGACCCCGCGTTCTTGCAGGAACAGCGAACAGTTGGTGTTGATACGGCTGACGAAGTCTCGCACCGGCTCGCCGCCCTCGATCCCCTCCCAGCGCTCGTGCGAGCGTCGTGCGCGGTCCTCGCGGTAGGCCTCCTCGGCCTTCTCACGAGGGGTGCCGTGCCAGATCGGGCTTCGGATCTCTTCGAGCCAGGGGTCGATCTCTTCGGAGCGGCCGAGGACGTCGAGCAGCGGCACGGCCGTCTGCCTGGCACGGACCAACGGCGAGCACAGCACTTCGTCGAAGTGTTCGTCACGAAGGTACTGGGCCATTGCGGCTGCTTGACGATGACCGAGGTCGGTGAGCGGCGGGTTGTCGACACTGAGGCCGTTGCGTACCCACTCTGGCTGGCCATGTCGGATGAGGACAATTTCCATGATGCGGCCAAGCGTACGGTGCGACGGCACCCGGGACTCCTACGATGCGGGACGAAAGGGGCACCGATGCCACTGCGAGCGAGGCTTCAGCGATGAACGAGCAGGCCGGCCACGAGGCCGGGTGGTTCCCGGACCCGACGGATCGCTACGAGTACCGCTGGTACAACGGTCGGGCATGGACCGGCGACGTCTCGGTGGGTGGCCGGCGATTCGTCGACCCGGCTCCGGACTGGTCGGCTGCAACGGCGAAGGACGCTCCATCGACGCCTGACCGACCTGGGAGACAACTGGATCGAACGCTTGCCGTACTCGCCGGGATCGCAGGCAGCCTCGCCGTGGCGACCGCATGGATGCCGGTGATGGTGGTCGTGGGCGTGCTCGCAGCCGTCGCTGCGATCGTGCTGGGTGCGGTCTCGCTGACGAGGGTCGCAGCGGGCAGAGCCGGCGGGCGAGGTCTCGCACGCACGGGGTTGGCGCTCGGCATCGTCGGCATCGCCCTCTCTCCGGTGGGCATCGTGCTGACCGGTCGGGTCGTCGACGAAGTCCGACGGTTCGCCGAGCCAGGGCCGGTCTCGGTGGACGTCTCGTCGTGCACGGTCGCCGACGGACGGGTCGAGGTGACGGGCTCGATCGTCAACCTCGGCGACACCGTGAGCGAGTACGTCATCGTCGTCGAGATGTCCGATGTACGAGGGCGGGACGATGTCGTCCAGATCGCCGTCGGGGGCATCGAACCCGACGTGAGGACGACCTGGTCGACCACCGAACCCTCGGCACTCACCGGCGTACTCCGGTGCTCGACCGAGGTGACGGGGCCCTATCCATTCGGGATCAGCCCTCCCGCACGAGACTGACGCGCCTCCAGCGATCGGTGCGACACCATGCCCGATTCGCTGGTCATGAACCGCTGATCAGGACGTGGTCGCGGCCACCCACGACTCGTACATCGCCGCGTAGGGGCCGTCGACGGCGACCAGGTCGTCGTGGGCACCGTCCTGGACGAGGCGACCGTGGTCGAGGACCAGGACCCGATCGGCCCGGACAGCCGTCGAGAGTCGATGCGCGATCGAGATCGTCGTTCGTCCCCGGGACAGCCGTTCGAGCGCCCGGGTCAGCCGCACCTCGGTGAGCGCGTCGACCGACGAGGTCGCCTCGTCGAGCACGAGGACGTCGGGACCCACCAGCGCCGCTCGGACGAGTGCGACGAGTTGCCGTTCACCGGCCGACAGTGCCGTGCCGCGCTGGCCGACCTCGGTGTCGAGGCCGTCGGGCAGGGTCATCAACCAGTCGGCCAGCCCGAGGTCGATCACCGCCTGACGCACCTCGGAGCGCCCGAGCGCGGGTCGGGCGAACGCCAGGTTGGCGGCGATCGTCCCTTCGAAGAGGAACGGCTCCTGCGGTACGACGACCAGACGGGTGCGCAGTTCCGCGTTGGCGACCCGGAGCAGCGACACGCCGCCGACACGGATCTCACCCTCGGTCGGGTCGGCCAACCTGGCGACCAAGCGCCCGAGTGTCGTCTTCCCCGAACCCGTGGCACCGACCAGGGCCACCTGCTGGCCCGCGGGAATGCTCGCCGACACACCGACGAGCACCGGCGGCTCCTCCTCGTCCGAGCGCGATCCGTACCTGAACGAGACGTCGACGATGTCGATCCCCAGCCGTCCTTCGGGAAGATGGAGCGGAGCCGTCGGTTCGGGTGGACCGATCGGCATCTCGAGGATCCCGAGGACACGACGCAGACCGGCAACGGCCGTCTGGGTCTGGTCGATCACCTCGGTGAACTCGGCAATGGGCTCGAGGAACCGGTAGGTGAGGAACATGAACCCGATGAGCGCCCCTGCGGTGAGGCCGCCGGAGGGACCGCGGAGCACCCCGACGATCACGACCGACGAGATGGTGAGGACGCTGAACACCTCACCCGACGGGAACAGGAACGCACCGATGGTCCCGGCACGGACGAACGATCTGGAGCGTCTCCGACTGGCCGCCTTGGCAACCGCTGCGTAGTGCTCGCCCGCTTCGTAGGCCCGCAACGTCTCGGCCCCGGACACGACCTCACTGATCGAGGTCATCACGTCGGCGTTGTCGACACGGGCCCGTTCGTACGCACGGACGAGGTGCCGCTGCACTCGGTGCAGCACGAACCCGAGCGGGGCGGCGACCACGAAGGCGGTGATCGCCAGGATCCAGTCGTAGGCGAGCATCACGGCGGCCACCGTCACCATGAGGGTTCCGTCGAGCAGCCAGGCGAAGGCACCCCACGAGAAGAACTGCGCCAAGGTCTCGACGTCGCTCGTGACGCGCGCGACCAGGGCACCCTTCTTCTCTTCATTGTGGTCGGCGACGCTCAGCCGATGGATGTGTTCGAACAGGCGTACTCGCAGTCCGTAGAGCGCCTCCTCACTCCGGTACCCGAGACGGGCCACTGCCGTGCGCTGGCAGAGCGCAGCCAGCGTCACCACGGCGAGGGCGATCGCAGCGAGCCACGCGACGACGTCCAGATGGACCTCGCCATCACGAAATCCGCGATCGATGGTCTGCTGGATCAGGATCGGCATGGACACACGCCCGAGCGCTCCGACCGTCGCGAGCGCGGCCGTCGCTGCAAAGCCACTCTTCAGCGCAGGGGCTTCCTGCACCCCACGACCGATCGTCTCGACAGCACTCCACCTGCTCATCGGCTCGCTCATGACCCACCAGCCGAATCGTCGGAGCGGTC
>JBDKIV010000190.1:0-10205 GCA_039796935.1 Actinomycetota bacterium | reverse complement strand
CGACAGCGCCGCGTCGGTACGGGCGACCGATGACGTGTCGTCGATCGTGCGCGTCCTGCTCTCGGGAAGCTCTCCGGTTCATCTGGTCGAGTACGACGGGCTCCCGACCGAGTTCGCCGAGTGGTGGGAACACGATGGATTCGAGGTCGCGTATGTGGTGGCCGGCGAGGTCGAGTCCGAAGTCGGCGGGGCGTTGAGCCGACTCGGAGCCGGAGACGCGGTGTCGTACCCGGCTCACTTGCCGCACCGACACCGCTCCGTCGGCGCTGTCCCGGCCCGCCTGCTCGTGATCGAGATGCCGACGGCCTCGGGGTCCGGTCTGGCGGCTCGTGCCCACCGGCCCGAAGGTGGGTGATGGGTCGGCACTCGGCCGACCCATCACCGTGCAGGGTTCCTTCGCAGGGGTTCCTTCGCACACGATCGCTCGCCGTGCTGCTCGCCAGTCCGATGCGCGTTCATCGGAGTGTGGATTCCGACGCGGTCGGACGATATTTTCGTTACTGTGAATCGAACCCGAGTGCTCATCCGCCGCGACGACGTCCTGGAGGCCGAGGTCGACGGCGAGCGGGTGGTCATGAGCGGCCGCAGCTACACCTACTTCGGGTTGGTGGGGACCGGCCTGGCCGTCTGGCAGCGGATCGACGGCACTGCCAACGTCGACGACATCGTGGCGGCTCTGGCCGAGGAGTACGACGCCGACCGATCGCAGATCGATGCCGACGTGGTCGAGTTCGTCTCGGCGCTCGAGGCGGCCCAGCTCATCGAGACGTGAGCACGTCCGGGCGGTCCCGTGCTCGGCGCACCATCTGGGGTCATCGACTTCGGGTGGCGGAGGCGATGGTGTTGCTGACGGTGTTCGGCGTTGCGCAGCGCGCCGTGCCGATGCGGTGGTGGTCGCGGGTGCTCGGCCGGATGGCAGCACCTCCGGCATCGTGGGGTGCGGAACGGGTGGATCACCTTCCGGCTCGGGTCGGTTCTCGGCTCGAGTGGCACGTGGCACGGGCAGTTCGCCGCGCAGGCCGGGCACTCCCGTGGTCGCCCACCTGCCTGGCCGAGGCGGCGGCGGGTCAGGTGTTGCTCCGCCAGTACCGGGCGCCGGGCGTGGTGGTGATCGGGTTGCGGCCCGTTTCGCAGCCGGGGGCGCGGTGGGATGCGCACGCCTGGTTGCTCGGCCGCCGCGGCGCCCTCACCGGCGGTCCGGCCGCCACGGGTTTCACCGCCACCACCGTCTACGAGGTGGCGGGTGGGCTCTCGGCTGCGGCGGTGTCGCTGGCCGCCGACGCCTGAGCCGGACGCGCCTGCTGCTCGACCAGGTCGAGCACGGCGTCGAGCGACCATCCCTCGGTCGGTCGCAGCACCTGCACCACGCGGGTCGACGTGGCCAGCTTGGACATGAGTTCGAAGGTTCGCGCCCGACCGAGGATCACCTCGGCGAGGCCGTTGCGAGTGAGGTGCTCGTGTACGGCGGCGATCCGCGCACTGCCCCGGATCTCCGTCGCCACGGGTGTGTCGAGGGTGGAGTCGTTGCCGAGCACGATGATGCAGTCGATGGCGACCGGGTCGACGGGCGGTTCGGCCGGACGGAGGGCGGCCTTGATCCGGTTGCCGGCCAAGAGGTCGAGCGAGTCGAACTCGATGCCCAGCTTGGCGGCGGTGTCGGGCAGCACGTGGACGTTGCGGCAGTAGGGCGTCACCCGCATGACGTCGCCGTCGAGACGGACGAGCGTGGTGTCGTCCACCAGCAGCTCGTGCCCGCGGGCGACGAGGCCGAGGGCGGTGGTCGACTTGCCCGCCCCGCTCGCCCCGGCGATCGCCACCACGGCGCCACCGACCCTGAGCGTGGAGGCGTGCAGCGCAAGGTCGCCCCGCTGCAGGGTGGCGATCGAGACCGCCCAGCCCTGCGCCACCCACGACAGGTCGTGGTCGAGTTGGTCACCTTCGAGGATCGGCCAGTGGAGGGTCATCACCCTGCCCCGCTCGAGCAGCATCCGCCGACGGGGTCCGAACCTCACGAGGATGCGGTCGTCGTCGGCCCAGATCTGGGGCCGAATGCGACGCGAGCCCGGTAGCACGTCGTCGACCTTGCCGAGCCGGATGGCGAGGCCGAGGTGGGCGGGCAGGCTGGTGATGCGCAGCGCCGGCGACACAGGGTCGTAACCGAGCTGCTCCATCGTGGTTCTGTGGTGGAGCTCGACGGTGGCCACCTGGTCATCGGTGAGCTCGTCGCGCCAGCCGCCGGCGCGCCCACTGCGGAAGAACGTGTCGGTGCGCGGACTGGTCTCGCGAAAGCCGCGTTGCGCCTCGGACTGCTGGAGCCGCTCGAAGCGCGTCTGCTCGACGGCGGCGTCGAGTTGCTCGGCGGTGCAGGCCAGTCCGATGGCCTCGAACACCGGACCGAGTGTGCCGACGGTGTCGCGGCGGAGGTCTTCGTAGCGCACGAGGTGGACGGGGAACGGCACGTCGTCGGCGAGCCACGACTGCGTGTGCGTCGACCACGACCCCCACGGTTGGCTCGTGGATGCGGTGGAGGCGCTGGCCCGTTCACTGCGGCGGTCGAACCCCATCGCGTCGATGGCTTGGTCGATGCTGATCCCGAAGAACGGGGCGTACGAGCAGGCCACGTCGCGGGGGTCGCGTACCACGAGGATGGCGGCGCGTGTGGCGGCCAGCGGGAACGGTTCGGCGCCAGGGCTGCCGGGGCGGTGGACCTCGTGGGTCTTGCGCAGGATCGGTGTCCGGTCGGTGCCGGACTCGTCTGCCTGCGTGCTGTCGTCGTCGATGCCCGCGGTGATGAGGGCGTGGCGGAGCGTGTCGATCTCGTGGTCGTTCAGCCAACGCGGGTCGAGGCCGAAGCGGGGGAGCGCCCCGAGCACGCTGTACGGCTGCGAGCCCGACCCGAGGTGGTTGACACCGAACAGGTGGGGATGGGTGGACAGCGCGGTCACCACGGCCCGCAACCAGGTGTTGCCCGACTTGGGGTACGAGGCCAGCCACACCGTGCGGCCCGGGCCGAGCGGCCGGTCGGCTGCTGCCGCCACGACGTCGCTCATCGGTCCGACCACCAGACGACGAGCTCGGCGACGTCGGAGGTGGCCGTGGCCGAGTCGATGTCGAGCCTCACCATGCCGGCGCGCGTGAGCGTGAGTTGGCGGGTCATGGCGGCCTGCGGGGTGGATTCGGGTTCGGGGCTGAGTACGCCACCGACCAGCACCATGCCGCTGGCCTCGATGGCGGCGTGACCCTTCAGGGGCTGCAGCACCGGATGCTGTGGTCGGCGCACGGACACGACCGCGATCCCGCCCACCGGTGCAGGGGTGTCGAGCACGGGGAACGACTCGACCCGTACGGCGTCGGTGCGGTCACGCACCGCCGCCCCGTCGAGGCCGGATGTGCGGGCTCGACTGGCACTCATGACGAACGGTGCCTGCCGTGGGTGGGCGACGAGGTCGGGGGTGAAGCGGACCGGTGCCGGGCGGTCGGCGATGAGCCGCCAGCCCAGCCGCACGAGTTCGATCACCACGATGGCCGTGTCGTGGGCCGGCCCGGTCACCAGCAGCGCCCGATGGTCGTCGGGTGGGGCGACCGACACCCCGTTGACGAGCCAGTGTCCCTGCCGGGCGAGCGAGAGTGGTGTGGCCCAGCCGTGCCAGAGCGCGTCGTGCAGCCGGTCGGCTGTGTCAGTGGCTGCCGGATCGACCTCGACCGTGGCTGCGCCGTCGGCCCACACCCTCACCGAGCCGAGCGAACGGAACGTGCCGACCCACGGTTCGCCCGTGCGGTCGAGGGTCACCCGTGGCTCGCTGATGGGCATCCGCCGGAGTGTACCGAGCTGGCTCGGTGCCAGATGGTTGGAGCTGGCGGGTCAGCCCGCGACGAACGACGGGTCGTATTGCTTCGGTGATGGTCCGAACTGACTCTCGACCGGGCCAACGGTGTTGCCCACCTGGCTCTGGCGGGCGGTGACGAGTTCGATCAGCGTCGGTTTGGTCCACTCGGTGTCGGGCACGTCCATCGCTCCCTGGTTCATGGAAATGGGGTGGCGGTGGTACCGCTACTCGGGGTCGATGCGGTCGTCGTGCGTCCGAGGCCGATGGGTCATCGTCATCGTGCGAGCCGTTCAGCGAACGAAGCGATCGGCCGCACGGTGGTTTCCTGCAGCGCGGGCCCGCGGGCCACTGCCCGTAGTGTGAGGCCATGTTCCGTCAGCCCACCGAGGACGACACGTTCGAGCTGCGTCTGCCGGCCGACGACGACCGGCAGCGGCGTCACATTCGCTGGGTGTCGCCCGGGTCGATGCATGCCGACCGGGTCGCTGCCGTGTGGGAGTCGGGCGGGTCGCTGTACGACCTGTCGCGTGTGCCTGGCCCCTGGGCGGTGGCGCTGTGGGATCCGGCCTCGCAGTCACACGTGCTGCTGAGCGATCCGGTGGGGGTACACCCGCTGTTCGTCGCCACCACGGTGTCCGGCCGGTTGGTGGCGGGTTCGTGGTTGGCCGCCCTGGCCGACCGCGACGACGTCGACGACCGGCCCGATCCGTTGGGCATCCTCCTGTCGGCGTCACCTCGGCTCACCTCGCCCCTCGGTCGTGAACTGACGCGCCTGGCCGAGGTGCGGGCCGTGCCGTGGGCGCACGCCTGGTTCGTCGACGCCGGTGGCGCCATCCGCTCCGAGCGGTTCTGGGACCCCACCCGGATCGAGCGACTCGACGACGGGCTGACGGCACCCGACTGTGCCCGGCTGCTCGACGAGGCGATCGGTGTCGCCGTGGCCGACATGCTGCCACCGCCGGGCACACGCGTGGCGGCCCACGTGTCGGGCGGGCTCGACTGCACCACGGTCGCCGCACGAGTTCATGCGTCGTTGCAGCAGCGGGGCGAACGTGTGGTGCGGGGCTATTCGTGGAGCCCCGACGAGCGCGAGGTGCCCCGTTTCCCCGGTGACGAGCGCACCCTGCTCGACGACGTCGAGGCGGCGACGGGCATCCCGATGTGGAAGCGCTACTCCGACGAGTCGGGTGACTGGTTCATGCACCTCGACCCGACCCGCTATCCGTTCAACACGCTCAGCAAGGAACGCTTCGTGCTGCCTCACGCAGCGGCCGATGGTGTGCAGGTGATGTTCAGCGGGTGGGGCGGTGACGAACTGTCGAGCTTCAACGGCCGGCGCGTGGTCCCGACCCTCCTGCGCCGCGGAGCGTTCCGCGAGGTGGTTCGTGAGGGCAAGGCGCGTCAGCGGGTGGTCGCCGTTGCGGCGACCAGGTCGTCACACACGCTGCGCCGCTATGCGAGGTATGCGCTGTTGGCACTTCCCCCTTCGGTGCAGGACTGGCGTCACCCGGTGGAAGCCGTGAGGGACCGGCGCGAGTTGAAGCGGTCCGAGCGGCGGTTGCGGGCGTTCTCGCCGTTGGCTGCCGACTGCTTCGTGGATCGTCAGCGCCGCTACGGGGGCGTCATGTCGTTCGAGGTGATGCAGCGCGAGCTGCTGCTGGGCGGTCACATGCAGGACCGGACCTCGAGCTGGTATCAGGTGGGTCGTCTGCACGGCATCGACTACCGGTTTCCGCTGCTCGACGTGCGGGTGGTGGAATGCGCCCTGTCGCTGCCGTGGCGGGCGTTCCTGTCGGAGGGCTGGGACCGCGCTGCGTTCCGGGTGATGGCCGCCGATCACGTGCCCGCATCGATCGCCTGGAACGTCAGCAAGATCGAGCCCGCCAACTTCTACGCTCCCGTGCGACACGCCCCCGAGCGATCGACCCCCGAACCCGAGATCACCTACCCCGACGACCCCGGCGTCGCCCAGGCACTCGCACTGCTGGAGACCCTGCGCCGCTCCGGCAAACCCGCCCACACGGGCGTCCTGCAAGTACACACCAACGAAAGGCTGCGAGTGACGAGTGGTGGCACGTCCTAGCGGATCAGGCCTCGAATCGTCCCGGTACCGCGACTCACAGTGGGGGCGTCTTCGTTCCCGATGGCCCGTAAGCGAGGCCAGGCCCCGTGGGGGTACTCTCAGGGCCCTGAAAGCTTCCACCCTGACTTCCTGCTGCTGCGGTCAGTGCGGTCAGGGTCGGCTTGGTCCATTCGTGCTTCGTCATGTCTGGTGCTCCTCAGTCCCGCGGCGCCCCGGCCGCCGATCCACGGGATGCTAACTCGACGAGAGGCGAACTTCGTCGGATGTCCGCGTTGCGGGTCGCGGAGGGCTCGGGCGGTCGGGCGGCCCAGGTAGGCTGATCGGCCGTGAGCGGGTCCGTCTGCCAGGCATGAATGCCTCGTCGTGGATGCTTGCTGCGCTCGTTCTGGTGACGGATGTCGAGCGGTCCGGCGGGCGAGCGGCCGTCGCGCCACCACCGCTCGATGACGGCGACTGGCCCGTCGTCCTGGGCCAGATCCGCAGGCACCGGTTGACCCAACTGTTCGCTGCTCATGCCGACCTGCTCGGGCTGCCCCAGCGCGTGGCCGCCGCCCTCGCCGACGGGCGTCGACGCCAGACCGGCGAGGGGCTCATCGCCACGGCCGACGCGGCGCTGGTGAGCACGGCCTTGCACGAGGCGGGAGTGGATCACCTCGTGGTGAAGGGGGTGTCGCTCTCGGTCCTCCTGCACGGCGAACCGGCGGCTCGCGGCACCGGCGACATCGATCTGTGGGTACGACCCGATTCGGTCGAGCAGACGGAGACGGTGTTGGCCGAGTTGGGCTGGGTGGCCCGGGTCGACCCGGGGCTACGGACCGAGCCGGGTGACGGCTGGCGGTGGGGGCTCTACCGCTACGCCTTCCACGAACGAGCCTGGGACCGGCCGGCGCGACCGACGGTCGACATCCACTGGCGGCTCGCCCACCACCCGGGTGCCCTCGGGTTCGGGTTCGCCGAGGCCTCGGGCCGGGCCGTCGCGGTGCCGTCGGTGGGGCCGCATGTGCGCACCCTCTGCGCGCCCGATGCGCTCGTGCACATGGTGGAACACGGCCGCAAGGAGGCGTTCCCCACACTGCGCAGCCTGGTCGACATCGTGCGCCTGGCCGACCTGAGCGGCCGAGCAACGGTCGCCGAACTGGCGAAAGGTCGCAGTTCTCGCGCCCGCAATCTGCGTCTCGGGCTGGCGGTCGCGTCGGCGATAGCGCCCGATCTGGCCGACTGGGTCCCGCTCAGCGGCCGCTGCCGGCGGCTCGCCGACACGGCGCTCGAGGGATGCCTGTCGCTCGAACTGGGTGGCGGTGTGCGGCACACCCTCGGCCCCCGCGAGCGGGCTGCGGTGTCGGCGCGCCATCAGGCGTGGACGTTCCGGTCGTCGCCGGGCCCCGTGAGCGCCGTCTCGTACGCGCTCCGGTGGACGACCGGGGTGGTCGGCTTCGGGGTCACCTCGTGGAGACGGCGATGACCAGCCAGCCACAGGGCGCAGCCCCAGCAGCCACAGATTCCCGCAACCACCTGGCGGCCGACCTTCGCCTCCTGGTCCGTACTGCCTGGTACCTCGACCGTAGTCGGGTGATCGTGCAGGCGGTGGCGCTGGTGTTGAGCGGTCTGCTCGGCGGTGTGGGGTTGTTCCTCCTCGTGCCGATCGTGTCGAGCATCACCGACCCGTCGGTCGACCTGCCGGTGGTCGGCTCCCTCGGGCTCGGTTCGGCCCCGCTGTGGGGTCTGTTGGCAGGGTTCGTCGCGCTCACCGCGCTGCAGGCACTGGTGACCCGCACGGCGGCGGTCAACTCGACCCGGCTGCAGCAGCACCTCGTCGACCGGCTCCGCCACGACGCCTTCGCGGCGGTGTTGGCGGCGAAGTGGTCGTTCGTGATGCAGATGCGGCGCAGCGACGTGATCCACGTGATCACCGGCGGTGCCGGACGCGCCGGGATCGCGGTCAGTCTGCTGATCACCGGCTCGGTGGCGTTGGTGCTGGCCATCAGCACCACCGTGGTGGCGCTCTACGTCGCCCCCGGTGTGGCGTTGCTGGCACTCGCGGCGATCATCGTGCTGTCGGTCGTCCAGGGGGTCGGCATCCGCCCCGCCCACCGTCTGGGTCGGCGGCTCAGCGAGCGGGGTCGTCACCTCGAGGGTGTGGTGGTCGACTCGCTCGACTCGTTGCGACTGGTGCGCGCCCACGACGCCTCGGGCGTGTGGGTCGACCGGCTGGCCGACGCGTTCACCAGCACCCGGAACGTGCAGCTGGCCAACGTGGAACGGATGAGCACCGTCTCGGCCATCACCTCGGTCACCACGGCGGTGGCCGCGGCGTCGATGGTGCTGGTGGCGACCTGGGCCGATGTGGAACCGGCGTCGATCGTGGTGATGGTGCTGCTGCTGGCCCGGCTCGCATCGCAGGCGCAGAGCGTGGTCCGTACGGCGACACTCTTGGCCAACGCGCTCCCTGCGGTGAGCGACGTCACCGAACTCACCCGGGCCGCACGGTTGGCTGTCGAGTACATGCCCGATGCACCACCAGCCCGAGTGCCCGACCCGGGGTTCGACACGGCACGCAGACGGGTGGACGGCCCGGATGTGCCGCTGCTCGAACTGCGCGACGTGACCTTCCGCTACGACTCGTCGGGTGGCGGTGTGGAGCATCTCTCGTTCCGGATCGAGCATGGCGGGGTGGTCGCGCTCGCCGGTCGCTCGGGGGCGGGCAAGTCGACCACGGCCGACATCGTGCTCGGCCTGCTCCAACCGCAGTCGGGTGAGGTGCTCGTACACGGCCGTTCGCTCGGCGCTACCGAGCTGCCGCTGTGGCGTCGGCACGTGGCCTACGTGCCGCAAGAGACGGTGCTGTTGCCGGGCACGCTGCGCGACAACCTCGTCTGGTCGGCTGGCCGTGGCGTCACCGACGACGAGTGCTGGGAAGCCCTCGGGCGTGCAGCGGCCGGCTTCGCGAGCGCCCTGCCCGACGGGCTCGACACGGTGCTCGGTGAACGTGGTATTCGCCTGTCGGGCGGCGAGCGCCAACGTGTTGCCATCGCCCGGGCATTGCTGCGGAGGCCCTCGCTGCTGGTGCTCGACGAGGCGACGTCGTCGCTCGACGACGAGACCGAGGCCGAGGTGCTGGCCACCGTGGCGTCGCTCGCCCCATCCATCGCGGTGCTGGTGATCGCCCACCGCCGCTCCACGCTCGACGTGGCCGACCACGTCATCCGGCTCGAGCAGGGTCGTCAGGTGTGAGCAGCAGCGGGAGAGAACGGGTCCACACCGACGACGGGTCGGTGCGCGAGTGGGTCGGGGCGATGTTCGACCTCGTGGTGCGCCACGGTGGCTCGGTTCACCCCGACCTGTGGGTGGTCGAGCAGGACGGCTCGATGTCGATCCATGTCGACGGTCGTGACGGCCAACGACTGATGCACGTTCCGGCAGCGATCCTGGTGCCCATCGGTCGTGTGGGCATCGACGTGGTTGCTGACGAGCTGGTGGTGGCAGAACCCGACGACGAGCTGACCGCCGTGCAGCGTGAGTCGCTCGACGTGCACCTGGGCCTCTACAACGCGACGAAGAAGATGTCGTGGGCGCGCACGGCACTTCCCGAGGTGGCGCTGGCCGGGCAGCCGGCCGTCGTCGAAACGCTGGGCCGCCTTCACCGACGTGCGTTACGGCACGATCGCTCGGCGGCCACCGCGTTCTTGGCGACGCGCACGATCAGCTTCGATGCCGGACGTTCGTCGCAGGCGGGCACCGACGACGTGCGGAGCGACGGCCAACCCGAGGGCATCGCCGGTCTCGGCGCCGAGCGTCGACCCGTGCTGATGCCACTGCTCGACCTGGTCAACCATCATCCGCAGGGTGCCCCGTTCCGTGGCAAGGCCGACGGCCTGCGCGCTCGGGTGGCCCACCCGGTCGGTGGTACCGAGGCGTTCGTCACCTACGGTGCCGACAAGGACCCCATCGGCACGGCTCTTCGCTACGGCTTCGTCGCCGCCGACGCGCACCGCACGAAGGTCTGCCCGGTCGAGGTCGAGCTCGACGGGCTGCGGGTGGTGGTGGAGGGGCGATCGCATCACGTCAAGCATCCCCTCGACCCACCCGCGGTCTCCATCGACGGTTCGACGCTGACGCTCAGTCACCTCACCATCGACGCCGACCACCCGCAGCGTGTGAAGGTCGCCCTGTCGATGGCGGTGCAGATGGCAACCCAGTCACGCTGCGGGGCAGGTGGGCCGATCACCGGTGACGACGTCCTCGCGGCCATCGTGCGAGCCGACCGAGCGGTGACCGACTCGGTCGTCGGCGAACTG
>JBDKIV010000189.1:0-3288 GCA_039796935.1 Actinomycetota bacterium | reverse complement strand
CTTTCAGACGCTCGCCGACGCAACGGCCGCGGCGGCAGCGGCGTGGATGGTGAGACGGTGGAGGTCGACGAGGGCGGCCATGTCGATGCCCCGGGTGTAGCCACCGGCAAGTGCCCATGCTGTGGGGATGTGGTGCGAGGTCACCCACTCGAACACGAGTGCTTCACGATCGGCGAGCACGGCTTCGTCGATGCCGTCCACACCACCCGCCTGACCGTGCGGGTCCATGCCGGCGTTGTAGATGACGAGGTCGATCTCGCGGGGTGCGTCGATGCCGTCGAGTGCCCGCCGGATGGTGCTCAGGTAGTGGGGTCCGTCGCTCATGACCAACTGCGCGTCGGGCCGGCTTCGGTATCCGTCGTACGACACGACCGACACGTCGACCTGCTCGACCCCGTCGAGGCCATCGATCAGGCGAGCCGTGCCCCCGCCGCAGTGCGCGTCGAGATCGAGCACGAGCACACGCCGCGCCCCGTGGGCGAGCGCCGCCCGTGCTGCCACCACCAGGCCGTTGAACGTGCAGTACCCGGCACCCGTGTCGTACGAGGCGTGATGGAGCCCGCTCGACAACGAGCCGGCGATCCCACGGGTGCCCAGTGCGCGCAGTGCCGCATCGCGCACACCACCGTTCGAGGCGCACACCGCGGCCGGCAGTTGCTCGTCCCAGCCAATGGTGTTGCTCTCGGCGAGGTCACGCGGTGAACCCATGAAGACCGCCTCGACGTACCGCCGGTCGTGCACCGCCACGAGTTCGTCGCGGGTGCACGGCGTGGGCGACACGATCTCGACACCGTCGATCGGCCGCTCGGTCAACGACCGCGCGATCTCGCTCGCCTTGCGCGTGGTCTCCCACTCGACACCGGTGGCGTTGTAGGCGGGGTCGTAGAAGACGTGCATCAGAATGGGTCCTTCGGCTGGTTGGTCGTGTCGTCGTACCGGCTCTTGCGACCCTTGGTGCTCTGACGCATGTTCGAGTGCGTGCGCTTCATGTCGGCCTCGAGCCACGTACCGCTCGACAGACGGTCGACATCGGTGGTGAACTCGGCGAGGTCGGCGTCGCTCATCCGGGCATGCAACGTCAGAGGGGCGACGCTGCGCAGGACGTCGCTGGCCGCGTCGTGATCGCCGCGCCGGGCGGCCTCGTTGGCCTCCTTGCGGGCGCGGGCGATCTTGAGGACGTTGACCTCCTCGGTCACCACCGGGTCGACCCCGGCCCGGTCGGCATCACTGCCCGGTGCGGCACCCACGGTGACGGGGACGACGACGGTGTGCAGTGCCACCGGCCCGACGGTGCTGGCCCACCGGATCACCATGTCGGCCACGTGCACCGTGCCGATCTCGGTGGTCGGCTTCAGGTGCAGCATGGCCACCACGCGCCGACGCTCGTCGCCGAACGCGTCGCCCAGGGCGACCTGCATGCCGCCCTCGACGTCGGTGATCGGGTACTCGTTCAGCACGAGCAGTCCATCAGTGGCATCGGTGGGACGGATCTCGACCGAGACGTTCTGGGCCACCACCGACGCGAGGCCGGTGAACTCGTCGGCGAACACCTGCGGTGCCTGGTCGGGCCCGGCGCACCAGTAGTCGTTGCCACCACCGGCGTCGGCCATCGTCGACAGCAGTTGCTCGTCGAATCTCTCGCCGAAGCCGACCATCGTGGTGGTCACCTGCTGGGCGCGGGCACCGAGTGTGAGGGTGGCGAGTTCGTCGCGGCTGGTGATGCCGGCGTTGGCCTCGCCGTCGGTGAGGACGATCACCCGCTTCATCGCCTCGGGCCGACCGTGGGCGGCCAGGATCTCGAACCCCTTCAACCAGCCACCCGACAGGTTGGTCGATCCACCGGAGTGGACCTCCGACAGCAGGCGGGCGGCGTCGGCCGGGTCGTGGTGCGCCAAGGGCATCACCAGGTCGACCCGGTCGTCGAAGGTGACCACGGCGATGCGGTCGTTCGGCCCCAGCAGTCGCACGAGCATGTTGGTGGCGGCGATCACCGACTCGAGGGGCTGGCCGCCCATCGAGCCCGACCGGTCGATCACGGCGACCACGTCGATCGGGGCACGCTCGACCGCCGCGGCGGCAGGCGCCACCAGTTCGAGCATCACGTGGACGGTCTCGCCCACCTCGACCGCCACCAGTGTGCGGTCCATCGTCACGTTCGGCTGCATCGCCGTCCTCCTTGTTCGTCGGGTCTTCGTGGTGTTCGTGTCGTTCTGACTCTTAGTCGGGATGACTATAACTCCCAGTCGAGTATTCGTCAACCTGACCCGAACTGGGTAGCGTGGCGTCGTGCCTGCCCCCAGATCTCGTCCGTCCTCCGACCAGCGTCCTGGCCAGCCCGAGTCCGGCTACGACTCAACGGACTTTCCGTCGTTCGCTGTGACCGTCGATGTCGTCATCCTCACGATCGTCGACGCACAGCTCTCGGTCCTGCTGGTCCGTCGCGCCGGCGCGCCGTTCAAGGACCACTGGGCGCTGCCCGGCGGGTTCAAACGGCCCGACGAGACACTCGACCAGGCGGCCCGCCGAGAGCTCCTCGAGGAGACCGGCATCGCCGCACCGGCCCACCTCGCCCAGCTCCAGGCCTACGGCGACCCGGGTCGTGACGAACGGACCAACGTGGTCACGATCGCCTACCTCGCCGTCATCCGCGACCTACCCGCCCCGAAGGCCGGCAGCGACGCCACCGAGGCCAAGGTCTTCCCCGTCCACCAGGCGCTCGCCGCACGCGTTCGGCTGGCGTTCGATCACAAGACGATCCTGCGCGACGCGGTCGAGCGGGTCGGTGCCGAGCTCGAGCACTCCGGGTTAGCCACTGCGTTCGTCGGCCCGACGTTCACACTGTCCGAACTTCGAGCGGTCTACGAGACCGTGTGGGGCGCACCGCTCGACCCCGCCAACTTCCGCCGCAGTCTGCTCGCCGTCGACGCCCAGTTCGTCGAACCCACCGGGCAGACCGCACCGCCGGGCCCAGAGGGTGGTCGTCCGCCCGAGTTGTTCCGCTCGACCCCGAACTGGTCGAGCGGATCGCCCGTCAGGCGGTCGAAGAAGCGGTCAACCGACGACCCCAGCTGGTGAATCGACCGCCCGTCTCAGCACCCCACCACCCGGAAACCCAAGGACCGGGCGGCCTGCCCCAGTCGGAGGTCGAAGGTGCAGAACAGCAGGTCGGGTACGTGGAGTTGCTGCGCTGCAGCGAGGTGCAGTGCATCCAGTGATCGAACCCCGGTGATCTCGCCGATGTCGGCGGCCCGACGCCACCCTCGTTCGTCGAGGCTCACGAGCGCCATG
>JBDKIV010000188.1:0-2907 GCA_039796935.1 Actinomycetota bacterium | reverse complement strand
CTTCCTCGTGATCCCCGGTGACGTACTGACCGACATCGACCTGACCAAGTTGCTCGAGTTCCACCGTCGCCATCAGGCTGTCGCCACCATCGGTCTCACCTCGGTCGAGAATCCTCTCGAGTTCGGGATCGTGATCACCCGTGAGGACGGCTCGATCGAACGGTTCCTCGAGAAGCCCACGTGGGGTCAGGTCTTCAGCGACACGATCAACACCGGCATCTACGTGCTCGAGCCCGAGATCTTCGACCAGATCCCGGCGGGCCGCAGCGTCGACTTCTCGAGCGATGTGTTCCCTGCCTTGCTCGCGGCCGGCAAGCCGATGTTCGGCGCCGTCGTCGAGGGGTACTGGGAGGACGTCGGAACGCTCGAGGCGTACCTGTCGGCCCACAAGGACGTGCTCGACGGCAAGGTCGCAGCGAGCATCCCCGGCTTCAGCATCAACGATGGCGTCTGGCTGGGCGAAGGTGCCGAAGTCGCCCCCGATGCGCAGGTGGTCGCTCCGAGCGTGATCGGACCCGGTTGCATCGTCGAATCGGGCTGCAGGCTCGGTGAGTACACGGTGCTGGGCTCGAACGTCCGCTTGCAGCGAGAAGCACACGTCGAGCGGTCGGTGCTGCACGACAACGTTTATGTCGGAGCCCGGTCACGTGTTCGGGGTGCGGTGATCGGCCGGAGCAGCAGCATCCGGAACAATGTTCGCATCGACGAGGGCGTGGTGATCGGCGACGAGGTGTTCGTCGGCAACGATGCGGTCGTCACGGGGGACGTGAAGATCTTCCCGTTCAAGACCGTCGAGGACGGCGCGGTCGTCAACAGCAGCATCGTGTGGGAGAGCAAGGGTGCCCGCAGTCTGTTCGGCCGCGATGGTGTGAAGGGTCTGGCGAATGTCGATGTCACGCCAGAACTCGCGGTGCGCGTCGCGATGGCCTACGGAACCTCTCTCCGCAAGGGGACCACGGTGGTCACGTCCCGCGATTCGAGCCGCGCGGCGCGCATGCTGAAGCGAGCGATGATGGCGGGTCTCAACGCTGCCGGTGTCGATGTGCTCGACCTCGAGGTGGCAAGTGTTCCGGTGACCAGATTCCTCGTGCGTTCACCCCGTGCGTTCGGCGGCTTGACCGTTCGGCTCGATCGGAACGATCCCGATCGAGTGGTCGTGCGCTTCTTCGACACGGCCGGGACCGACATCACCGAGGATGCCCAACGCAAGATCGAACGACTGTTCCAGCGTGAGGACGCTCGCCGGGCGCTCGCCGAGGAGGTGGGCGACATCCAGTTTCCGCCACGGGCGCTGGAGGAGTACACCGTGGCGCTCGAAGCGACGGTCGAGCCTGCCGCGATTCGAGCGTTCGGGTTCAAGCTCGTGGTCGACTACTCCTACGGTGCCGTGAGCACCGTGATGCCCACGCTGCTCGGCAAGCTCGGTGCCGACGTGCTGGCGGTCAATCCCTATGTGTCGACGGCCGGTCGGGTGAACTTCGACGAAGCCAGTGCCCTCGTCAGGGTCGCCGGCCTCGTGCGAGCGTCGGGTGCGCACCTCGGCGCCGTGCTCGATGCCGACGGTGAGCGCCTTCGACTGGTGGACGACCAGGGCAGGGTGCTGAGCGACACCGAAGCCATGCTGGCGTTCGTGGATCTCGTGTCCGACCATCTGCTGGGCGACAGCATCGCCCTGCCGGCCAACGTCACCTCTCGCGCACGCGAGATCGCCGAGGCCCATGGGGTCCATCTGCGTTCGACCAAGCTGTCGACCGCGGCCATCATGGCAGCAGCCAACGATCCTGCCGTCGGCTTCGCGTCCGACGGCAAGGGCGGCTACATCCTCCCTGGCTTCCTCCCGGCCTTCGACGGCGCCGCTGCACTGCTCAAGATGCTCGACCTGCTCGCCCGCTCGGCTCGTTCGCTCAGCGAGGTTGTCGACGGCCTTCCCAGGGTCCACTTGGTGCATGACACCGTGGTGACGCCTTGGGAGCAGAAGGGGATGGTGATGCGTTCGCTGATGGAGATGGGGTCGAGACACGTCGAGCTCGTGGACGGTGTGAAGATCATCCACGCCACGGGTTGGATGTTGGCGCTGCCCGACCCGGAAGAGCCGGTGACGCACATCTGGGCCGAGGCCGCTACCGACAGCGAGGCTCGACAGCTCGCGCAGGAATACGCGCGCCGAATCAGGCAACTCGTGCGGTGAGTGTCTTTCCGGCGGTTCGGTGCCCCGGCTATCGTCGGCGACATGTCGATCCCGGAGCATTTGTTCTACACCAGTGATCACGAGTGGGTCGCCATCGACGGCTCGCGGGCGCGGGTCGGGATCACCGACTACGCCCAGGGAGAACTCGGCGACGTGGTGTTCGTCGATCTGCCTCGGGTCGGCACGTCGGTGGCTGCCGGGTCGACCATGGGTGAGGTCGAGAGCAGCAAGTCGGTGAGCGACCTGTACGCACCGTTGACGGGGACCGTTGTGGCGGTCAACGAGGCGCTCGCCGGACAGCCCGATGCGCTCAACAGCGACCCGTACGGCGCAGGGTGGATCTGTGAGATCGAGGTCAGCGACCCTGCGCAGACCGGGTCACTGCTCGCTCCGGCGGCATATCGGAGCCTCATCGAGGGTTAGGATGACGCCACCCATGGCGTACGTGTTCTGCAACCAGTGCGGTCACCGCAATCAGGCGGAGGCAGTCTTCTGCTCGTCCTGTGGCGCGCTGCTCGACCGGCCGGTCGATCATACGATCGTGCTGGCCAAGGTCGATCCTTTGCAGGACGCACCCGGCCCGGGCGACGACACCCAGGTTCGCTTGGGTGAGTTGCCGGCAGGGGTGCCGTCGCTGGTGGTGCGGAGCGGGTCGCAGGCCGGTTCGGTCTTCCCGCTGCGTGGCACCGTCACTCGCCTCGGTCGGCATCCCGACAGTG
>JBDKIV010000187.1:0-4526 GCA_039796935.1 Actinomycetota bacterium | reverse complement strand
CGATGTCGCCGTGCGCGAGGTTGACGAAGCGCATCACACCGAACGCAAGTGACAGGCCCGTCGCGAAGAGCGCGTAGAGCCCGCCCAGCAGGATGCCTTGGACGATGGCGTTGACCCAGACCATCAGTGACCACCTTCCACCGAGGACAGGCCGAAGTAGGCGTCGGTGATCTGCTCTTTCGGTACGTCGCCCGGCCTGCCGGTCAGCGAGATCCGTCCCTCGAGCAGGCAGTAGAACCGGTTGCACACCGACAGCGCCTGGTTGACGTCCTGTTCGACGACCACCACCGTCGTGCCCTGGGCCTGCACCAGCGGGATTGCTTCGTAGACCTGCTTGACGACCACGGGCGCCAGGCCGAGGGACACCTCGTCGAGGAGGAGGAGGTCGGGGTTGGCCATGAGGGCCCGGCCGATCGCCAAGGTCTGGCGTTCGCCGCCCGACAGGCCGTCGGTGTTGCGCTTGCGAAGACGCTCGAGCAGCGGGAAGGTCTGCAGGACGGCGTCCTTGGTCCAGGGCCCCTTCCGGCCGGTGTGTGCACCGACCAGCAGGTTCTCCTCGACCGTGAGCGACGGGAAGATCCGCCGCCCCTCGGGAACCATGGAGATCCCGGCGCTCACCCGGCGGTGCGCCGGAACCCCGGCCAGATCGTCGCGGCGATAGACGATGGAGCCGCTGCGAACCGTGGCGAGACCGCAGATGGCGCGCAGCAGGGTGCTCTTCCCGGCACCGTTCGCGCCGATGATCGACACGGTCTCGGCGACGTCGACGTGCAACTCGACACCGAACAGCGCTTGGAAATCGCCGTAGACGACGTCGATCGAGTTGATCGTGATCATCGTGTCACCCATCAGGGTTCACCTCCTTCGAGATCGTCGCCGAGGTAGACCGACCGGACCTCGGGCGAACTCATGACCTCGTGCGGGTCGCCCTCGATCAGCTTGCGCCCGGCATCGACGGCCATCATCCGGTCGACCACGCGCAACAGGGCGTGCATGATGTGCTCGATCCACACTATTGCCACACCCGTCGAGCGGATGTGGACGATCGTGTCGACGAGCTCGAGCACCTCGGCCTCGGTGAGACCGCCGGCGATCTCGTCGAGCAGCAACAGCTTCGGCCGGGTCGACAGGGCGCGAGCGAGTTCGAGCCGCTTGCGGTCGAGCAGCGTGAGCGTGCCGGCGACCGTGTTCGCCTTGTCGATCAGACCGGCCTGCTCGAGCGAGGCGACTGCCGCCGCCTCCGGGGTGGTGCCCCGGAGGCGGTCGGCGGCGCCGAACGTGCTGCCGACGAGGACGTTCTCGAACACCGTCAACCCCTCGAACGGTCGAGGGATCTGCGCCGTGCGCCCGATGCCCATCCGGCAGCGCCGATGGGCCGGTATGCCGGCGATGTCGACTCCGTCGAGGACGACCCGTCCCCGATCGGACCGATGATCACCCGACACGAGGCTGAGCAGTGTGGTCTTGCCCGCCCCGTTGGGCCCCACGATCCCGAGGGCTTCGCGTTCGGCGACCTGGAACGAGAAGTCATCGATGACCTGGAACCCTCCGAAGCGTTTGGAGACGGAGACGACCTCGAGCAGCATGACGCGGTCGCTCAGGCCAGGGGCTTGAGCTCGCCGGTCAGCGGGATCTCCGGCGACAGGCTGTTGTCGGTGACGACCAGGTCGAACGGGTAGTCGCCACCGTCCTGCTTCTGCCACTGACCGCCGACGAGCGCCGTGGTGGCGATGTTGCGGGGCAGGCCGTTGGCGCCGTACTTGATCGGACCGACGATCGTCGCGAGGTCGGTGGCTGCGGCAGCGTCGGCGATCGCCTGCTTGTCGGTGGTGCCGGCGCGGGCGAGCACGTCGAAGCACTCTTCGAACAGGGCATGGGCGAAACCGACGAACTGCGTCCACTGCTTGCCCGTCGCCGCGGTCCACGCCGCAGACAGGTCGGCGGCCGACGCGCCGGTGAGCGAGCTGGTGAACGGGTGGTTCGGGGTCCACCACACCTCGCTGGCGAGCCCGTCGCCGATGTCGCCGAGCGCCTCGACGGTCGACGAGAACAGCACGGCCTTGGCCATGGTGACGAGCTTCGGGTTGAAGCCCTGCTGCTTGGCCTGGGTCCAGAAGGTGGCGAAGTCCGGTGGCAGCGGAATGCCGACGACGATCTCGACGCCTTCGTCCTTGAACTGACCGATGATCGACGAGAAGTCGTCGGACAGCACCTGGAAGCGGCCCGGATCGACGACGGTGTACCCGGCTGCGGTGGCACCGGCGGGGAAGCCGAGGTTCGGGTCGGCCAGCGCGTTCCCGTCCGGGTCGTTGCCGCAGAGCAGGCCGATCTTCTTGTTGGTCTCGACCGAGTTCCACATCTCGGAGAACACACCGACGAGCTGGTCGGCACCCCAGAAGAAGTGGTAGGTCCAGTCGAAGCCGACGGCCGGGTCGCCACCGCGCCCGAGGAAATAGGGCTGCCACGGGGCAAGTGTCGACAGACACGGCACACCGTTGGCCTCGCACTGGTCGGCGACCGGGTTGATCATCTCCGGCGTGGCGATCGACAAGATGAGGTCGACACCGTCGTCGAGGATCAACTCGCTGGCGCGGGCTGCCGCGGTGTCGGAGTTGGATTCGATGTCCTTGAAGATGATCTCGACCGTGTAGCTCTTGTCTCCCAGCATGAGGCCGGCTGACGCGAGCTTGTTGATCTCGGCGAGGATGAACTCGTTGGCCTCACCGAAGCCGGCGAGCGCACCGGTGACCGGCGCTGTGAAGCCGATCTTGATCGTGCCGTCTCCACCGCCTCCACCGAACACGGCAGCGTTGCCGTTGTTCGCCGGCGCCATCGTGGTGTCGGTGCCCCCGCCACCACCGGCGGTCGTGTCGGTGCCCCCGCCGCCGGCGGTCGTGTCGGTACCCCCGCCACCGGCGGTGGTCGACGCCGGGTCGTCGTCACCACCGCACGCTGCCAGGAAGGCTGCGACGGCTGCACCGCCGCCCATGGCGAGCACCATGCGACGGCTGAAGATCGGCCGCATGGGCTGGTTGTCCTGCTGTTCCACTGATTCCCCCTCTGTTGTGAGTACTGCGGCCCGGAGGCCTCGTCCGGTCAACGAGCCGGCTGTGTGCCGAGCTCGCTGGCCCGATCGATCAGCAACCGCGTCGTGTGGCGCAGGTGCCGCTCGAGCAGGCCGACGGCCCGCTCGGTGTCGCGCGCCAGGACGGCGTCGACGATCCCCTGGTGTTCGGCGATGGTGTCGCGCGGGTCCTTCGACCGCGCCGACCAATGCCGGTAGAGCTCTGCGGCATCGCGCAGGCTCGTGGCCATTGCCTTGATCCGCTGGTTCGGGCAGGCTGCGTACAGCGCCGAATGGAACCGCGAATGGGCGAGCGCCCAGTCTTCGGCGAGCAGCGTCCCCTCGTCGGTGAAGAACCCACTGCCGGACGACTCGTCGCCGTCGGCGCTCATGGGTGTGCGCTCGAGTGCGTAGAACGCGGCGACGATGGCGCTCTCCCAGGCGAGGTCGCCGTTGGCGATCGCGTAGCGAAGGGCGAGGCCCTCGATCTCGCATCGTGCCGTGGTGAGGTCGCGCAGGTCGTCGACCGAGAGCGACTGGACGCGGAACCCCAACTGCGGTTCGTTCACCACCAATGCCTGTTCGGCCAGTCGGTGGAGGGCCTCGCGCAACGCCCCCATGCTGGCGCCGTACCGCTCGGTCAGTTCGGCGAAGGGAAGCTTGACCCCGGGCTCGAGCCGACCACTGAGGATGTCCGCGCGTATCGCGGCGTACACCTGCTCGGTGCGGGTCACGGCGCGGGACGACATGCGAACATCCAATCACATTCCGAAACTCGGTGCAATATCGAAATTTGCTTGACGTATCGAAAGACGCGATCGACAATGGGAACATCGCAGGCGCACCGCGCGCCACCACGCCATCGACCACGTCGGTCGTCCAGAAGGAGGAAGTCCATGGCCCTGCACGGAATGGCCGAGATCACCCTCGGGGTGCCCGATGTGGCCGCCACCGAGTCGTTCTACAACGAGTTCGGACTGGCAACCAGCTCTCCCGGTGTGCTCGCCACGGCGAACGGGGGCGACCAGTTGCGCCTCGTCGCCCGGCCGTATCGCCACCTCGTCGAATACACCGTTGCCGCCGACGACGCCGACGATCTGGCCCGCATCGCGGCCAACGCTGCGGCACACGACCTGGCGGTCACCACCCACGACGACGGCAGCATCTCGGTGGTCGACCCGATCTGCGGCATCCGCGCCCGAGTATCGGTCCGGCCCCGGCTGCAGCTGACCCCGTACGAGTCGCCGGTCATGAACACGCCCGGTCACGTCGCCCGCGTGGGCGACCGGGCACCGGCGATCTTCGACTCGGGCCCGGCCCAACCGCGCAAGCTCGGTCACGTCCTGTACGCCACCCCCGACCTGGCAGGCAGCATGAAGTTCCTCTGCGACGTGCTCGGCTTCAAGGTCAGCGACACGTCCGAGGGGATCATCGCCTTCCTGCGCTGCAGCGACGACCACCA
>JBDKIV010000186.1:0-5268 GCA_039796935.1 Actinomycetota bacterium | reverse complement strand
CGAGACGTGCTGCGCGCCCTGCTCGACACGTACGTGGGTCGCATCCCCGATGCGCTCGCGGATGTCGAAGCAGCCAAGTACGCCACCGACGAAGCGTTCGATGCGCTGCACTTCGCCTGGGCGGGGGGCATCGAGCCGGGCGAGGGCCACTACTACCGGGTGCAGGGGCCTCGTCTGCTGGCCGAGTACGACAACACCCAGCGCGGCGCCAACCACATCCACACGGTCTGGAGGGACCCCGCATCGGACTTCGGTGGTGACGCCCTGGCCGCGCACTACCGCCAGCACGGTCACCATCACTGAGGCGGTCGTGGTGGCTGAGGCGGGTTGCGGTCGCTGACCGGGGTCGCGGTGGCTGACTGGGGCACGGTCGCTGACGCGGGTTGCGGGGGCTGACGCCGGCCGGTTCGCTGCTGCCGTAGGTGGTGGCCGGTCGCTGGCGACGCGTCGATTCGTTGGGGTTTCGTCAAGAACACCACACGTGTTGTGCATCGAACATATGTTCGATATGGTCGAGTCCATGGCTGATCCGGGTGGTCCAACGAGTGCAGGTGGCGTGGCCACCATCGCGGTCGCCTCTGCCGGTGCCGGCGCGGGTGTGGCCGACGGGTTGGCGCTGGTCTGCTCGGGGTTGGAGACCTTGGCAAGCGTCGATGTGGCAGCGTTGCCGGTCGATCAGCTGGCCGGCGGGGTCATCGAGCTGCAACGCGTGGTCGATCGGGCCTGTGCGGTGTTGGCGTCGTTCGTGTCCGGTGCCGACGCGGCATTGGTGTGGGCCGGTTCGGGGCACAAGGGCATGGCGAGCTGGTTGGCCGAGCGCTCGAGGCTCGGGTATCGGCGTGCGGTCGAGCTGGTCCGGCTCGGTGACGTGCTCGAGTCGAGTGATGCGATTGCTCGCCGGGTGGCGTCGGGCGAGATGTCGACGGCGACGGCGGGGGCACTCGCAGCGGCGGTGTTGGCCCCACCCGAGGGGGCGTCGACGAGTGATGTCGAGGTGCTGGTCGAGGCCTGCGTGGGGAGCGACCCGGTCGAGGCTCGGGCGGCGGTCGAGATGTGGAGGGCCATGCACGACCCGGTCGACGAGGTGGTCGAGTCAGAACGTCGGTTCGCTCGCCGGTCGGTGCGGTTCGGCCGGCTGGTCGATGGGATGACCGAGTTCTGGGGCGTGCTTCCGGCGTTGCAGGCCGATCAGGTGCGCAAGGCGCTCGTGGCGGGCGGTGGCGGTCGTGGCCTGCCTGGCGACACCCGTACCGGCGAACAGCGTCTTGCCGATGGCCTCGTGGCGTTGTGCGCCGGTGGCTCACCGCCCGATGGATCGTCGGCCGGTGGCTCGTCGGCCGGTGGCGAGGCGTTGCGATCGGGTGGTCGGCAATCACCCAGGCTGCTCGTCACCATCCCGGTCGCTGCGGGTGCTGCCGGTGCTGCCGGTGCTGCAGGCAGCCCGCGCCCGGATCGATCGAGTCGTGCAGCCCCAGATCCTGATGATCCCGATCCGGGTGGTCCCGGCCCGGATGGTTCCGGCCGGGGTGGTCCCGGCCCGGGTGGTCGGGGTGGTTCGGGCGGTCCCAGCCCGGGTGGTTCCGGTGTGTGCGCCCCGTCGGTGGTTCCGGCGACGTCTGCTTCGATGGTTCTCGCAACGCTGGCGGGGGTGTCTGGCGTGGTCGGCGGCTGGACCGAGTTCGATCAGCCGCTCGCACCCTCGGTGGTGCGAGAACTCGTCGAGCAGGCGCCTGCCGGGTCGGTCGTTCGGATCGTTCACGACGGTGCCGTCGTGACGTCGATCGACGGTCGCAACGGTCTCGATCGAGGGCGACGGCTGCGGGTGTGCACCCCGACCCAGTATCTGGCGCTGCTCGTCCGCGACGGACGCTGCCGGTGGCCCGGCTGCACCATCCCGGCGTCATGGTGCGATGCGGATCATCTCCACTCGTGGGAGCACGGTGGTCTCACCGATCTGAACAACCTGTGGCTGCTGTGCTCGCACCACCACAGCGAGAAGCATCGGGCCGGGGTCGTCTGCATCGCCACCAGCCAAGGCGCACACGGCGGCACCAACGGCCCCGTCACGATCCGCTTGGTCAATGGCGCCGTGCTCACCAGCGCACCAGCCGGGCCCATCACCCGGGCCGGCGCCGGTGTCGGTGCCGGTGCCGGTCGGGTCGGATCGGGCCGCGACGGCCCAGCACTAGGGTGAAACCGCCAGGGTCTCACGTGCCGATCCCGATGTGTCCATCTCGATCCGTCCATCTCGACAGTCCATCCAACCCGTAGGAGATCGTCATGACCGACGCACTCACGCCTCGTCCCGAGCACAGGTTCACCTTCGGTCTCTGGACCGTTGGCTGGCAGGCCCGTGACCCCTTCGGTGATGCCACCCGCGAGCCGCTCGATCCGGTCGAGACCGTGCATCGACTCGCCGAGCTAGGTGCGTACGGCGTTACGTTCCACGATGACGATGTCGTCCCGTTCACCAGCAGTGACGTCGACCGCAGCCGTCACCTCGACCGGTTTCGTTCGGCGCTCGCCGAGACCGGGATGGTCGTACCGATGGTGACGACCAATCTGTTCACCCACCCGGTGTTCAAAGAGGGTGCATTCACCGCCAACGATCGTGGTGTCCGTCGGTTCGCGATCCGCAAGGTCATGCGCAATCTCGACCTGGCCGCCGAACTGGGCGCCCACACCTACGTGTTCTGGGGAGGACGCGAGGGCAGCGAGGTCGACCTGGCCAAAGATGCCCGGGCGGCGCTCGACCGGTACCGCGAAGCCATCGACGTCCTCGCCGGCTACGTGAAACAACAGGGCTACGGCATCCGCTTCGCGCTCGAGCCGAAACCGAACGAGCCACGCGGCGACATCTTCCTCCCCACAGTCGGCCACGCGCTGGCCTTCATCTCGACGCTCGAGCATCACGACATCGTCGGGCTGAACCCCGAGGTGGGCCACGAGCAGATGTCGAACCTGAATTTCGTCCACGCCATTGCTCAGGCTCTGTGGCACGGAAAGCTGTTCCACATCGACCTCAATGGCCAGCACGGTCCGAAGTTCGATCAGGACCTCGTGTTCGGACACGGCGACCTCCTCAGCGCGTTCGCCCTCGTCGATCTGCTCGAGACGTCCGGGTACGACGGTCCGCGCCACTTCGACTACAAGCCGCTCCGCACCGAGAACATCGACGGCGTGTGGGCATCGGCCGCTGCCAACATGCGCACGTATCTCCTCCTCAAAGAGCGCGCCGCTGCATTTCGAGCAGATCCCGAGGTGCACGAGGCACTCATCGCTGCGGGCGTTGCCGACCTGTCGGTGCCGACGCTCGTCGACGGCGAGACCTACGCCGACCTGTTGGCCGACACCGCCTCGTTCGAACACTTCGACGCCGACGCCAGGGGCGCGCGGGGCCACGGCGCCGGCCGGATCGATCAGCTGGCACTCGAACACCTCCTCGGAGCGAGGTGACCGATGCCGCTCGTCGCCGGAGTCGATTCATCCACATCGGCCTGCAAGGTCGAGGTCCGCGACGCGGACACCGGCCAACTGGTGTCGAGCGGTCGCGCCTCGCACCCGCCCACCACACCGCCACGCAGCGAGCAGCATCCCCACGACTGGTGGGCGGCGTTCGAGGCGGCAGCCGCACAGGCCGAACTGTTCGGGGCGAACAGACCCGCAGCGATCGCCATCGCGGGCCAGCAACACGGCCTCGTGGCGCTCGATGCCGCAGGCCAGGTGTTGCGCCCGGCGAAACTGTGGAACGACACCGAATCGGCAGATGACGCTGCAGCGCTGGTGCGCTCGCTCGGAGCACCGCAGTGGGCGGCGGCATGCGGCAGTGTCCCCGTGGCGAGCTTCACCATCACCAAACTCGCCTGGCTGAAACGTCACGAGCCCGACGTGTTCGACCGGATCGCCCACGTACTCCTCCCGCACGACTACCTGACCCACCGGCTGACGGGCGCGTTCACGACCGATCGCGGCGATGCCTCGGGCACCGGCTGGTGGTCGCCCGCCGAGGGCCGCTACCGCACCGATCTCCTGGCCCTCGTCGACCCGACCAGGTCGTGGGACGAGGTGCTCGCCCGAGTGCTCGGCCCGACGGAGCCCGCAGGCGAGTGGAACGGGATCGTCGTCGCACCCGGGACCGGCGACAACATGGCGGCCGCGCTCGGGCTGGCCATGCGTCCCGGCGACCTCGCACTCAGCCTGGGCACGAGTGGCACGGCCTTCAGCGTCTCCGCAGCGCCGACTGCCGACCCGACCGGCGCCGTTGCCAGCTTCGCCGATGCGACCGGGCGGTTCCTCCCGCTCGTGTGCACGCTCAATGCGACGAAGGTGACCGACGCCGTCGCCCGGCTGCTCGGCATCGACGTGGCCGACCTCGACGATCTCGTGCTCACCGCACCACCGGGCGCGGGCGGGATGGTCGTGGTGCCATGGTTCGACGGTGAACGAACCCCCGACCGCCCCGACGCAACCGGCCTCGTCGCCGGCTTGCGGTCCGATGCGACCCGCGGGCAACTGGCGCGTGCATCCGTCGAGGGTGTGGTGTGCAACCTGCTCGCCGCCGCGGACCACCTCCCAGCCACCAGCGGCACCGTGTACCTGGCCGGCGGCGGTGCACGCAGCCGTGCCTACCGGCAGGTGGTCGCCGATCTGGTCGGCCGGCCCGTCGCGGTGCCCGCCGACAGCGAGCTCGTCGCCCGCGGCGCAGCGATCCAGGCCGCCGCGGTGCTCGCCTCGGTGTCGATCGACACCGTCACATCGGCCTGGGCGGCGCCCGCGGGGGTATCGGTCGAACCGACCCCCGGCGTCGACGGAGCCTCCATCCGTGCCGCTCATGCATCGGTGCTGCGATGAGCCGCGCCCTCACCACCCGGGCAGGTGCACCGACGGTGCCGGCCCGCGAGCGTCACGCCAACCACCCACAGCGGTCCCCGCTCTGATCGGCCCGAGGTACCACCATGACCATCACGACCTTCGATGACGCCCGCCAGGCGGTGGCAGACGGCCTCGACCCGGTCACGGCCGCCCGAGCACTGCTGGCCACCATGACCGAGTACGAGCGCCTCTGGTGCCTCGACGGCGACGCCCCGACCTGGGCAGGTCTCAAGTTCCTCACCCACGACGAGGGCTATCACCGAATGCCGTTCTTTGCCGGGCAGATCGACCGTCTGGGTATTCCGGGAATCCGCTTCGCCGACGGGCCCCGCGGCGCGGTGATCGGCAACGCCACCTGCTTCCCGGTGGCCATGGCCCGCGGTGCCACCTGGGACC
>JBDKIV010000185.1:0-9361 GCA_039796935.1 Actinomycetota bacterium | reverse complement strand
CGGGCGATCCGATCCCTGCACCACCGCCGTGTCGATCCAGTCCGCTGCCGCCGACATCGTCCGAGGGCCGGGAAAGTCCATCTCGTCCCGGAAGTGCGATCGAGTTCGGTCGTAGGCGCGCTCGAGGCGAGGCGCCCTGTCGCCCCATCGACGACGGAGGAACCAGTCGCCCTCGAGCGCGGGCGGTGCGGGAACGCCCAGCCAGGACGGATCGAGCCAGGTCTTCCACGGATCACCCTCATGGCCGCGCACGTAGTCCCAGCCACCGAAATCGGTGTGGTAGTTCTCTCCTCCGGTCTCGAACAGATGAGGATGGTCGGTGACGAGCATGGTCGTCACACCCTGGTCACGGAGGTCGGCGGTGATCGGTCGTTCCCACAACTCGATCGATCCCCACGGCCGCCACAGGAAGTCGAGCGCGCCGCAGAGGATGTCGTGGCGGGCCGGCATGCACGGCAACGAGCCGGTGACGTGCCGGGTGAACCTGGTTGCGTGCTGGGCGAACCGGTCGAGGTGAGGTGTGTCGAACTCCCTTCCTCCGTAGGCGCCGAGCATGTGCCGGTTCAACGAATCGAGGAGCACGACGACGACGTTGCGCGGCTGGAGTGGACTCGTCATCGGTGCACAGGATGGCACATCGGGTCAGCCGAAGGCGCTGAGGATCGTCGAGAGGGCGGCCACGACCAGGAGGACCATCACGAGCAGACGGAACCGCTCGCCGGCGACGTGGCGCCGCAATGGCAGGCCGGCGAGTTGCCCCGCCACCAGAGCCGGGAAGGCGATCACTGCCGCTGTCACGCCGTCCGAGGTGACGCGACCTGCCAGGACGAACAGGGACACGCCGAGCACGTTCGAGCACGCGAACACCGTGTTGATCGTCGCCCGGAACGCATCCGCTTCGAGGTGGCGCGCCTGCAGCGCGAACACCAACGGAGGACCGTTGGTCGACAACGACGTGTTGAGGACGCCGCTGACGAACCCCGCACCCGCATCGAGACCGGGACCGACATGCCGAAGATCGATTCGAGCTGCGAGCAGCACGACCGCAGCGAGGATCGCCACACCGAGCAGCGCCCGGAGCACGGAGTCGGCAACGGACACGAACACCCAGAAGCCGAACGGCATCCCGACGTACGCCGAGATCACCATCCGAGTCGCGACCGGCCGCAACGTCTCGCGGCGAAGGTGCCATGCCTGCCACGACGAGACCCCGGCCCCCAGCAGGGTGCTGATCACGACTGCCTCTTTCGTCGGGACGGCCAAGGTCATCAGCGGCACCGACATGAGGGCGAACCCGAAGCCCGACAGTACCTGCGTGAGCGCCGCCACGAACACGGCCGCCCCCACCATCGCGAAGCCGACCCACGTCACCGTCGCACCTCGATGGGCGCTTCGAGGTATGGCGGGCGCGACGTCACGAGCGGAGATGTTCGCACACCGGGGTCGCCACCGGCAGGACGGCGATCAGAACAGCGAGCCCTGCTCGGCCCGGTGATGACTCGGCGCGGGCGCCAGGGGCTCGAGGTCACCGACCTGCAGGCCGACCTCGGCGTGGAACGACCGCGCGAGACCCGGGGCGTCGAGGTTGTCGGGCGTGTGCACGAACACCGTCGGGGTCCGCCCCTCCGACATCCATGACGCAATGATCGGCTGCCACTCGGCCAGGCCGTCTCGTGTCACCTCGGGCAGGTCCGAGCCGATGAAGCGCACGATCGGGTGCTCGGTCATCGGCTCCGTCAGGGCGGGCACTCGGGGCTTCTTCGCCCAGGCGTCTCGACCCGGCTCGGTCGCCGGAGTCCTGCTGAACAGCGCCCGCGAGTCGAGGAGCACACGCTCGACCCCGGAGCGGGCGAGCCTGCTGTCGAGCCAGCCACGTGCTGGTCCCTCGAAGAACGCCGGGTGACGGACCTCGACCGACCAGCGCCACCCACGCGGCAGCCGCCCGAGCAGCGAGACCAGGACGTCCAGATCGACCGGGGCGAACGAGGCAGGCAGTTGGAGCGTCAGCGCACCTGTCAGATGCTGAACGGGGCCGAGCAGGTCGACGAATCGGGCGATGTCGTGGTCGACGTCGCGTAGGCGACGTTCGTGGGTCACGACCCGCGGCACCTTGAACACGAACCTGAATCCGGGGTCGGCCTGCTCGGCCCATCGTGCGACCGTGGCCGCCGCAGGGAGCGCGTAGAACGTCGTGTTCCCCTCGACCGCGTTGACGAAGCGACTGTAGGCGGCAAGTTCGCCACCAGCCGGTGTTCCGACGGGGAGGAAGCGGCCGACCCAGGGGCGATGGGCCCACATCGGGCAACCGACGTAGAGCCGACTCATCCGACCGACCCCGGGCACGTCACGGATGCCCTGCCGGCGGAGCGACCACGTACGAGCGCGCGGCACGGTCGACGTCGACGAGCCTCCAACCCTCGGCGAGCAGTGGCGCGAGGTCTCGTCGAACCGCCAGCCGGGCACCGAGTGCGGTGGCGGTCGATGCGCCGATGTCCGCCGCACTCACGGCCGGCACGACGACGGCGACGGCGCCGGTCGGCATGCTGGTCGGCATGCTGGTCGGCAGGGTGTACGGCCCGGCCGAGGCCGAGGACTCGAGATCCCATCGCACCGTCACGCGGTCGGACGGCAGGTCTCCGTTGATCCCGCCGAGCGTTCCGTAGTGATCGACGTGATAGCTGATCCCGACGGCGCCGAGCACCCGAAGGTTGAGGTGCGCGTTGGTGAGCTGCAGCGGGTCGTACGTCCAGCGCATCGCCCGGTACCCGTGCTCGAGACACCAGGTCCGCTGTCGGTGCTTCAGTGCGACGCCCAGACCCCGCTGTCGCCACGCCGGGTCGACCGCCAGATAGTGCGAGTGCAGGACGTCCGGCTCGCGCGTGGGGAACCCGAACACCGAGCCGACGACCCGGTCGCCGGCGAACGCGCCGATGGCGACCCCGCCCTCGATGACGACCGCCACCAGCATGTTCACCGACACCGCATCGCCGCCGCTGCCCCAGACGAGATGCTCGAACGGAGGGAGCACGGCGAGCTCGTCGGCAGTGCGGAGGACCCGGAACTCGATCTGGCCGCGCGTCGCACCAGTACGGTCTTCGACACCACTCACCGTCGGCAGACCTCGGTCTCGCGGGTGACGGAATCGAGGAACGGCCGATCGAGCGTGACACCGATACCGGCACCCGCCGGGACGGCCATGATGCCGTCCACCGTCTCGAGCGGTTGTTCCACGATGTCGCGCGAGTACGTCCGGCTCGCCGACGCCGTGTCGCCCGGGTAGACGAAACCGGGCATGGTCGCCAGGTGGATGTTGTGGGCCCGTCCGATTCCGGTCTCGAGCATGCCGCCGCACCACATGGGCACCGCCCGATCCACGCAGAGCGAGTGGATCCGGCGAACGGCCTCGAGGCCGCCGACGCGGGCGACCTTGACGTTGACGACCGCGCACGAACCGAGCTCGAGCGCTGCACGGGTCCGCTCGACCGAGGTGAGTGACTCGTCGAGACACAGGCGCGTCTCGAGCTGGGGGGCGAGCACTGCGTGATCGGTGAGGTCGTCGTAGTGCAGGGGCTGCTCGATGTAGTGCAGACCGAACTGGTCGAGCTGCCTCAGGACATCGATGTCGTCGAGCGTGTACGCCGAGTTGGCATCGACGGTCAGTTCGATGTCGGGGAATCGGTCGCGTACTGCCGCGAGCAACTGGACGTCCCAGCCGGGTTCGATCTTCAGCTTGATCCGTCGGTACCCCTGGTCGACGTGGCGTTCGACGGACGAGAGCGTGGCGGCCAGATCGTTCATGCCCAGGCTCGCCCCGACAGGGATCTCGGTTCGCTCTCCCCCGAGCAGTGAACGCAGCGGCACATCGTGCTGGCGGGCGTAGCAGTCCCACACGGCCAGTTCGACGCAGGCCTTGGCCATCGGATTGCCACGCCACCTGGCCCAGGCGTCGGTGAGCTGCGAGGGGTGCTCGATGGTGTGCTCGAGCAGCCACGGCACCAGGGCGCCGCGGATGACGGTGAGCGCACCCGTGATCGTCTCTTCCCGGTAGGACGGCAGCGGGTCCATGGTGCTCTCGCCGTATCCCTCGACTCCGCCGCTGCGAACCGTCACGATGATCGAGGTCTTGCCGGTCTCGGCTCCGAACGACGTCCGGAACGGCGAGACGAACGGAAGGTGGATCAGTCGGAGTTCGATCTCATCGATGCGCATCCCCTCATCTTGCCAGCACGCTGCTCGACGCTCTCGGCCAGATGTCACCAGGTGTCGATGTTCGGACGCTTCTTGCCCCGACGCGGCACGGGTTCGGGTGACGATGCGAGCACGGTCGAGATCCACCGCCGCGAGTCGGCGGGGTCGATCACATCGTCGATCTCGAAATGTGAGGCCGTGTTGAGGGCCTTGCCGTGCGCATACATGCGGTCGACCATCTGCTGGAACACCTGCTCACGTTCGACAGGGTCGTCGATCGACTCGAGTTCGTTCCGGTAGCCGAGGCGGACGGCTCCTTCGAGACCCATCCCACCGAACTCCCCCGTCGGCCAGGCGACACAGGCGAGTGGCGCCTTGGTGCTCCCGCCCATCATCGCCTGGGCACCCAGCCCGTAGCTCTTCCTGAGCACGATCGACACCATCGGCACGGTCACGTTCGCCCCGGTGACGAAGAGTCGGGTGCAGTGCCGGACCAGCGCAGTCTGCTCGACCTCGGGCCCGACCATCATCCCGGGCGTGTCCACCAAGGTGACGATGGGCAGGTCGAACGCATCGCACAACTGCATGAACCGTGCCGCCTTGTCGGCGCCGTCGCTGTCGATCGCCCCGGCCAGGTGGTTCGGGTTGTTGGCGATGACCCCGCACGGACGGCCTTCGACCCGGGCCAGCGCCGTCACCATCCCGAGCCCGAAGTCGCGGCGCAGCTCGAGCACCGATCCCTCGTCGAACATCGCGTCGAGCACGGCTCGAACGTCATAGCTGCGTCTGCGGTCTTCCGGGATCACGTGACGGAGCAGCCGCTGATCGGGTGCGGACCACCGTTGGAGGCGTCCCTGGAAGTACGACAGGTACTGCTTGGCGACCGCAACCGCCTCGGCCTCGTCGGCGACGGCGATGTCGACCACACCGTTGTGCTGCTGGACCGCCATCGGCCCGATCTCGGTCGGGGCGAACACTCCCAGTCCTCCACCCTCGATCATCGCCGGTCCCCCCATCCCGATGTTCGAGTCGGCCGTGGCGATGACGACGTCACAGCAACCGAGCAACGCAGCGTTGCCGGCGAAGCAGTACCCGGCGTTGATGCCGACGAGCGGCACGAGCCCGCTCAGCTCGGCGAACCACAGGAACGCCATGCAATCGAGTCCGCTCACGCCCACACCGTCGGTGTCACCCGGACGGCCGCCGCCGCCTTCGGTGAAGAACACCACCGGGAGTCCGAGCCGCTCGGCGACGTCGAACAGCCGATCCTTCTTCCGGTGGTTCTGCTGCCCCTGTGTACCCGCCAGCACCGTGTAGTCGTACGAGACGGCAACGACCTGCGCTTCCCGGCCCGCAAAGCTGTCTCCGTTGACGCGACCGATGCCACCGATCATCCCGTCCGCCGGGGTTCGCTCGATCAACTCCTCGACCGGTCGGCGGCGGCGTTGTGCGGCGATCACCACCGGGCCGTACTCGACGAACGAACCGTCGTCGACCAGATCGGCGACGTTCTCGCGGGCGGTGCGGCGACCGACCTTGCGACGCCGCTCGACCGACTCGGGGCGAGCCGCATCGAGGCCGACGAGGTGACGCTCGATCGTCTCGGCGAGGTCGGGTCGCACTCGCTCGAGGTCGATCGTCGTCTCGTCGTCGACGGACTGCTCGGTCACCACGCCGGCGATGATGGTCGCCACTGTCTGGCCCGACATGACCGTCTGGCCGGCCTCGACCCAGACCCGCTCGATCACTCCGCCGGTGTGCGCCTCGATCGGGTGGTGCATCTTCATCGACTCGATGAGCATCACCTGCTGGCCCTGGCGAACCTGCTGGCCCGGTCGGACATCGACGGTGACGATGGTCCCCTGCATCGGGGCGGTCAGCTCGGACGTTGCCATGGACCGGACGGTAGCGGTCGGACCGTCATCGACTGGGTACGGTGCGTCCGTGGCCGCACACGACGACGCACCCACCACCGTCGATGCCGACGGGCGCAGCGTCGTCGTGACGCATCCGACCAAGGTCTATTTCGCCGAGATCGGCGCGACCAAGCACGACGTCATCGACTACTACCTGCGCATGTCGGGGCCGGTGATGCGCGCGATGCGCGACCGACCCGTGCTCTTGCAGCGCTTCCCGAACGGTGCATCAGGAACGTCGTTCTTCCAGAAGCGCATTCCCGACAGCGCTCCGGACTGGTTGACGACGACTCGTGTCCGCACACCGAACGGTACCGAGTCGAATGCACTGGTCATCTCCGACATCGCCCACGTGATCTGGGCGGTCAATCTCGGATGTCTCGGGTTTCACTCGTGGGCGACACGGGCCACCGACCCGGGCCACTGCGACGAGTTGCGCATCGATCTCGACCCGGGACCCGGGACGACCTTCGCCATGGCCTGCGAGACGGCGCACGAGACGCACCAACTCCTCGACGAACTCGGCGTGCGTTCGTACATCAAGACCACGGGCAGTCGTGGCCTACACGTCTACGTCAGGCTCGAGGCCCGCTGGGACAGCGTCGCGGTCCGGTCGGCAGCCGTCGCCGTGGCGCGAGAACTCGCTCGACGCCGCCCCGACCTGATCACCGATGCGTGGTGGAAAGAAGAGCGCGGCCGACGGATCTTCGTCGACTTCAACCAGAACGCTCCGCACAAGACGGTGTTCGCGCCGTGGTCGGTCCGTTCACGACCCACCGCCACCGTCTCGTGCGGATTCGCGTGGGAAGAACTCGACCGCATCGACACCGATTCGCTCACGATCGCGACGGTCCCCGAGCGGATCGAAGCAAGCGGTGACCCGTGGGCCGACATGGACGAACATCCCCAATCACTCGAACCGTTCCTCGACATGGCGGCTGCCGACCGGATGCGCGGCCTACCCGACGCACCGTGGCCCCCCGAGTACCCGAAGATGCCGAGCGAACCCACCAGGGTCGCGCCGAGCCGGGCGAAGAAACGATGACGCGACGCTGACCGCCGGTCAGGCCCGCGGCGGCAGCGTGCGGATGCCCAACTCGTCGAGTTGTTTGTGGTCGACCGGAGTCGGCGCATTCGTCATCGGGTCCATACCGCTCTGGGTCTTCGGGAAGGCGATGACCTCGCGGATGTTGTCCTCGCCCGCAAGGATGGCGACGAGACGATCGATCCCGAAGGCGAACCCACCGTGGGGTGGTGCTCCGTACCGGAACGGGTTGAGGAAGAACCCGAAACGACGATCGGCCTCGTCCTGACTGATGCCGAGCAGACCGAAGATCCGCGACTGCAGCTCGGGCTGATGGATCCGGATCGAACCCGAGCCCAACTCCCAGCCGTTGAGCACGAGGTCGTATGCCTGGCTGCGCACGGCGAGCGGGTCGGACTCGAGGAGGTGCACGTCATCAGGGTGAGGCTGGGTGAAGGGATGATGGCCGGGCTTCGGCCGGCCGCTCGCTTCGTCGACACCGACGAAGAGCGGGAAGTCGACGACCCAGAGATACCGGTACGGGCCCTCGTGCACGGGAGGACGGCCCAGGTCGTTGCGCAGCGTGCCGAGCACCTCGCACGCCGTCGACCACTCGTCGGCCACGATGAGCAACAGGTCGCCGGGCTGCGCGCCGAGCCGATCCTTCAGTTCGGCCTGTTCAGCCTCGGTGATGAACTTCGCGACAGGCGACTCGAGCGCTCCGTCGGCGGCGACCTTGAGCCACACCAAGCCCTTGGCGCCCATCTTCTTCGCCCTGTCGGTGAGGGCGTCGAGCTTGTTCCGGCCGTACTCGTCGGCCTTGCCGGCAGCGTTGATGCCCTTGATGCTGGCGGCCCCTGCGAACGCCTTGAACTCGGTCGAGGCGAACACGTCGGTGAGTTCGACGAGTTCCATGCCGAATCGCAGGTCGGGCTTGTCGCTGCCGAACCGGTTCATGGCCTCGTGCCAGGTGATCGTCATGATCTCGCCCGGGTCCTGGCCGACTGCCTGCGCAGCAGCGAGCACGGCAGCACCGATGGCAGCATGCACATCGGCTTGCGAGGCGAAGCTCATCTCGGCATCGAGCTGCATGAACTCGTACTGACGATCGGCACGGAGGTCTTCGTCGCGCAGACATCTGGCGATCTGGTAGTAGCGATCGACACCGGCCACCATGAGCAACTGCTTGAACAGCTGAGGGCTCTGCGGGAGCGCATAGAACGCGCCGGGCTGCTGGCGGCTCGGCACGATGAACTCGCGCGCACCCTCTGGGGTCGAGGGGACGAGCATCGGTGTCTCGACCTCGACGAAGCCCTGGTCCTCCATCGCGCGGCGGATCGCCGAGTTGACCTTCGAGCGGATCCGCAGGTTCCGCTGCATCCGTTCGCGGCGAATGTCGAGATAGCGATACTGCAGACGAGTGGTCTCGGCAACGGCGTCGGCACGATCGCTGATCGGGAACGGCGGCGGCTCGGCCGAGTTGAGCACCTCGACCACGCAGTCCTGCAGTTCGATCCCCCCGGTCGGCAGGCGATCGTTGACGTTCTCGACCGGACGCGCAGCGACCGTACCGGTGACGCGAATGACGTACTCGGGACGAACGTCGACCGAGTTGTCGACCACGCACTGGGTGACACCCGTGTGATCGCGGAGGTCGACGAACGCGAGCCTCTCGCCATGTTCGCGGCGGGTCGCGACCCAGCCGCACAGGCTGACGGTGAGGCCGATGTGCTCGGTCCGAAGTTGTCCGCACTGATGGGTGCGCAGGGATGTGCTGCTCATGACGTGGCTTTCTGCAGATACGGGATGAGATCGGGACGGGCGACGGCCTGCTGGCCGCCGGAACCGTCGGGGGCGCGCTCGGCGCGCAACGGTCGGACCACCACGGTGCCGGCCTCGACTTCGTCGGTACCGACGATCACGGCGAAGGCTGCCCCGCTGCGATCCGCGGCCTTCATCTGGCTCTTCATGCTGCGGTTCTCGAACGGACGGTCCGCCGAGATCCCAGCCGCGCGCAGTTCGGCGGTGAGACGAACGGCCTCGAGGCCACCGGTCGTGTCGACGACGAACACATCGACCGCCGTCGGCGGAGCAGCGAACACACCTTCGTCGTCGCACGCCAAGAGGGTGCGGTCGAGACCGATCGCGAACCCGACACCGTGGGTCGGCGGGCCACCGAGCGACTCGACCAGACCGTCGTACCGACCGCCCCCGCCCAGCGCATTTTGCGCCG
>JBDKIV010000184.1:0-8595 GCA_039796935.1 Actinomycetota bacterium | reverse complement strand
GAGATCGATGGCGGCGATCCCCCTGTGCATCGCCAGCAGCGCAGCGAGCGGCAGACGGTCGTAGCTCTCCTCGCCGAGCGTCGACTTCCCCACCTCGACCCACTCGGCTCCGCGCGACAGTCGCCACTCGAGACCGTCGATGGCGTCGGGATCGGGGGCGAGCGGATTGATCAACACCGCCGCGCCGCATCGACGCTCCGCGACCAGTTGAGCGGCGAGCAGCGCGCCCATCGACTGCCCCACGACGACATCGGCAGGCCATGCAGCAGCGGCGTCGAGCCAGTCCTGCCACGTGATCCTGATCAAGTCGTCCGGTCGGCCGCCGTGGCCGGGAAGCGTCGGTGCGAACACGGTGTGGTCGGCAGCGCTCAGGTGACCGACGATCGGCCACATCGTGGCACCGGTCCCGCCGAGACCGTGCAGGCAGAGGACGCGCGCCACGACGGACCCCGCGTCAGCCGAGCGCGCGCAGGATGTCGCGCAGTAGGTCGGCCGGATCCTCGAGGCCGACCGAGATGCGCAGCATGCCGCCCGTCACTCCCACCGCCGCCGCCTCGTCGGGCGTGAGGCTTGCGTGGGTCGTCGTGGCAGGGTGGCACACCAGCGTCTCGGGTCCGCCGAGCGACGTGGCCCGGTGGAGGAGTCGGACATCGGCGAGGAATCGCTCGGCAGCCGGGAATCCGTCGGCCAGTTCGATCGCCACCAGCGTTCCGCCATGGCGCATCTGGCGCCTCGCCAGTGCGGCCTGCGGATGGCTGGCCAGCCCGGGGTAGTGAACCGCCGCGACACCGGGATGATCCCGGAGCGAGTCGGCGAGGAAGAACGCCGACTCGGACTGGTGCGACGTGCGAACCGCGAGCGTTCGGATACCTCGCAGCGCGTTGAGCGCATCGTACGGTGACGGAGTCGAGCCGTGCAGCACCGAGTACGCCCAGATCGCATCGATGTAGTCACGCTCGCCCGAGATGACGCCGAGGGTCGCGTCGTTGTGCCCGGCGATGCCCTTCGTGGCCGAGTGCAGCGACAGGGTGACGCCGTGGTCGAGGGGACGCTGGCCGAGCGGCGTTGCGATGGTGGAGTCGACGACGGTCACGGGGCCGCGGATCGAGCCGAGCTCGTCGAGGTCGACGAGGTCGAGCCGCGGGTTCGACGGCGTCTCCGCCAGTACCAGCATCGTCTTGCCCGGGCGGACGGCGGCAGCGAACGCCCCGGGCTGCGAGCCGTCGACGAGCGTGGTCTCGATCCCGAACCGCGCGCACGGACCCTGCAGGAAGGCGAGCGTGCCCGCATACAACTGGCGTTGGGCGACGATGTGATCGCCGGACGAACACAGGGCCAGGACGACGCTGGCGACCGCTCCCATGCCGGAGGCGAAGGCCAGCGCATCCTCACCGCCTTCGAGGGTGGCGACTGCCTCTTCGAAGGACCGAACCGTCGGGTTCCCGTAACGGCTGTAGAACTCGGGCATGCGGGTGCCGGTCGCCCGGCGTCGGGCATCGACCAGGCTGTCCGACTCCCAGACCGTCGATGCCCAGAGCGCGGGCGCGAGCGACGAACCACTCGCGCTGCGTCCGGCCGTGATCGCCTGTGTCGCCGGTTGGATGGGGTGGTCCATGAGTCGACGAGGCTACCGCGGACCGCGCACCAGCCGACCCGGGAGTTCACCGGTGAACTCGTCATCGGCAACGGTCTGCGTGCCGTCGACGAACGTGGCTCGATACCCGCGCGCCCGCTGGACCAGCCTGCGGCCCTGTGCGGGCAGGTCGAACGCCATGCGCGGCGGACCGAACGAGAGCGCCTCGTAGTCGATCAGGTTGATGTCGGCGCGCCTTCCCGGAGCGATCAGGCCACGGTCACCGAGGCCGTACAGGTCGGCGGTCTGGCGCGTCTGACGGTGCACCACGTACTCGAGCGGCAGCTTCGGTCCGCGGGTCCGATCACGCGTCCAGTGGGTGAGCATGAACGTCGGGGTGCCCCCGTCGCAGATGGCGCCGCAATGCGCGCCGGCATCGCTCAGACCCATGCGTGTGTGCGGGTGGAGCGTGACTGCGTGGGTCATCGACAGGTCGCCGTATGCGTAGTTGAAGAACGGCGCGTAGAGCATCCCGTTGCCGTCGCTCGCGGTCAACTGATCGAGCACCAACTCCATCGGGGGTGTCCCGGTTCTCGATGCGATCGCTGCGATCGACTGCTCGGCAGTCGGTTCGTAGTCGATGTCGCCGTCGGCGACCGGCCAGATGCGTGCGAGGTTGTCGAGCACGACCTTGCAGAACAAGCCGCCGTCGTCGGGCACCTCGTGAATGATGCGATGACGCCGATCCGGTTCGGCCAGTGCTGCGAGCCGCTCGGGCATCGGGAGGTGCGCGACTTCACCGTATGCGGGATGGAACAGCAGCGGATGCACACTTCCGTGGAGGCAGTAGAGGATGCCGATCGTGCGTCCCGCCACCTGGGCGACGATGGGGAGGCCGTCTGCGTGGGCCTCGTCGAGCAACTCGAGGACCCGTCGCCACACCTCGGGCGCTTGGTCGGGTTGGTTGAGGTTGACGCTCACCGGGAGACCGGTGAGCTTTGCGAGGCGTCGCATCCACGGCCACTCGGTGTCGGGGAGGACGGCATGTTCGGGAGCGAACTGGAACACGCCGTGCCCGACGGTGCGGATGGCTTCGCCGATACCGAGCAGTTCGCGGGCGTCGGCCGAGGTACCGGGAACGAGCTCTCCGTCCCGAGAGCGGTGCAGGGGCGTCCGGCTGGTCGAGAACCCGAGTGCGCCGGCCCGAAGTGCCTCCTCGACCAGACGGGCCATTGCCGCGATGTCGGTGTCGCTCGCCGGCTCGTTGGCCGCACCTCGGTCGCCCATGACGAAGGCACGCAGCGGACCGTGCGCGAGCTGCGCACCGATGTCGATCACGTGCGGACGGGCCTCGAGCGCGTCGAGGTAGTCGGGGAAGCTCGTCCAGTCCCACGAGATGCCCTCGGTCATGGCGCTGCCCGGGATGTCTTCGACCCCCTCCATGAGCGCGATCAGCCACTCGTGGCGATCGGGTGCCGCCGGCGCGAAACCGACACCGCAGTTCCCCATGACCACGGTGGTCACTCCGTGCCAGCTCGACGGGGTGAGATACGGATCCCAACTCGCCTGGGCGTCGTAGTGGGTGTGGATGTCGACGAACCCGGGCGTGACGAGCAGCCCGTCGGCATCCACCGATCGTGCAGCGCGGGTTCCGGAGCCCGGAGGCTCGACGGCCACGATGCGTCCCTGATCGACGACGACGTCGGCGTGCCGGCCCGGCGCTCCGCTCCCGTCGATCAGCAAGCCGTTGCGGATGACCAGATCCGTCATGTCAGCCCAACCCCGCGATCTCGTCGTGCAGCAACCCGTTCGAACTGACTGCGGTGTCGTGCTCGTACGTCCTGACACCGTGCCGGTCGGTGAAGGTGCCCCCGGCTTCCTCGACCACCACCATCACCGCTGCCAGATCGTAGGGGGCGACACCGACGGCATCGATCGCCAGGTCGATCGCGCCTTCGGCGACGAGCATGTGCTGCCAGAAGTCTCCGAAGCCACGAGCGCGGTAGGCGCGTTGTTGGAGCGCGACCAGCTCGGCCGTCCGCCCGACGGCATCCCACCCCTTCGAATACGTGATGCACACCTGCGCCTGCTCGATCGTCGCCGTGCTCGACACCCGGCACGGCCGGTCGATCGATGCGTCGACGCCGTCCGGCACGATGCTCGATGTCATCGTCGCACCCAATCCCTTGGCCGCCCACCATCTCCGTCCCATCGCGGGGGCGGACACCACCCCGACGACCGGGCCATGATCGACGTGTGTGAGTGCGATGAGTGTCGCCCAGACCGGTATGCCGCGGACGAAGTTGGAGGTCCCGTCGATCGGGTCGATGATCCAGCGCCACGGTGAGGACGTGTCGCCGACCAGACCGTGTTCTTCACCGAACAGACCGTGATGGGGTCGCTCCTCGATCACGAGGGTCGAGATGGCGAGCTCGGTCTCGCGATCGGCCTCGGTCACCTCGGTCTGGTTGGCCTTCCAGTCGAGGTTGAAGCTGCGGTGCTCGTAGTGGGGGAGCGTGATGGCGTCTGCCACGGTGGCGAGACGCAGGGCGAATGCCAACTCGACTGCCAGATCGTGTCCGGCGTTCATCGGTCGAACTCCGGGGCTCGCTTGTTCTGCAGGGCATCGAGACCCTCCGCAGCATCGGCTCCGAGGAAGTTGAGCATCTCGTAGGCGAGGGATGCCTCGAAGTTCGGCAGTGCCTGGCGGAGCCAATGGTTCAGCGCTCGTTTGGTGAGCCTCGTCGCGTCCTGCGGTCCCCGAGCAAGGCGCTCGGCGATGGAGAGCGCGGTCGGCAGGACCTCGTCGGCCGGAAGTGCCTTGCTGACCAGTCCGATCCGTTCGGCCTCGCGGCCGTCGATGAAGTCCGAGGTGAGGAGGTAGTACTTCGCCTTCGCCATTCCGCACAGCAGCGGCCAGATGGCTGCAGCGTGATCGCCGGCACCCACGCCGAGGCGGATGTGGCCATCGGTGAAGCGGGTCGACTCGTCGATGATCGAGATGTCGGCCATCAGTGCCACGGCGAGGCCCGCCCCGACGGCGACGCCATTGATCGCACTGACGATCGGGGTGTCGCACTCGATCATCGTCCGCACGATGTCGCCCGCCTCGCGCATCACCTTCATCGTCTGCTGGTGGTTGCCCACCTGCTCGGCGATCCAGTCGAGGTCGCCTCCGGCGCTGAACGCTTTGCCCTCGCCGGTGACCACGACGGCTCGGACCGACGGATCGGTGTGGATGTCGTGGAAGACCCTCGCCAGTTCGGCGTGGAGCACGGCGTCGGTGGCGTTGAGCTTGCCGGGGTTGGACAGGGTCAACAGCAGCACGCCGTGCTCGCGGCGTTCGATGATCAGTCGTCGGTACGAAGCGTCGTCCATGGTGCCGACCCTACTGGTCGGCCCCGGTCGAGCGTCAGAGCAGCGATCGTGCTGCGTCGGCGATGCCGTCGGCGTCGAGGCCGAGCGCAGCGAGAATCTTGTCGGGCTTCGCCTGGGGGATGAAGCGTGTCGGTACACCGAGGATTCGAACCGGTGTGGTGGGAGTGATCGCACGTACCTGGTCGGCGATCATCGAGCCGATCCCGCCGTCCCTGATGCCGTCCTCGCAGGTGAGCACCGCAGCGTGTGCTGCAGCATCGGCAATCATCGCCGGGTCGAGCGGTGCACAGCAGCGGACGTCCCACACCGTTGCCTCGACACCGGTGGCAGCGAGTTGCTCGGCTGCCTTCTCGGCGGCGGCGACCAGCTTGCCGACGGCGAGGATGCAGAGCGAGCCGTCACCGCGGCGGAGTTGCCGGGCGTGCAGGCCCGATCCGACCTCGTGCTCGGCGACCTGGCGTGCCGCACCCTTCGGGTAGCGGATCACCACGGGTCCGTCGTCGGCCAGACCGATCGCGTCGTGCAGCATCACCTGCAGATCCTGTGCGCTCGACGGGGCGAGCACTCGCATGCCGGGAACCTTCGACAGCAGGGCCATGTCGTACACGCCGTGGTGGCTCGGACCGTCGTCGCCGGTCACACCCGCCCGGTCGAGGCAGAAGATCACGGGCAACCGGTGGAGCGCCACGTCGTACACGACCTGGTCCCATGCTCGGCTGAGGAAGGTCGAATAGATGGCGACGACTGGTCGGAGGCCACCCATCGCCATGCCTGCTGCGCCCGTGACGGCGTGCTGCTCGGCGATCCCGACGTCGAAGAAGCGGTCGGGGAAACGCGCTTCGAACGGGATCAGGCCGGTCGGTCCCGGCATCGCCGCGGTGATCGTCACGACTCGCGGATCGGCCTCGGCTTCTTTGATGACCGCGTCGGCGAATGCCTGGGTGTACCCGCTCGGCATCGCCTTCGGCGGCCCGACGGCCGGATCGAATACGGGCGTGTCGTGCAGATGCTTCTCGTCGTCGTCCTCGGCCGGGCCGTAGCCGCGACCTTTCTGCGTGAGGACATGGACCACGATCGGGCCCTCGGCCGACAACTCGATGGCGTTGCGAAGGCTCGCCTCGAGGCTCTCGAGGTGGTGGCCGTCGATCGGGCCGACGTATCGCACGCCGAGCGCCTCGAAGAATGCGGGCGGCTGCAAGAACTCGCGCACGGCGGCCTTCAGGGCCTCGACGCCCTTCTCGGCCTGCGGACCGACGTACGGCAGATCGTGGACGAAGTGCTCGAGCCGACGTTGCCGGCGCACGTACACCGGGTTCTGGCGGATGTTGGTGAGCGTGTGCGACAGCTTCTCGGTGAGGCGCGACGGCAGCGACGGATGCTCGCTCGTCGGCTCGGGCGGGGTGGCAGGTCCGGCTGTGATGTTCGAGATGGTCGGCGCGTACGAGCGTCCGTTGTCGTTGAGCACGATGATGACCCGAGTACCCGAGTGCCCCAGATTGTTGAGCGCCTCGTACGCCATGCCGCCCGTCATCGAGCCGTCACCGATGACGGCGACGATGTGTCGATGTGGGTCGACCCCGGCGTCGCGGGCGATGGCCATGCCATACGCGTACGACAGCACGGTCGAGGCATGGCTGTTCTCGATGAGGTCGTGGCGGCTCTCTTCGCGACTCGGATAGCCCGACAGCCCGTTGGCCTGACGCAGTGACTCGAAGCCGGCTTGGCGGCCCGTGACGATCTTGTGGACGTAGGCCTGGTGGCCGGTGTCCCACAGGATTGCGTCGTGCGGCGACTCGAACACGCGGTGCAGGGCGAGCGTGAGTTCGACGGCCCCGAGGTTCGAACCGAGATGCCCGCCGTACTCGGCCACCGCCTGAACGACGAAGTCGCGGATCTCGCCGGCCAGTTCGTACAGGTCCGGGTACGACAGTCGTCGAAGGTCGGCCGGTTCGTGAATGTCCGAGAGCGCCATCAGGCCCCTCACGCTACCGCTGGGTACGGATGCGGTCACCGTCGGGGGCTACCTTCGTAGACGTGTCTGCAACGACGTCTCTGTTCGATCTCTCCGGCCATGTCGCCCTCGTCACCGGGGGCAACAGCGGTATCGGGCTCGGCATGGCCGACGCCCTCGCCGCTCACGGCGCCTCTGTTGCCATCTGGGGGACCAACCCCGCCAAGAATGCTGCGGCGGCCGAGCAACTGCGCGCCCACGGTGGCTCGGTGCTCGACCTCGTCTGCGATGTCGGCGATCAGGAGGCGGTGATCGCCTCGATGCGGGCCACGGTCGAAGCGCTCGGTTCGGTCGACTCGTGTTTCGTCAACGCCGGAGTCGGCGGCAAGGCGCGGAGCTTTGCCGAGATGTCCGACGACGAGTGGCATCGGGTACTGCGGGTCAATCTGGACGGCGCCTTCTACACGGCCCAGGAGGCGGTCAAGCAGATGATCGCCCAGGGCACGGGCGGGTCGGTGGTCTTCACGTCGTCCGGTTCGGCGCACTTCGGCCAGCAACGTGGCCAGCACTATGCCGGTTCGAAGGGAGCGGTGATCTCGATGATGAAGGGCATCGCCGTCGAGCACGCCAGATACGGCATCCGCTGCAATGCCGTCATGCCCGGCTGGGTCGAGAGCGAGATGACGGCTCCCGCCCAGGAGTGGGAGAAGTTCAACACGGCGATCCTGCAGCGGACACCCACCCGTCGATGGGGAGTCCCGGCCGACTTCGGCCCCATCGCCGTGTATCTCGCATGCGCCGCGAGCAACTGGCACACCGGCGATGTGATCACGATCGACGGCGGGTACTACTCGTTCTGAGCGCGGTGGCCGGTCAGTCGGGCGGAGCGACACGCGATCCGTCCATTCGGTAGGTGGCCCATGTGCCGTCGGCGCGGCGTTCGATTCGTGCCCCGCTCGTGAAACGCCAGTTGTTGTGGTGCCTGCAGGCGGGTCCGGCATTGTCGACCGAGGTGGGTCCGCCCCGGGAGTAGGGCAGTGTGTGGTCGATCTGGCAGTCGATGCTGGCGACGAGGCAGCCGGGATGGGTGCATCGACTGGCGGATGCGATAACGGCATCGCGCATGGCGCCGGTGAAGAGCCGCCTCGCACGCGTCATGGCGACCACGCGTCCATCGGCACCCATGAGCAGTGATCGGACCTGACCGGTGAGCGCGGCACGGACGGCGTCGCACGGATCGACGAAGATCCCGTCGAAGGTGTGGCACCGTGCCGTGCCGGGCCGCCTCGTCGGTGCCGGAGGTCGTTGCGCCCGGCCGCCGAACAGTGCATCGATGCCGCGGTCGAGGCTCTGGGCATCGACCACGATGTCGACCGTGACCGCGATGCCCGCGCCGGTGGTCGAACCGCCGATGTGCATGAGCAGGCTGCAGAACGCGTCGTATCGGCGCTGCGCCTTCGAGCGCGGCATCACGGCTGCGCAGGCCAGGTCGCGGTGGATCTGCACGGTCGTCTGCCAATCTCGTTCCCACTCGAGTTGCTCGGCCTGACGGAGCAGGGCGCGCCACTGGATGCCGTCGATGGCCGGCCCGGTGACGACCAGTCGAAACTCGTGGTCGGAGTGGGACATGGTGAGCGACCTGTCCCGATGTGCTCGGGCGGGGTCTGCGCCGTCCTGGTCGATCAGCAGCCGC
>JBDKIV010000183.1:0-5041 GCA_039796935.1 Actinomycetota bacterium | reverse complement strand
ACCGGGGCGGAAACCGGCTTCGAGAACTCCTCGAGCAGCACGAGATCAAGCACAAGTTCATCCGCCCGCACTGCCCGTGGCAGAACGGCAAAGTCGAACGCTTCAACCGAACCCTCGCCAGCGAGTGGGCCTACCGGCAGGTGTTCACGAGCAACGACGAACGCACCGATGCGTTCGCACCATGGCTCACGCGCTACGACACTGAACGACGCCACAGTGCCATCGGCAGTCGACCACCCATCAGCAGAATCCCGTCACCAACCTGATGGCCGGGTACAACGAGATCACTGCCATCAACCGACGCACGACCCGCTCGAGCATCGCCTGGCGGGTCGTTGCGCGTCCCGGGGTCGTTCGTCGAGGTCCAGAGCGATGTGGATAATCCGGCTATTGTCAGGACCGAAAGACCCGACACACAACGGAGCGACGATGACCCCGAAACCCGAATGGACAAAGCCGTCACTCATCGCGCTCACTGCGGCACGCGACAGCGAGGGCGGAAAAGTCGTGGCAGCTAACGAGAACACGGCTCCGGCGCCGACGAACGCCAATTACGACCCCTCGGCCGCAATCCCGGGTTAGCTCACCGCCACCCAGCCCACCACCGCGCCGCAGCTCGCTCGGTGACGCCGACCGTCTCACCGTCGTCGAGGTGCTCTGCGAGGTGGTCGCACGACGACGCGGTGGTAACTTCGACTCGCGCGACTCGTGAGGCTGATAACCGGAAGGAGGCTATGTCCTCTGGGGAGACGAGCAAGCTCGGTTGGACGAAGCCGCAACTTGTAGCGCTCGCCGCAGCACCCAACGTCGAGGCAGGGAGGGACTCGGCCCAGGCCGAGGACGCCCTCACCTCACTCCAAGCTGGCTAAAGGATCTATGTGCCTTCAGGCGACAGCTGACGACGGGGAGCCGTCCGACCTGCCACCACCGCCGCAGTCCGATCTGCCGCGTGGAACTCGACACCTACAACGACGCCGACCACCTGGGCGAGGCGCACCCCGTCGCCGCCACCGACAACGCAGCGACGGCATCGGCAAGCCGCTGGAGCGCCGACGCCATGCCCGACGCCGATGCGGTGGCGACATCGGCAACATCGTCGGGCAGCCCCTCGAGGGTCGACCACCACCTCGGCACTGTGCGACCTGCCGGCGACTCGACGAACGACTCGACCGCCGCGGCCAACGGCTCAAGCTCGTCGATGGCCTCGAGCGCGAGGCGGTGGGTACCGGCGCCGGCGCGGCGGTCGATGATGGGCTCGAGGAACTGGTGCACGTTCATGCCGGCGACTGTCCGGCCATGGCGTCGGTGGGCACGGAGGCGGGGGAGCGGTGGCCGGCCGTGCTGATGGCTCCCGACGGTCTGCCGCGGTCACAGCGCGGTCACACACCGGTCACAACAGGCTGAGATTCGCCATCACCAGAACGCAACACGCAACGCATGAAAAGCCCGGTACATGGCTATTGCCGGGTGCTGCGCATTACTCGGCAATACGACCGAATGATGACTCATGATCCCTGGGTCGTGGGTTCGATACCCACCCGCCCCACCCGCCCCACCCGACTCGTGTGACACCCCCTGTTCATGATGGTGTCATGGTGGACGATCAGGACGTGACGCAGTGGCCGATCGCTCTCGAGAATTCGCGAAGAGAGGCGCAGTCGGCCCCTGGGCAGGGTGCCCCGGAGCCCGCGGCACTCGCGACGGCACGCAAGGCGATTTCTCGGGTGGTCGATGTCGACATGGGGCTCGTCGATGACGAGATGCTCGATGGGTTGATCGAAGAACTCGCGATCGCCCACGACCGACTGCAGTTGGCGATGTCGTTCGTGCTCGGTGAGTGGGTGGGCCGCGGCGTGTGGAGCCGCGATGGTTCGCGCTCGCCGGCGCATCGACTTGCCCGCTTGACCGGCCGTTCACTCACGTCGTGCCGGGACGATCTGGTTCGAGCACGACGAGTGGGGTTGTTGCCGGCGGCCTGTGCTGCGGTCGCCGAGGGTGCGATCTCGATGGACGTGTTGGACCTGTTGGTGCAGGCCGCCATCCCTTCCCGTCACGACGTGATGGAGCAACACGAGGCCGGGTTGGTCGGCGCGATTCGTGGGATGCCCTTCACGAAGGCGCGTACGGCGGTTCGCTACTGGGCGCAGCGTGTCGACGACGAACTCGACGAGGTCCACAGCGACGCTCGAACGGACAGCGTGGCCGATGGCGTCGTTGCGGCCGACAGGGTCTACATGTCGACCACGTTGGACGATGTGGTCGTGCTCGATGCATCACTCGATGCGGTCTCGGGTGCGATCGTCAGCAACGAGTTGGATCGCCTCGTCACTCAGATTGCTTCGAGTGATCGATCGAGCGGTGTGAGCCGCAGTCCTGCCGCGCGCCGTGCGGCGGCACTCGTCGAGATGGCGACGCGCTCCGCCGCGGCGCCAGAAGGCGGGCGTCGTCCGGCCCCACTGTTCACGGTCGTGATCGGTGCCGAGTCCTTCGACCGGCTGTGCGAGTTGTCGAATGGACGGGTGCTCTCGCCCTCCGAGCTGGTGCCGTACCTCGATCGGTCGGTTGTGCAGAGCGTGCTGTTCGACGGTCCGAGCACGGTGATCTCGGTGTCGGCGAGGCGTCGTTTCGTCGGGGCTGTGCGTCGGGCCATCGAGGTCCGCGACCGGCACTGCCAACACACTCGGACGGATTGCGAGGTTCGAGCCGAACAGTGCGACGTCGATCACATCGTTGCCTGGTCGCAGGGCGGCGAGACCAGCCAGTTCAACGGTCGGCTGCAGTGCCCCACGCACAACCGGCGACCCGAACGACACGACCCGGAGGCCCGACCATTGCCGAGCCGAACCGTGACTCGCCTCGACGAGATTCGATGTCGACTCCGTTGGCAGCACCAGCACGAAGTCGATACCGATGACGCCGCAGTCTCTTGCGGGCCAGACACGGGATGAGTGCCGTCGCGGCGCAACCGGGGCAGGCTCGCCGTTGGAATCGTGGTGCCGCTGGTCGCGTTAGCGATCGTGCTCGGAGCTGGTGTCGGTGCCCGTGCTGGTGTCGGTGCCCGTGCTGGTGTCGGCGTCGATGTCGGTGCCGGAGCCCGCGCCGGTGTCGGTGTCGGTGTCCGCAACGGCGCGGGGTGGGGCCCACGTCGGGGCAGCACCCGTCTCGAGTTCGATGAGTCGAGCCTTCGCGGCGCGCCAGGCCGCATCTGCACTCACCGAGCTCGTGCCCGATCGCTTGGCGGTTCGGATCGCTTCGACGGCGCGCTCGACCTCTCGGCGTGCGTCGTCGAGGGCTGCAGCGTGTTCCTGCTCGGCCCGCTCCCGGTCTCGCTCGGCCCGATCTCGAGCCTCGCTCTCGCGCAGGGCTGCGGCGAACATCGCAGCTGGATCCTTGCCCGGCGGTGAGGCCGGGGCAGAACCGGAAGCACCCGGTACCGGGGACATGGGGCTGGCAGAGGGCCGACGGCGTCGAGCAGGCACCCGCACATCATGCACCGCGCGCCGTGCAGGGGGCGAGCTACACCTCTTACAGATGTCGAACATCGCACAGATGTCGGACATCCATGAGGGGCGACGTTCCGCCAGCCGCCACCAACGGCGCGCCACCGTCATGACGGCCACGGGAGTTCACGGGCATCACGGGCAACTACTGACATGACGGGCGACAGATAGTGTCCCCGGCATGCGATCGATCGAGCAGCAACCATGAGCCACAGCGCGCTGTGGCCGAGTCCATGGCCGGCCGAGGATGGTGGGCCGTCGCGTCGTCAGGTGCCCGACATCGTCGGTGCTGCGGGGGCAGGGCTCGGGGTCATGGCCGGGACGCCGCTCACCGCGACGTCTCGGATGGTGCTCGCGGCGACGATGGTCGTGCTGCGTGAACCCGGCGAGGTGTACCTCCTCGGTCACACGGCCGGCGACGACGCGATCTCGTGGGTCGAACAGATCGACCCCGTCACCCTCGAACCGGTTCGACGGTCCGCCGACCTCCCCGGCGGGCCGACGTGGCCCGGCGGCATCGCCGCCCACGCGAACGGATCGCTCTACGTCGTGTTCGGGCGGTACGCGCATCGTCTGTCGCCGTCGCTCGAGGTGCTCGCGTCGGTTCGCCTGCCGCGGGAGCGCCCGTACAACAGCTTCGTCGTGCTGCCCGATGGTTCGCTCGCCACCAAGGACTTTGCCGGAGCCCGTCCCGGTCACCCCGAGGCGGCGACGTCGGGGCCCCCGTCTCATCTGGTCGTCCTCGACCCGGACACGCTCGAGGTGCGGGCCGAACTCGACCTTCCCGAACGCTCGATCGCGCGGCTCTCGGCGGATGGGAACGATGTCTACGTCGTCGGCGACCACTCCCTCGTGCGCGCCCGGTGGGACGGGTCGCACCTGCACCTCGACCCGAGCTTGCGTGCCCGCTACCGCACGATGGACGGCCAGACCTACGGCTGGGACGCGGTCATCGCGGCGGGCGCCGCCTGGTTCCTCGACAACGGCGAGGGGAGCGAACGCTTCGCCGGGACGTTCCGTGGGATCGGTGTGAGCAGCGCCCCTCTCCACCTCGTGCGGGTCGATCTCGAGACCGCCGAGGTGTCGCTCCACGAGATCTGCGGCCTGCCGGGTGGTCTGATCGCCAACCCCCCGGCGGTCGACGTCGAACGCGGAATCGCGGTTGGGTACGACAGCGGCAACGGCGTGGTCACAGCATTCTCCTTCGACGACGCGGGCGTGACGGGCCGGCTCTGGCAGCGTTCGCTCGACCACGCCGCCCACCCGCTGCTGTACGCAGACACGGGCGAACTCGTGTTGTGCCACATGGAGACCGGAGCGGCGAGTGAGCAGGTCGTGATCGTCGACATCGAGACGGGGGCCGACATGGCGCGAGTCGACACGGGAAGCCCGATCCAATCGGTGCTGTTCGCGTGCCCGGGGTGGGGTCGAGATCTCTACCTGTGCTCGTTGATGACGGTGACGCGAATCGCCGTGGACGGTTGAGCCGACCCTCCGGGTCTCGCTCGCCGCGCGGGTCGTCCTACAGTCGCCCTCGGCAG
>JBDKIV010000182.1:0-14271 GCA_039796935.1 Actinomycetota bacterium | reverse complement strand
ATAGGTCTTCGAGTACGTGTGACGCTCTTCGGGAAGGCTCCACGTGACGCCGAGTGCCATACCGCGGGGGAGGATGGTGACCTTGTGGAGCGGGTCGGCGTTGGGGAGCACCACGGTGAGGATGGCGTGACCGCTTTCGTGGATCGCCGTGGCCCGCTTCTCTTCGCCGGTCAGCACCAGGCTCTCGCGACGAGCTCCCATGACGACCCGGTCACGAGCGTTCTCGAAGTCGATCCGCTCGACCTGCTGACTGTTCCGACGGACGGCGAACAGCGCCGCCTCGTTGACCAGGTTGGCCAGATCGGCGCCACTCATCCCGGGTGTGGCCTTGGCCATGACGTCCAGGTCGACGTCGGGACCCATCCGCTTGTCGCGGCTGTGCACCTTCAGGATCGCCAGTCGTTCTTCGGCCTCGGGGAGCGGCACGACGATCTGGCGGTCGAAACGTCCTGGCCGGAGCAGTGCCGGGTCGAGGATGTCGGGTCGGTTGGTCGCGGCCAGGATGACGATGCCTTCACTGGTCTCGAAGCCGTCCATCTCGGCGAGCATCTGGTTGAGCGTCTGCTCGCGCTCGTCGTGTCCGCCACCGAGCCCGGCGCCGCGCTTACGACCGATCGAATCGATCTCGTCGATGAAGATGATGGCTCGGCCCATCTTGCGGGCCTGCTGGAACAGGTCGCGGACACGGCTCGCGCCGACGCCGACGAACATCTCCATGAAATCGGAGCCGGTGACCGACAGGAATCCGACCCCTGCCTCGCCTGCCACGGCTCGGGCGAACAGGGTCTTGCCGGTGCCGGGAGGGCCGACCAGCAGCATGCCCTTCGGTACTCGGGCGCCGATCTCGCGGAAGCGCTCGGGCATCTTGAGGAAGTCGACGACTTCGGTGATCTCCTGCTTGACGCCGTCGTAGCCGGCGATGTCGGCGAAGGTGGTCGACGGCTTGTCGGGGTTGAAGGTCTTCGCGCGGCTCCGACCGACCGACATGATGTTGCCGGCCTGGCCCATGGCGCGCCGTTGCATCCACACGAAGAAGCCGATGAGAAGCAGGAACGGGAGGAGCAGGCCGGCCCAGCTCCAGAACCAGCTCGTCTGCGGTGTGATGAAGTCGAGGTCGACGTCCTGCTCGCGCAGGAGCGCCTCGTCAGCTTCGCTGAGGCCTCGTTGACCGCCACCCGTGGTGGTGAAGGCGGTGCCGTCGTCGAACTCGCCCGTGATCTGGTTGCTCGTGTTGTTGACGGTGACGCTCTTGACGTCACCGGACTGCACGGCTGTGATGAACTCGGTGTACGTGAGTTGCTCGCCTGCATTGTTCGGCCAGAACCGGGGGAGGACGAACATCGCGATGATGACGGCGATCATCACCGGCAGCGTCCACTTCGGCCACCCGCTGCCGAATGACGGTCGTCCGCTGCCACCGCCACCGTTGCCGCCCTTGTCGGGGGGCTGCTGACCTGGCTGCTGCTGGCGGCCGCCCGGGGCGCGGCCGGGAGGAGGCGGCGGCGGTGGCGGAGGCAGGTTGCTCATGGACCTATGTTACGGGCATCCCATGGTGACGAAACCGTCGCCGTCGTATCCACCACCCGTGCATCCGGGGTCGGTACCGTTGCTCCGATGCATCGTCAGTGCTCGCGAACGGGGTGCGCCGCTCCGGCTGAGGCAACGCTCAGCTACCAGTACGACCGGTCACTCGTCTGGCTCGACAGCTTGTCGAGCGAGCGAGATCCGCATTGCTACGACCTCTGTCATCGCCACGCCGGTCGGTTGTCGGTGCCGAACGGGTGGCATCTCGAGGATCGCCGCAACGGTGCTCGAGGCTCGTTCGTGGCGTCTCGACGCCTCGCCGGCTGACGATCGACCAGTCGTGTCGGTCGGTGCCTCGGTACCCTGACGGCCCTATGCCGCCGAGCGCCCCGCCTGTCCGTCTGGCAGCCGACGATCCGCACATCACCGTCGGTGTCGCGGTCGTCACCTGGGCGGCCTGCTGGATGGTCGGCAACGTACTCGGGTCGGTGGTCCTGGCCGTGTTCGGTGCCACCGATCGTTCGACGACCCCGCCTGTCTGGGTGACGGCGCTCGGGGCGCTGGCGCTGTGGATCCCGATCGTCGTCGGACTGCTGCAGGTCAGTGCCCGGTTCGGGTCGGGTGACGTTCGACGTGATCTCGGTCTGCGGTTTCGACCCGTCGACCTGATCGGCGTGCCGGTCGGCGTGTTGACGCAACTGGTGCTCGTCCGATTGATCTACTGGCCGCTGCAGTCGATCTGGCCCGGCACCTTCTCGTCGCCGCAACTCGAGGAGTCGGCACGCGATCTCTACGAGAGCGCGCAGGGGGCGTGGCTGGTGGTGCTCGTGCTCATGGTGGTGGTCGGTGCCCCGTTGATCGAGGAACTGCTCTACCGAGGTCTGCTGCAGGGAGCGTTCGTCCGTCGTGTCGACGACGTGCTGGCGGTGGTCGTCGTGTCTGCGTGGTTCGCAGTGATCCACTTCCGTCCGGTGGAGTATCCCGGTCTGTTCGCGATCGGTCTGGTGCTCGGCGTCTGCGCGCTGGTCACACGGCGGCTCGGCATGAGTGTGCTGGCGCACGTGGCGTTCAATGCCACCGGCTTGGCGTGGGTGGCAACCCGATGAGTGCTGACGATGCGATGATGTCGGCGATGACCGACGACCTCCTCGAGATCGGCGCGCCCACCGCCGGCGCCGACGACCCGACCCCGGCCGACGGAGCCGAGCGAGACACCGCCGCTGGTCGGTTCCAGGCCCGACTCGGCCGTGCGGTCCGACGACCGCTCGCCTGGGCAGCGGCGCCGTGGCCGCCGAGTCGGATCATCCGGGTCCTCGTCACCCTGGGTCTGGTGGGCGGCTCGACCTGGGCGGCGATGGCGGTCGTGCACCCGGGTCTGGTGCTCAGCAACAACACGCCGACCGGTGGCGACATGGGGGCGCACGTGATGGGCCCGGCGTACCTTCGGGACCACCTCCTGCCGAACCTGCAGTTGAGTGGCTGGAGCAACTATTGGTACGCGGGATTCCCCATGTACCGGTTCTACATGGTCATCCCGGCATTGATGATCGTCCTCCTCAACGTCGTCCTTCCGTACGGCATCGCATTCAAGATCGTCGTCGTGTCCGGGATCGTCACGCTGCCGTTGTGCTGCTGGGCGTTCGGTCGCCTCGCCAACTTCCGCTACCCGATGCCCGAGTTGTTCGCACTCGGAGGCCTGCTGTTCCTGCTCGACGAGAGCTTCTCGATCTACGGCGGAAACGTGAAGAGCACGATGGCGGGGGAGTTCTCGTTCTCCATCGCCCTGTCGCTCGGCATGCTCGGTCTCGGCCTGTTCGCGAACGGCCTGCGGACCGGCCGGTATCGCAACTGGGCGGCGATCGTGTTGGCGCTCGCATGTCTCTCGCACGGCATCGTGCTCATCTTCGTGGCGCTGGGCGTCATCCTCATGTGGCTGATCTGGATGGACAAGACCCGGTTCGTGTACGGGATCACGGTCGGCGTCACCACGTTCTTGCTGGCGGCGTTCTGGGTCGTGCCATTCCTGTTCAACCACGCCTCGATGACCGACATGAAGTACGGCTACCGGCCCGCGGGTGCCGACGACTCGTTCTGGGACATGTTCTTCCCGCTGACGACGTTCTTCGACATCCTCATCACCACGTTCGCGGTCATCGGGTTCGTCGCCTCGATCGCTCGTCGTCACCTGGTGGGCGCGTGGCTCGGAATCACCGGACTGGCGCTCGTCGCGCTGGTGTACCTCACCCGCGACAGCCTGCCCGTGATCGGCTTGTTGTGGAACCCGCGTCTGCTCCCGTTCCTCTATCTGGTGCGGTATCTGCTGATGATGGTGGGCTTCGTCGAGGTCGGCCTCGTGGTGGCGCAGGGGGTGAAGGGGACCACCTCGTTGCCCGAGCGAGCGAGGTTCGCCGTGTCGACCTCGGTCGCGGTCGTGGTCGGTGTCGGTGTGCTGTTGATCGAGTTGATGTTCTTCCAGGTGATGCCGGGGGCCAGCTACACCACGCACAACGGCGCGCGTGTCTATCAGTGGGGTCCGTTCTCGCTGACGGCGGCGGGCACCAAGCAAGATGCGCTCAGCGACGCATGGCCGCGGTACAACTTCACCGGCTACGAGGACAAGGACGCGTACGGTGAGTACCGCAGCCTGGTGACGACCATGGAAGAACTCGGCGACGACCCCGAGCACGGCTGTGGTCGTGCCCTGTGGGAGAACAACGGCGAGAACGGCAAGTACGGCACGACCATGGCGTTGATGCTGTTGCCGCACTGGACCGACGGGTGCATCGCCAGCATGGAGGGCCTCTTCTTCGAGGCATCAGGCACGACTCCGTACCACTTCGTGACGGCAGCAGCGATGAGCCAGAGCAGTTCCAACCCCGTACGCGAACTTCGCTACGACGACAACAACGCCGCCAAGGGTGTCCCGTACCTGCAATCACTCGGTGTGCGGTACGTGATGGTGTTCACCGAGGCCGCGAAGCGCGAGGCCGACCAGCAGCCAGAGCTCTCGCTGATCCGCCAGAGTGGGCCCTGGAACATCTATGCGGTCGAAGGAACCGATCTGGTCGAGCCGCTCGCCGTGCAGCCCGTGGTGGTCAACGAGCGCTCGGGCGATGCGCGAGAGCGCAACCTCGAGCTGGGGATGAGCTGGTTCCAGCAACGCGACGAATGGCGGGCGATGCCTGCCGACGGCGGGCCAGAGGCGTGGCAGCGCATCGATGTGCTGCCCGACCCGGCACGGGTCCAGGACGACCGGGTCGACATCGTGCAGCCGGTCCAGTCCATCGAACCCGTCGCACTGCCGGCCGTCGAGGTGAGCGACGTGGCATTGGGCGACCAGGACATCCGGTTCACGGTCGACCAGGTCGGTGTGCCGGTGCTCGTCAAGGTGAGTTACTTCCCGAACTGGAAGGCCGACGGTGCCGAGGGCCCATGGCGAATCGCCCCCAACCTGATGGTGGTCGTGCCGACCGACACCGACGTGCGCTTGACCTTCGAGCGTGCTCCGCTCGACTGGGTCGCCTATCTGCTCACGCTCGCGGGGATCGGGCTGCTGTTCGTCTGGCGACGTCAGGGTGACGTGGTGCACATCGGGCCGATGCCGGTGGGCGCTCGTGTCGGGTCGAACGGTCACGACGGCGGAGCGCCCGCTGACGAACTCGATCACGTCGAGACCGTCGCCGTCGAGCGTGTCGATCCACATGGCGACCACGATGGGGCGGCCGGTTCGTCTGAGCCAGAACCGTCCTGGGGTGCGCCCGGGCCGACGGTGCGTGCCGTCCCGACGGATCGTCCGATCGAGCTGGATGGTCATGATTCCCGAAATGGCGCGGATAGGTTGTAGCGCGCATGTCGAATCACGACCACGCGTCCGCGTCCTCTCGCTCCGGATCGTTCGATCTGGGGCTCATCGTCAAGGCGTACGACGTCCGTGGCACCGTGCCCGATCAACTCAACGCGGAAGTTGCCTACGCGTTGGGCGTCGGCTTCGCCCGCTTCGTCGGTTCGCAGCGCGTGCTCGTCGGACGCGACATGCGACCGTCCGGCCCGGAACTCGTCGACGCCTTCGCTCGAGGCGTGATGGATCAGGGGTCCGACGTGGTCGATCTCGGCCTGGCGTCCACCGATCTCGTCTACTACGCGGCAGGCACGCTCGATGCTCCTGCGGCGGTGTTCACGGCCTCGCACAATCCGGCGGGCTACAACGGCATCAAGTTCTGTCTCTCGGGAGCACGTCCCGTCGGCCAGGACACGGGTCTGCTCGACATTCGCACCGTGGCCGAGCGTGTGCTCGACGGCGATCATCCGCCGCGTGCGGCCCGTGCCGGCTCGATGACGAGCCGACAACTCCTGTCGGCGTTCGCCGATCACGTCGTGTCGTTCATCGACGTCGCCGCACTCCGCCCGCTCCGGGTCGTGGCTGACACGGCCAACGGCATGGGTGGACTGGTCGTGCCCGCCGTGTTCGAGCGACTGCCGCAACTGACGCTCGAGGTGATGTACGGCGAACTCGACGGCACGTTCCCCAATCATCCGGCCGATCCGCTGCAGCCGGCCAACCAGCGCGATCTCCAAGCCCGCGTCGTGGCCGGAGGTTTCGACATCGGACTCGCCTTCGACGGCGATGCCGACCGGGTGTTCGTGGTCGACGAGACCGGTCGTGGTCTCAGTGGTTCCACGACCACGGCACTGCTGGCGAGCACCATCCTCCGTCGCCATCCGGGCGCGACCATCCTGCACAACCTCATCTGCTCGCGGGCGGTGCCCGAGGTGATCCGCGAGCACGGCGGTGTGCCGCTGCGAACCAAGGTCGGTCACTCGTTCATCAAGCAGGTCATGGCAGAGACGGGAGCGGTGTTCGGTGGCGAGCACTCGGCGCACTACTACTTCCGGGACAACTTCCGTGCCGACAGTGGGCTGATCGCCAGCATGTTCGTCCTCGACGAACTGAGTCGGGCCCAGACCGATCTGTCGGTCGTGCGCAAGCCCTTCGAGCGGTACTCGGCGAGCGGCGAGATCAACACCCATGTCGATCATCCGCTCGAGGTCATCGAGCGCGTGGCTGCACAGTTTCCCGATGCGCAGATCGACCGGCTCGACGGCCTCACCGTCGAGTGCGGGTCGTGGTGGTTCAACCTCCGCCCGTCGAACACCGAGCCGCTGCTCCGGCTCAACCTCGAGGCGGCCGACCGTGCATCGTGCGATCAGCACGTCGTCGAGGTGCTCGCGCTCATCACCGGGTGAGGGCGTGTCGGCGCGTGACACGCCGAAACGACGTCGAGGTGGCAGGATGTGGGGGTGACGCTCGATCCGCGACTGCTGTCGGTACTGGCCTGCCCCGAAGACAAAGGCCCGCTCTACTACCTCGGGGACGGTGAGACCGATGGGCTGTACAACCCTCGGCTCCGCCGCCGGTACCTGGTTCGGGACGGGATCCCGGTGATGCTCGTCGACGAAGCAGTGGCCGTCGACGAGACCGAGCACGCTGCGATCATGGCCCGGATCGAGGCCGACCACATCAGTCCCACCTTCGCTGCTGCCGGCTGAGGCCATGGGTACGGCGTCGCAGCGCATGGCGATCCGCCCCGGCCGCGTCGTCGCGGCCGTCGTGGTCGTCGTCGTCACGGCGTTCGTCGCAGTCGCTCCCGGCCCGGTTCCCGGTCGTGTCGTGCCGCGCGTCGCGGCCGAAGGTCTCGGGGCCGGCGGCGAGTATCACCCGCTGACACCCGATCGGATCTACGACTCTCGGGCCGATTCGCCGGTCAACGAGCCGGCACCGGGACCCAAGCCGGCGACACCCGATCAGCAGACCTTCGACATCGATCTGCTCGGTCAGGGAGGAGTGCCCGACGACCCGGCAGGCGTGCTGGCGGTCGTCGTCAACATCACCGTCACCGAACCAACGGGTGCGGGATGGCTGAATGCGTACGGCGCAGGTTCGATCGATGCCGGGTTGGCCTCGATCGTCAACTTCTCCGCCAACCAGACCGTGCCCAACCTGAGCATCGTGCGACCCGGCCTGGTCGACGGCAATCTGACGATCAAGCTCTTCTCGACCAATGCGCGCGGGACGGCACACGTGATCGTCGATGTGTTCGGCTGGTTCTCGACCAGCGCGCATCCGACGTCGGGTGCGCGGCTGGTCCCGATCAGCCCCGGGCGTCTCGTCGACACCCGAGAGGGTACGGGTGCACTGGGCGCCAGGTCGTCGATACCGCTCACGATTCGTGGGGCGACGTTGAAGACCGGCGACGTGGTGCCCGATTCGCCCGATGTGGTCGGCGTCGTCCTCAACCTGACCGGCGTCAACAACCTGCCGACGAGCACGGGTACGTACCTCTCGGTGCTGCCCGACCAGCCCGTCGACAACCCATCCACGTCGAACGTCAACCTGGTCCGGTCGCAGATCAAGCCCAACATGGTGATCGTCCCCGTCGGCGAGGACGGACGTGTGCACGTGTTCAACCTGGCCGGGGCGACGCACATCGTGGTGGACGTCGTGGGGTACCTGGAAGCCAACGTCGACCCGACGACGACCCGCGGACGCGTGATCCCGCTGACGTCGCCGTTTCGCGTGTTCGACACCCGAGAGGCGCAGTTCGGTTCGGTTCCACTCGGCCCGGCCCAGAACGAAGAGTGGAGCTTCTCGGATTTCGTGGGCTCGGTGTCGATCGGTGGTGTCCCGGTGGGGGCGCAGTCGGCGGTGATCGGCAATCTCACGGCGGCCGAACTGAAGCGTCAGGCTCCGTCGGTCCCCGCCAGCGGCTTCCTGACCGTGTATCCGGCAGACGTGACGCAGCCCGAGGTGTCGAACCTCAACATGGTCGAGGGCCCCCCGGTGCCCAACATGGCGATCCTCACCTACGGATCTGCCACCAGCGTGCGTGCCTACAACCTGGCGGGCTATCTGCACTACCTGTTCGACGCCTCGGCCGTCGTGCTCTCGTAGCAGCCCGGTCTCGAGGTCTCCACCGCTGTCGACCGCTGTCGACCGCTGTCGACCGCTGTCGACGGCGTGCCTGCTACCATCAGCGCCTCACGTGGGCTGATCCGATCCGTGCGAGTCACGGTCGCCGAGCGTGTGCCAGTTGGCGCCTGCCCCGCTCCATCGTCACACAGTCCTCCGGGAGGAACCCATGTCGTCGTCCACCACCGAGCGCCGCGATTTCCGCGTCGCCGATCTCTCGCTCGCCCCCTTCGGCCGCAAGGAGATCCACCTCGCAGAACACGAGATGCCGGGTCTGCGAGCGCTTCGGAAGGAGTACGGGCCGCTCAAGCCGCTGAAGGGTGCACGCATCTCGGGATCGCTGCACATGACCATCCAGACCGCTGTACTCATCGAGACGCTCGTCGAGCTGGGCGCCGAGGTCCGCTGGGCGAGTTGCAACATCTTCTCGACGCAGGATCACGCTGCTGCGGCGGTTGCCGTGGGTCCCAACGGGACCCCGGACGATCCGCAGGGCATCCCGGTGTTCGCCTGGAAGGGCGAGACGCTCGAGGAGTACTGGTGGTGCACCGAGCAGATGATGACGTGGCCGCTCGGTCCGAACGGCGAGGACGGGCCCAACATGATCCTCGACGACGGCGGCGACGCGACGTTGCTGCTCCACAAGGGTGTCGAGTTCGAGGCATCGGGCGAGGTTCCCGACCCGACCAGCGCGTCGAACGCCGAGTTCGCGATCGTGCTCGGCCTGCTGCAGCGATCGCTCAAGACCGACCCGACCAAGTGGACCCGCATGGCAGCGGGCGTGCGTGGCGTGACCGAAGAGACCACCACCGGTGTCATGCGGCTCTACAAGATGCACGAGCGTGGCGAACTGCTCTTCCCGGCGATCAACGTCAACGACTCGGTGACGAAGAGCAAGTTCGACAACCTCTACGGCTGCCGCCACTCGCTGATCGACGCCATCTGTCGCGCCACCGATGTGATGATCGCCGGGAAGGTCGCTGTCGTCTGCGGCTACGGCGATGTGGGCAAGGGTTGTGCTCAGGCGCTCACCGGTCAGGGTGCCCGTGTCATCGTCACCGAGATCGATCCGATCAACGCGCTCCAGGCGGCCATGGAGGGGTACCAGGTGACGACCCTCGACGAGGTCGTCGGCACGGCCGACATCTTCGTCTCGGCCACGGGCAACGATCACATCATCACGGTCGACCACATGGCCGCGATGAAGCACAACGCGATCGTCTGCAACATCGGCCATTTCGACAGCGAGATCGACATGGCCGGCCTCGCTCGCAGCGGCGCCACCAAGGACGAGTTGAAGCCCGGCACCGACCTGTGGACCTTCGACGACGGCCACAGCATCATCGTGCTCGCCGAGGGTCGCCTGGTGAACCTGGGCTGCGCGACCGGGCATCCGAGCTTCGTGATGAGCTGCTCGTTCAGCAATCAGGTGATCGCCCAGATCGAGTTGTACAACCATCTCGACCGCTACCCGCTCGGGGTGTACGTCCTGCCGAAGCGGCTCGACGAGAAGGTGGCGGCCCTGCACCTCGAGGCCCTGGGCGTGAAGCTCACGAGGCTCACCGACGAGCAGGCCGACTATCTCGGGATCGATCCGAGCGGACCGTTCAAGAGCGACCACTACCGGTACTGAGTCGTCCCGTAGCGAGGCGTCGTGGCCCCGGTCGCTCGTCGGCCGGGGTCAGGCTCCCTCGGCGGCGCGAAGTCCCTCGGGGTCGAGATCGTCGCCGAGGGCGTCGGCCTGGCGCACCCACGATGCCGGCTCGCTCCACGGGTCGATCGGCCCGAAGCGTTCCGCCTGCCGGAGCGCCGCCCAGATGCGCTCGGGAGTGCACGGCATGTCGATGTGGCGCACGCCGAGGTGGGCGAGCGCATCGATGACGGCGTTCTGGACGGCAGGTGTCGCCCCGATCGTCGCCGCCTCGCCGATGCCCTTGGCGCCGAGCGGGTTGAGTGGTGTCGGTGTTTCGGTCGAGATCGTCTCGAACGACGGCAGTTCGGCTGCCGAGGCGATCGTGTAGTCCATGAGCGTGGCGGTGAGCGGGTTGCCGTCATCGTCGAAGCGGACGTGCTCGTAGAGGGCCTGTCCGATCCCGGCGGCGATCCCGCCGTGCTGCTGGCCTTCGACGAGCAGTGGGTTGATGACGGTGCCGCAGTCGTCGACGGCGACGTGACGGACCACGCGGACTTCGCCGGTGTCGAGATCGACCTCGACGATCGAGATGTGCGCGCCGAACGGGAACGATCCGGTCGTCTGGTCGAAGTCGAGTTGGGCGGCGAGTCCGCTCGTTCCGTCGCTGCGGTCGAGTACACCCTCCGGAGCATCGAGCGATGCCATCGCAAGCTCGCCCCAGCTCAGTGACCTGGCGGGCACGCCGCGCACGGCGAGGACGCCTCGCTCCGTGTCGACCTCGATGTCGGCGCTGTCGGCTTCGAGGAGATGCGCTGCGAGCGAGCGAGCCTTCGCGACCATGGCCTCCGTCGCCCGGTGCACTGCGCTGCCACCCACCTGGAGCGACCGCGACCCGCCGGTCCCCGCACCGGACCGGACGAGATCGGTGTCGTTGTCGACCAACCGGATGCGTTCGATCGGAATGCCGGTCTGGGCCGAGACGATCATCGAGAACGATGTCCGGTGGCCCTGGCCGTGGGCCGACGTGCCGCACCGAATGGTCGCGGTCCCGTCGTGGTGCACCTCGACCGCGCCGAACTCGCTGGCCGTGCCTCCTGCGGTGATCTCGACGTAGGCGGCCACCCCGATGCCGAGCACGACGCGGTCACCGTTGGCCCGGCGTGATTGCTGGTGCGCACGGACCGCTTCGTAGTCGATCGCTCGCGCCGCCGTGCGCAACGGCAGCGAATAGCGGCCGCTGTCGTAGGTGATCCCCGTCAGCGTCTGGAAGGGGAAGGAGTCGTCGGGCAGCAGGTTGCGGATTCGCAGTTCGATCGGGTCGATCTCGAGTGTTCGCGCGGCGTGGTCGACGAGTCGTTCGATGAGCGCGGTCGCCTCCGGCCGACCGGCTCCGCGATAGGCGCCCATCGGGGTGGTGTTCGTCGCTGCGACCACGATGTCGTACTGGAGGGCCGGCATCGCGTACGGGCCCTGTGCCATTCGCCGTGAACCGGCGGGGAGGAATGCCCCGATGGTGGGGTAGGCGCCACCATCACCGACCAGGTGCACGCGAAGGCCGGTGAACCGCCCGTCGTTCGTGCAGCCGAGCTCGGCGTACTGGACCTGACCTCGGCTCTGCAGCAGCGACACCATGTCGTCGCTGCGGGTGGGCGTCCACATGACCGGCCGACCGAGTTGACGTGTCATCGCGGCACACACGGTGAACTCGTGATACAGGCCGATCTTCGCGCCGAACCCGCCGCCGACGGCCGGGACGATCACTCGGACGTCGCTGCGGTCGAGACCGAGCGTGGCAGCCAGCAGGTCTCGGAGGAGATGCGGCATCTGGGTCGATGCGTAGAAGCAGAGCCGACCCTCCTGGTCGATGAAGGCTGCGCACCCGTTCGGTTCCATCGGCGTCGCAGCCATCCTCTGGTTGACGAATCGACCCCGGACGACGGTGTCACTGCACGACTCGAGATCGAGCCGGTTCGTGTCGACCAACTGGAGAGCGATGTTCGAACCGTGTTCGGGGAACAGCAGCGGCGCGGTCGGGTCGAGCGCGTCTTCGGGATCGACGACGGCAGGCAGGGGGTCGTACTCGACGACCACGGCAGCTGCTGCGTCGGCAGCCGCCGAGCGGGTCTCGGCGACCACGACGGCGACCGTGTCGCCGACGAACCTGACGCGCTCGACCGCCAGCGGGTGGCGTGCGAAGTCGCCGTGGACGCTGACGACGTGCATGTGCGGTCCGACCCCGAGATCTGCGGCCGTCCGTACGGCCACGACCCCGGGCACCTCGAGCGCGGCCGTCGTGTCGATCGCGACGAGGCGCGCATGGGCCATCTCCGAGCGGACCAGGACCATGTGGAGCTGACCGGGTAGGGCGAGATCCGACATGAACGTCGCTGCGCCGCGGAGGAGATCCGGGTCCTCGGTTCGCTGAACCCGTGTGCCGAGGATGGAGTGCGCCATGTGCAGAGTGTTCCAGACGGCCTGTCGGCCGGTGCGATCGAGACGTGGTGGCAGTGACTCGCCGAGTGGGCCTGCGCCGGGAACGGCGGGTCGATGCCGCTACCCGGGGACGGACGTCATGCCTGACGTGGCTCGAGCGTCAGTCGCGGCAAGAAGATGTGCACCAGTGGGCCGATCGTCACTGCGAACGCAACCGTGCCGACGCCGGCGGTACCGCCGAGCAGGATCCCGAGCACGAGCACGCTCACCTCGATGAGCGTTCGTGCCGAACGGACGCTCAGACCGCGGTCGCGCAAGCCCAGCATGAGGCCGTCGCGCGGACCGGGCCCGATCCCGGCGCCTATGTAGAAACCCGACCCCAGGGCGATGATCACGATCCCGCCCAGCATCAGGCCGACCCGTGCGACCAGGCCATCGAGGTCGGGGATGATCGGCAGGGTCAGGTTGACGACCGTGCCGATCTCGAGGGCGTTCAGCAGTGTGCCGACCCCTGGCCGCTGGCGGAGTGGGACCCACAGGACGAGCAGGACCAGTCCGGTCACCACGATCACCGAGCCGACGGCCCACCCGATTCGTTCGGCGACGCCCTGATGGAAGACGTCCCACGGCGCCGCCCCGAGATCGGCGTCGATGAGCATGGCGACACCGACGCCGAAGAGGGCGAGTCCGAACACGCATCGAAGGAGTCGCTCGGCGTAACGGGGATGACTCGGCACGGCAGGCGACGCTAATGGCACGACATCGTCGCGGTACCACGAGTTGCGGTGGTCACGAGATCAACCGCGTTGCACCCGTCCCGTAGCCTGACCGCGTGGCCCAGCACGATGCGCTCCAGCGGTTCTCGCCGGCGGTGTCCGCGTGGTTCGCTGCGTCGTTCCCGGTGCCGACCCCGCCGCAGGTTCAGGGCTGGCCGCACATCCTCGACGGTGAGCACACGCTCATCTGCGCGCCGACGGGCTCTGGCAAGACCCTGACCGCGTTCCTCTCGTCGATCGATCGTCTCACCACGACGCCTCCGCCGTCGGCCAAGCAGCGCACTCGCGTGCTCTACATCTCTCCGCTGCGTGCACTCGCCTTCGACGTCGAGAAGAACCTCCGGTCGCCGCTCATGGGCATCGCCCTGGCCGCCGAGCGGCTGGGCGAGCCGTTCATCGAACCGACCGTGGCGATGCGAACGGGAGACACATCGGCGAAGGACCGCCAGGCACTCATCCGTCGGCCCGTCGATCTGCTCATCACGACGCCAGAGAGCCTGTACCTCATGCTCACATCGTCGGCACGCGACACGCTCGTCAACGTCGAGACGGTGATCATCGACGAGATCCATGCGCTCGCGCCCACCAAGCGTGGCGCGCACCTGATGCTCTCGCTCGAACGACTCGACGAGATCACCGCGCGGCCCGTGCAGCGGATCGGGCTGTCGGCCACTCAGCGCCCGCTCGAGGAGGTGGCGCACTTCCTCGGCGGTCACGATTCGACCGGTGCGGCCCGGCCGGTCGCCATCGTCGATGCCGGCATCCGCAAGCCGCTGCAGATCGACGTGGTCGTGCCGGTCGAGGACATGGGTGACCTGGGGGCGTCCTCGCCGCAGCCGCAGCCGTTGCGCAGCGGCCCGGTCGGAGCGCTCGACGGGGCACCGCCTCGTCAGGGGATCTGGCCGAGCATCCATCCTCGGATCTTGCAGCAGGTGCTC
>JBDKIV010000181.1:0-7206 GCA_039796935.1 Actinomycetota bacterium | reverse complement strand
CTGCAACGACCACCACGACGGCGATGGGCCGCATCGCGACAGCGACAGCGAGCGCGCCGCCGGCACCCGCCCAGTCGGCGGTCGACCGTCGCGGTCCCTCACCGGCGATGAACGCCCATGCGAGTGCGGCCAGGGCGATCTCGAGCGCGTTCGGGTTGACGACACCGAACAGGAACCAGGCAGACGGCGTCAGGACGGCCAACCCGACGCGTGATCGCGCGCCGTGGCGACCGAGTCGGACGAGCGCGGCAGCGAGTACCGCCGACACCCACGCTGCAGCGACCAGGCGATAGCTGATCGGCTCGTCCTCGGGTAGCAGGACCCTCACCGGCACACCGACGAGCGCGTAGTACAACGGCGAGTTGGTCCCGGCAGCCGAGGCGACCGTGACCATGCCCTGCGGCCGGACGGCGGATGTCGCGCAGGCATCGGTGACCGCGGCGTCGAACCGGTAGCACGCAGGGTCACCGGAGGCGAGAGCGGCCGGCACGTCCACGAGTCGGTAGCCGCTCGTGAACTCGTCGGTCGGCGTTCCCGTCAGGTCGCCGTGCGCTACGGCAAAGGCGCGCACCACATGAGCGGGTTCGTCCGGTCCCCCGTAGCGGCCGGTCGCGGCCGACCACGTCGTCGTGATCAGCGCGAGGCCGAGGAACCAGCGAGCCCACAACCCGACGGGGTGACCGTTCAGCGGCCGTCGGGCCATGTGCCGATGACGACCGTCTCGTTGTGGGTGAACCACCGTCCAGCGATCCGAGGGAACGGGAACGACAGGGATCGTGCGGGGCGGACCCCGACGCGGTGGAGGAGCCGCTCGATCTCGGGCGCAGGGAGAAACGTGACATGGGTGCGGTCAGAGCGCTGACCGCGCGCTTGCGGGCAGATGACGACCACCTGGCCGTCCGGCCGGAGCCGGGGCAGGTACGACGAGAGCAGGTCGGCGGCCTCGTCGGTGGTCAGGTGCTCGAGCACGTGAGCGAACAACAACGAGTCGAACGAACCATCGAGGAGCTGCGGGTCCCGATCGACTTCGGCGGTCGTGTAGGCCAGTAGGCCTCGCTGGCGAGCGATTTCGACCGAGGTCGGGTTGTGATCGACGCCGACGCCGTTGCCGTCGAGATGGGCAAGGTTCCGACCGACGCCGCAGCCGATGTCGAGGACCCGCCCGAGATCGAGTCGTCGAATGTTCCACCGGTAGGGGCGCTGCGGATCGAGCAACCGCCGCCAACCCACTCGCGGCTCGACCGACACGGCAAGCCGTGCCGCGTAGGACGGATCGGTCGTGTCGTTCATCCGACCGGGCGATCCTGCTTGTCGCGTTTGGCGGCCTTCGCTGCCTTCTTCCACGCCCGCACGTCGGCGAGGCTCGAGGCATCATGGATGTCGGCGACGCTCCGCGGCGCGGTGTCGGCAAAGACACCGGCGGCCATCTCCCAACCGGCCGGACGAACCCCGAACCGCTTGCCCAGCAGCGCGATGAAGATCTTCGACTTCTCGTCGCCGAAACCCGGCAGCGATCTGAGCCGGCCGTACAGGTCGGCCCCGTCGAGGACTCCGGCCCACAGTTGCTCACCGCGACCGTCGAACCGCTCGACGAGTGCCGCGCAGAGCTCGTGGATCCGCCGACCCATGGCTGCGGGGTACCGATGGATCGCCGGTTTGGCACAGCACGCCGCGACCAGCTCGTCCGGCGCCATTGCGGCGATGAGCGACGCATCGAGATGGCCGAGACGGGTCTGCAGGGTGTGGGGGCCGGTGAACGCCCACTCCATCGGGACCTGCTGGTCGAGCAGCATGCCGATCAACAGGGCGGTGCCGTCGGCATTCAAGAGCTCGTCGGCGGCGCGGTCGCCCGTGATGTACAGGGAGCCGGTCATGGTGAGCACGCTATCCCTACGCCCCGGCGAGCAGCCGACCTCGTACGCTGCGTCCCGTGATCGCCGTCGTCGTCCTCACCTTCGACGCTCCGGACGGAATGCTCGAGGCGTGCCTCGATTCGGTCATGCAGCACTCCGGTTCGAGCGCGCGTCTGGTGGTGGTCGACAACGGAGGACGAACGGCGGCGATGGACCAGCGGCTGTTCGACGGCGTCGAGGTGATCCGCAGCCACCGCAACGGCGGGTTTGCAGGGGGGATGAACCTCGGCATCCGATGGGCCCTCGCCGAGGGGGCCGAAGCGGTGGCGCTGCTCAACGACGACGTCGAGGTCGAGCCCGGCTGGATCGAACCGTTGGTCGAGGAGCTCCGTCGCGATTCGGGCCTCGGTGCCGTGCAGCCCAAGCTGTTGCTCGCCGATGCCGACCCCCCGGTCATCAACAGCCTCGGCGTGTCGATCGGCCGCGACGGTGCCGGGACCGACATCGGATACGGCCTGGCCGACAGCGAGCTCGTCGAGGCTCATGACATCGACGCATGCACCGGCGGCGCCGTGCTCGTCCGGAGCTCGTTCCTCGCCGAGGTCGGCCTGTTCGACGAGCGGTACTTCCTGTATTACGAGGACGTCGACCTGGCGTTGCGCGGCGCCGAGCGGGGGTGGCGCTACCGCGTGGTCCCGGCGAGCTGCGTGCGACATCGTGGCGGGGTATCGACCGGTCGTCACGCCGACCGGGTGGCGTTCTTGCGAGAGCGCAATCGCCTGTGGGTCCTGTTCCGCCATCGGCCCTTTGGTGACATCGCCCGTGGTGTCTGGCTGTCGGTCCGCCGACTTCGCTGGCACCCGCGGCGGGTACATGCTCGAGCGCTGGTCGCTGGACTCTGGGCTGCACCGCGCCTCGTCCGGGCGCGGTGCAGCCGTCACGAGTAGTACGGGTCGACCGCCTCGGGGTCGATGTCGAAGTCGCTGATCGCCTTGGCGACCAGCGACGCGTCGACCTGGCCGTCGGCCGCCAGTGCCGACAGCACGGCCACCACGACATGGCCTTCGTCGACCTCGAAGAAGCGTCGCAGCGCCTCTCGTGTGTCGGAGCGCCCCATCCCGTCGGTGCCGAGCGCGGTGAAGCTGCGACCGGGGATCCAGCGGGCGATCTGCTCGGGGACGATCTTCATGAAGTCGGTCACGGCCACGACCGGGCCGGGCGTGTCGGCGAGAAGACTCGTGACCACGGGTGTCCGTGCCGGCTGCTCGGGATGCAGGCGGTTCCATCGTTCGACCGCCAACGCATCCTCGCGGAGTGCCTTGTAGCTGGTCGCCGACCAGAGGTCGACACCGACGTCGTAGCGCTCGAGCAACGTGGCGGCTGCGGCCTGTGCCGCTCCGTGGGCCGACCCGCTGAACAGCAGTGTCGCCTGACGTGGTGCTGGCGGTGCCGGGAGGAACCGGTACAGCCCACGGATGATCTGCTGGTGGAGATCGTCGGCGGCAGGTGCGGCAGGCATCGGGTAGTTCTCGTTGTAGAGCGTGATGTAGTAGAAGACGTCGGGGTCCTGGCTCGTCGATCCGTACATCCGCTCGAGGCCCGCTTGCACGATGGCGGCCACCTCGTAGGCGAAAGCCGGGTCGTAGGCCTGCACCGGAGGCATCGTCGACGCGAGGACGAGCGAATGGCCGTCCTGGTGTTGGAGCCCTTCGCCGAGCAAGGTGGTCCGCCCTGCGGTGGCTCCCATCAGAAAGCCGCGGGCACGGCTGTCGGCGGCCTGCCAGATCAGGTCGCCCACGCGCTGGAAACCGAACATCGAATAGAAGGTGTAGAACGGCACCGTCACCGTGCCGCGGGTGGCATAACTGGTACCGGCGGCGATGAAGCTGGCCATCGAACCTGCCTCGGTGATGCCCTCTTCGAGGATCTGCCCGTTGCTCGCCTCGGTGTAGCTGAGCAACAGGTCATGGTCGACGGGCTCGTACTTCTGGCCCTGCGACGCATAGATCTTCAGCTCGCGAAAGAGCGCATCCATCCCGAACGTACGCGCCTCGTCGGGCACGATGGGAACCACATGACGACCGAAGTGCTGGTCCCTGGCGAGGTTGCGCAGCAGACGCGTGAAGCCCATCGTCGTGCTGACCGACTGGCCGCCCGATCCGTGCCGGAGTTCGGCGAACGCGGCATCGGCGGGTAGCACGACCGGCCGACGAGGGGTGTTGCGGCGACGGGGGATCGACCCGCCGAGGGCACGTCGGCGCTCGATCATGTATTGGTATTCGATCGAGTCCTCGGCCGGCCGGTAGTAGGGCACGCGGTCGGCCTCGAACGCCGACTCGGGGATCTCGTCGTGCAGGTGCAGCCGGTCACGAAGCGCGAGCAACTGGTCCTTGGTCATCTTCTTGATCTGGTGAGTGGCGTTGCGGCCCTCGAACCCCTCGCCCAGGGTCCATCCCTTGATGGTCTTCGCGAGGATGACGGTGGGGGCGCCCGAACCCAGGTTCTCGGCGGCTGCCTTGTACGCCGCGTACAGCTTCCGGTAGTCGTGGCCACCACGGGGAAGGTTCTGCAGGTCGTGGTCGGAGAGGTGCTGCACCATGGCGCGCAGGCGAGGGTCGGGGCCGAAGAAGTTGTCGCGGATGTACTGGCCGTCCTCGATCGAGTAGCGCTGGAACTCGCCGTCGACGGTGGTGTTCATCTTGTTGAGGAGCACGCCGTCTTTGTCCTTGGCGAGGAGCTCGTCCCATTTCGAGCCATGGATGACCTTGATGACGTTCCATCCCGCACCACGGAACACGGCCTCGAGTTCCTGGATGATCTTGCCGTTGCCCCGAACCGGTCCGTCGAGGCGTTGCAGGTTGCAGTTGACGACGAAGATCAGGTTGTCGAGCCGTTCGCGACTCGCCAGTGAGATGGCACCCAGCGTCTCGGGTTCATCGGTCTCGCCGTCTCCGAGGAACGCCCACACCCTGCTGTTCGACGTGTCGTCCAGTTGCCGGTTGAGCAGGTAGCGGTTGAAGCGGGCCTGGTAGAGCGCGGTGATCGGGCCGAGTCCCATCGACACGGTCGGGAACTCCCAGAAGTCCGGCATCAACCGCGGGTGCGGATAGGACGAGAGGCCGCGGCCGCCCCGGCCGATCTCTCGGCGGAAGTGGTCGAGGTCGTCCTCGGAGAGGCGACCCTCGAGGAACGCCCGCGCGTAGATGCCGGGGGCGGCGTGACCCTGGAAGTAGATCTGGTCGCCGCAGGTCCCGTCGTCCTTGCCGCGGAAGAAGTGGTTGAAGCCGATCTCGTACAGGCTTGCCGAGCTCGCGAAGGTCGAGAGGTGCCCGCCGATCCCGTCGGCGGACTTGTTGGCGTTGACGACCATGGCGGCTGCGTTCCAGCGCACCAATCGACGGATGTTGCGCTCGATGTGCTCGTCGCCCGGGAACCACGGCTCGGTCTCGCGGGGGATCGTGTTGATGTACGGGGTCGAGACCGTGGCCGGGAAGCTGACCTGGCTCTCTCGGGCGCGGTCGAGCAGCTTCGAGAGGAGGAACCTCGCCCGAGGCTTTCCGTACGTCTCGATGACCGCATCGAGGCTGTCGAGCCATTCGGCCGTCTCTCCAGCATCGCTGTCGGGCAACTGGTTGACGTATCCGTCGAAGATCATGGCCCCAGTCTCGCAGCGTTACCGTCGGGTAACGCGCCCACCTCCCTACAGTGGGCCGTGTGATCGAGGTGTACACCGACGGGGCGTGTTCGGGCAATCCAGGTCCCGGGGGATGGGCATGGGCGGTGGCGCCCGACGGCGAACCGCACGGGTCGGGGGGAGAGGCACGCACGACCAACCAGCGCATGGAGGTGCGAGCGGTCCTCGAGGCGCTCCGTGCGCTGCCCGGGCAACTGACGATCGTCTCCGACTCGACGTACGTGGTCAACTGCTTTCGCGACGAGTGGTGGGTCCGCTGGCAGCGCAACGGATGGCGCAACTCGAAGAAGGAGCCGGTGGCCAACACCGATCTCTGGAAGCCGTTGATCGAGTTGTACCAGCAGCGACGTCCCGCCTTTCGCTGGGTCAAGGGTCACTCGGGTGATTCGATGAACGACCTCGTCGACCGACTCGCCGTGGCTGCAGCGCTCGGACCGTTCGAGGCCGTGACACCCGCAACTGCACCGGGTTCGTCGTCGACCGAGGGGCAGGCGTCGCTGTTCTAGACCGTCGGTCCGCTTGCGTGCCGCAGCGACCTGCCGCGTAACGTCGTGGTCCATGGACATCACAGGTGCAAGCGCAATCGTCACGGGTGGAGCTTCGGGGATCGGTGCCGCCACGGCCCGCCGCCTCGCTGCCCGCGGCGCCAAGGTCGTCGTCGCCGACCTCCAAGAAGACAAGGGCAAGGCTCTCGCCGACGAGATCGGTGGTGCGTTCTGCAAGGTCGACGTGACCAACACCGACGACATCATCAACGCCGTCGAGATGGCCAAGAGCATGGGTCCGCTCCGTGTGCTCGTCAACTCGGCGGGTATCGGCTGGGCGCAGCGCACCGTCGGCAAGGACGGCAGCTACGAGTCGGCCGCCAACCTCGACGCCTTCAAGAAGGTCGTCGCGATCAACCTCGTCGGCAGTTTCGACTGCATCCGTCTCGCCGCGACCGCGATGAGCACCACCGAGCCAATGGCCGATGGCGAGCGTGGCGCAATCGTCAACATCGCGTCCGTGGCCGCGTTCGACGGACAGATCGGCCAGGCGTCGTACTCGGCATCGAAGGGTGGTGTCGTCGGGATGACCCTTCCGATCGCACGCGACCTCGCCGCCGTCGGCATCCGCGTCAACACGGTCGCGCCCGGTCTGATCGACACGCCCATCTACGGTCAGGGCGACGCGAGCGAGGCGTTCAAGGCCAATCTGCAGAAGGGCGTGCTGTTCCCGCAGCGTCTGGGTTACCAGGACGAACTCGCGTCGATGGTCGTCGAGTGCGTCACCAACAGCTACATGAACGCCGAGACCATTCGCGTGGACGGCGGCATCCGTATGCCACCGAAGTGATGGTGGCCGGTCACGAGCACTGACCGACGACGTGTGAACGGGGAGCAGCGCGAGCTGCTCCCCGTTCGCGTTGCGGCGCGTGTGCCGATCGCCGTCAGGTGGTGTAGTCGGCGTTGATCCGCACGTATCCGTCGGTGAGATCGCAGCCCCACACGGTTGCCTCGCAGTACCCGACGCCGAGACTCACATGGATGCGGACATCGTCGCCACGCATGTAGACGCTCAGTTGTTCGAGGCCCGCCTCGCCCAGCGGTGCCGGGTAGACCTCTTGCGAGCCGAACCGGATGACGACGCGGGACTGATCGACCTCGTCAGCGCTGGTCG
>JBDKIV010000180.1:0-4682 GCA_039796935.1 Actinomycetota bacterium | reverse complement strand
CCGCATAGGCTCCGAGCAGTTTGGCCGTGGCGGGCGCGACCAGGACGAGGTCTGCGTTCTGCCCGAGCCGAGTGTGCGGGATCGGGTGCGCTTCGTCCCACAGGCTCGTCTGCACGGGCTCACTCGCCAATGCCGACAGGGTGGTCCTACCGACGAAATGCTCTGCGCCGGCCGTCATCACCGGAACGACATGTGCACCTGCGTCGACCAGGCGCCGACAGAGCTCGACGGCCTTGTAGGCCGCAATGCCGCCGGTGACGCCGAGGACGATGCGTCGTCCGGCGATCATGGTCGCTGTGGACCCGGAACGTCTCAGGCCGTCGGCTCGGCCGAGACGACATCACCGTCGGTGGTCTCGTCACCGGCAGAGTCGCCAGCATCGACCTCGTCGGCCTGCTCGACGCGGATCACCTTGTGGGCCGCGATCTCCTCGAACGAGATGCTGAGCGGCTTGTGGGCAACGACCGGGACCTGGGGAGGCACCATGTGCCCCAGACCCTCGCCGAGGTGACTGAAGTAGGAGTTGATCTGGCGAGCACGACGGGCTGCGAGCGTGACCAGGCTGAACTTGGAGTCGACGCAATCGAGCAGGTCTTCGATCGGCGGGTTCATCATGGTGTCGTGCGTACGCATGCTCGTTGGTCCTCCTGAGACGGGCGCCGAAGTCTACCTGGGCAAGGTCGCTCTCATCGCGCATCGGTGCCGGAGACACCAGCCGACCCCTCAGGGCGTCTCGCCGGACGGACGACCCCTGTGGTGCTCGATGATCGTCAGCATCTCGTCGACCGTTCGCCCGAGGTCGTCGTTGACCACGATGTGGTCGGCGAGAGCCCGACCGACCGGCTCTTCCTCCTCGGCCTTTCGGACGCGTTGTTCGACCTTGTGATCAGGGTCGCCGCGACCGCGTAACCGTCGCTCCTGCTCGTCGCGCGACGGTGGCAGCACGAAGATGAGCACCGCCTCGGGGTGCACCGACTTCACCTGACGCGCCCCGTCGACCTCGATCTCGAGCACGGTGTCGTGGCCGGGTCGAGGCTCGGGCATCGGTGTCCCGTAGTAGTTGCCGAGGAAGTCGGTCCACTCGAGGAAGCCGCCTCGCTCGATGCGCGCCTCGAAGGCGTCACGAGACGTGAAGACGTATGCGTCATCAGGCTCGCCGGGACGCTGCTCTCGAGTGGTCCACGATCGGCTGAGCCACAGCCGTTCGTCCTGGCGCACCAGTGCCGACACGATGGTGCCCTTCCCGACACCGCCGGGGCCCGACACGATGAAGATCCGATGGGACGCTGCCTCCATGGGATGCGAGCGACCTCAGCAGCTCACTTGCCGAACTGCTCGAGCAGCGCTGCCTTCTGCTGCTGTCCGAGACCCTGCACCCGGCGGTTGTCGGCGATGCCGATGTCTTCCATGATCTTGCGGGCCTTGACCTTGCCGACGCCGGGCAGCGACTCGAGCAACGAGACGACCTTGAGCTTGCCAACGGTGTCGTCGGTGGACGCCAACGCATCGGCGAGCGACAGCGATCCGAGCTTGAGGCGGGCCTTCAGTTCGGCGCGAGCGGTACGAGCTTCGGCAGCCTTCGCGAGTGCGGCGGCGCGCTGTTCGGGGGAAAGAGACGGGGGTGTTGCCATGTGGTCAACCATAGCGAGGCACGATGCCGGCGACGCGGATCGCTGATCACCCGTCGAGGTGACATGCGCCGCTGACCGTTCGCAACTCGGAGAACCCCTCGGCGGCGGCCCACGAGACCAGTTCGGCGGCGATCCGGCCGGCTGCGCGGGGGTCCGCGAACGATGCCGTTCCGACCTGGACCGCATGCGCTCCGACAAGCATCAACTCGGCGGCATCCCACCCCGACGACACCCCGCCGACGCCGACGATGGGCACACTCGGCAGCGCCCGTCGGACGTCGTGGACGGTTCGAACGGCAACGGGGTGGATCCCTCGACCCGAGAGCCCACCGCCGCCCGCGCCGAGAACCGGGCGATGCGTCGCTGGATCGAGGACCATGCCGAGCAATGTGTTCACCAGCGTCACGGCTTCGGCACCGGCCTCGACCACGGCAGCAGCGACCTCGACGACTCGATCGGTGTTGGCGCTGAGTTTCGCCCACCGCGGGCGACCGACCGCTGCAGTCACGCGCACCACCTCACCGGACAGGTCGGGATCATGGGCGAAGATGCCCCGACGTCCCTCGAGATTCGGGCACGACAGGTTCACTTCGACCGCCACCACACCGGGCGGCGCCGCCGCCATCAGTTCGGCGGCGTGTCGGTAGTCGTCGAGGCTGCGACCCCAGATGCTGGCCACCACTCGTGCGCCGGTTGCCAGGAGTTCGGGCAGCTCGTGCGCGAGCCAGCGTTCGACGCCCGGCCCCTGCAGCCCGACCGCGTTGATCATCCCGACCCCTGCAGGAGCCACGCGCGGGGCTGGATTTCCCTCCCACGGGTACGCCGCCAACGACTTGGTGACCACCGCCCCGAGCGAAGCGAGGTCGAGGTAACGCGCGAGTTCTGCTCCGTAGCCAGCGGTACCCGACGCCAGCATCACCGGGTGCGGCAAGTCGATGGAGCCGACCGTGACTCGGGTGTCGACGTCGCTCGCGCCCGTGCGACGGCTCGTTGCCGCGCCGTCGCTGCGCCTGCCGCCCCGGCGACCGATCACATCACTCCGGCTGAGCGCACGTGGTACTGCTGCAGAGGACGGACTTCGATCGTCCGGCCGTTCTGCTCGCCCATCCCCTGAACGGCGGCCAGGGCTGCAGCGACGGTGGTCACGGAACTCACGTGGTTCGTGTTGGCGGCCTTTCGGATCTGCTCTCCGTCGGTGCGGCCACCGCGTCCCTGTGGCGTGTTGATGACGAAGCTCACCTTGCCGGCGGCGATGAGATCGACCGCAGTCAGTGCTGCCCCTTCGCTGACCTTGCCGACCACGAGATCGACGGGTTGGTCGAAGCGCCGGAGGTAGTCGGCGGTTCCGTTGGTGGCGGCGATCCCAAAACCCAGTTCGCGGAGCCGCTTGGCCACCACGAGTCCCGCCGGCTTGTCACCGTCGGCCAGCGAGAGGAAGACCATGCCGGTCGACGGGAGCACCGTGCCGGCAGCGAGTTCGGCCTTGAAGAACGCTTTGCCGAAGGTTGCATCGATGCCCATCACCTCGCCGGTCGAGCGCATCTCGGGACCGAGTGCCGTATCGACGTCCGGGAAGCGGTTGAACGGCAGGACGGCTTCTTTGACCGCCACGTGACCGTGCTCTGACGGGGGTACGAGCAACCCCTCGGTCCGGAGTTCGGCGAGCGTCGCTCCGAGCATGACTCGCGTGGCGACCTTCGCGAGCGGCACTCCGGTTGCCTTGGCGACGAACGGGACGGTCCGGCTGGCTCTCGGATTGGCCTCGATGACGTACACCGTGGTCCCCGACACTGCGTATTGCACGTTGATGAGTCCGCGCACGTCGAGCGCTGCGGCGATCGCCCTCGTGTACGCCTCGATCACCTCGACGACCCAGTGGGGAAGCGTCTGGGGCGGGATGGCACACGCCGAGTCGCCGGAGTGCACTCCGGCCTCCTCGACGTGCTCCATCACACCGCCGATCAGCACGTCACCCGTGTGGTCACGAATCGCGTCGACATCGACCTCGGTCGCGTCCTCGAGGAACCGGTCGATCAGCACCGGACGCTCTGCCGAGAGTCCACCCTCTTTGCCCAGGCTGCCGAACCCGGCCAGCTCGGCCATCGCGCGTGCCAGATGGTTCCGGTCGTGAACGATCTGCATCGCTCGCCCGCCGAGCACGTAACTCGGCCGCACCAGCACAGGAAATCCGACGCCGTCGACGATCTGGAGTGCCTGTTCGAGATCGGTCGCCGTACCGCCGGGAGGCTGCGGGATCTGGAGCTCACGACACAGTGTGTTCCACTTCTCGCGGTCCTCGGCCAGATCGATCGATGCCGGTGAGGTGCCGGCGATCAGCTCGACGGGCAGTTGACCGGACAGCTTGAGCGGGGTCTGCCCGCCGAGCGAGACGATCACCTTCGGGGGCTCACCACCGGACGCAACGGTCTCTGCGGCGATCACGTTGAGCACGTCCTCGCGAGTGAGCGGCTCGAAGTAGAGACGGTCGCTCGTGTCGTAATCGGTGCTCACCGTCTCGGGGTTGCAGTTGACCATCACGGTCTCGAACCCGGCATCTCGAAGGGCGAACGACGCATGCACACAGCAGTAGTCGAACTCGATCCCCTGTCCGATCCGATTGGGTCCACTGCCCAAGATGACGACCTTCGGTGCCGTACTCGGGCCGACCTCGTTCTCGTCCTCGTACGTGCTGTAGTGATAGGGGGTCTGCGCAGCGAACTCGGCAGCACAGGTGTCGACCGTCTTGTACGTGGGATGGACTCCGCAGGCCTCGCGAGCCGCTCGTACCTCGAGTTCGCCCGCGCCCCAAAGATGGGCGAGCTGCGCGTCGCTGAAACCGAGACGCTTGGCGCGTCGCCACGAACGACGGTCCATCCCGTCGATGCCGAGCTCGGCGAGCACCGGTCGCTCGTCACCGATCATGCTCATCTGATCGAGGAACCACGGGTCGATCCGGGTCGCCTCGTGCACACGATCGACGCCCACCCCACGGTTGAGCAGCGCACCCACCTGCTGGATGCGGTCGGGCGTCGCGATCGACGACATCGCGAG
>JBDKIV010000179.1:0-7350 GCA_039796935.1 Actinomycetota bacterium | reverse complement strand
CGACATCATCTCCACCGACACCGCGCCCTCGGCTCGCATGCACCACGCCGCGATGACGATCGCCATGCGCAACTTCGACCGTTTCGGATCGGCCCACCCCCGAGTCGACACCATCGCAGCCGGCATGCACGTCACGGAGGGAACCGCCCGCAAGGCCCTGCGGGATCTCGAACGGGACGGCTGGCTCCACATCGAGCCACGCGACGGAAGGACCAACGTGTACCAGGCACTGCTGCCCTCGACCTGTGTCCCGGCAATCCTCGAAGTCGCCAACCGACGCCGCAACAAGAAGCTGCGATCGAACACCCTCGGGGTGTCGCACCAGCTCGCGTCGGCGCTGCTCGCCAGTCTCGGCGGACCGTTGGAGGACCCGAAGGTTCTCAGTCGGATCCGTGGCCAGATCAGTCAGATCCTCGCCACGGCCAGCGACATCGAGCACGAAGCCACCTACGTCATGAACTACGTCCTCGACGAACTGCCCCGCACCGTTACGAACCCGATCGGGATCTGTCACGACCGTCTCGCCGAGTACCACCGCAAGTACGCCAAACGGCGCAAGAAGCCGACGACCGTGAACGTAGACCCAGAGCGGGCCGCGTCCGTGCTCACCATCATCCAGCAGGCCACAGCGGCCCTCACCGACCCGCAGCGTCCCGGCTTGTGACCGGTCGGCAGGCGATGACGGTGACCGGTGCGGACACCAACGTCCGCCCCGATCACTCCAAGGAGTAGCCATGGCCCGGACACCCGTGCTGACCCAGCCCGTCGTCGAGCAACTCGCTCACTGCATGTACACCGTGTTCCACACGGCGATCGCCCCGTTCATGAACCTCCGTGCGATCTACGGCATCGTCATCCCGAACAACGCACCGTTCGGACCCGACGAGGCCAACGCGTTGGTCCCACAGCCCCACGTCGTCTCCGACGCGTTCGCCGACACGGGAGCAGAGCCATTCGCACGGCTGCCGCTGGACGAGGACCTCGACGTCGTGAGCGTGGCGATCAGCGGCGAGACCCACCAGGTGCTGAGCGTGCTCACCCTGCCCGACAGCGCGGTCGGTCTCGTCGTCGCCTCCCAGGCCATGCTCGCCGCCCTCGGCCCCGCCATCGGAGCCGCACCCGAGTTCGTGCCCGGATACCTCGCCGCCGCAGCCGGCCCCGGCCACACCTACGCATTGGCGGGTGTGCCCGATCGCAACGTCTGCGGACACCTTCGCTCCAACCACCCCGATGTCGCCGCTGTGACCGCCGTCGTCAACAAGAACTGTTGCCGAACCAGCTGAAAGGAGATGACGTCTCGGCAACACGAGAGAGCCCCCGGCAGTGATGCCGGGGGCTCTCCTCATCAATAGGGGTACGTGCGTGGTGGTGTCAGTCGTCGGCGGTCCACAGCTCGTGGGCACGACGTACCTCGTCTTCGGAGGCCCCGGCGTACAGATCGACGGTCGAGCGGTCGGCGTGGCCGAGCCACCGGCGGGCGACCTGGGTGCCGGCGATGCGTTCGATGGCGACGGCGCCGGTCTTGCGCAACTGGTGGGCGGTCAGGTGGATCTGGTTGGCGAACGGCACCGTGCGCTGGATCCGACCGAACAGCGTCTCGTACCGCTTGGAGGTGAGACGTCGAGGTGTGCCGTCCTTGGCCGGGCGGTAGTGGAACACCGGGGAAGCCGGCTCGTAGGCGGGACCCTCGGGGTCGCAGGCTGCACCGCCTCGATCCTTGGCGTGAGCGAGGAGAGCGGCAGCGAGTTCGATCGACACCGGCTGCGGTCGTTCGGTGCCGAACTTCTCATTCAGCAGCACGACCTTGTTCTCCAGCTGCACCTTCTCCAACGTCAGGTTCAGTGCACCCTCCTGTCGGGCGCCGGTCTCGAGGTGGAACCATACGAGCAAGATGTCGAGCTCGGGGTCGTTGCCACCCGAGACGACGGCGTCGATGAACTGGGGTACCTCGTGTTCGTGGAGCGCCCGCTTGCGGGTCGCCTGTCGGCCGGGCATGTCGACATCGAGTGCCGGGTTCGAACTGACGAGCTTGTCCTTGCGGGCCTGGTTCAAGAAGCGGCGCACCGCACGGATGCACGTCTCCTCAGCGGAGCGTCCGTCATCTCGAGCCGAGATCAGTCCCTGGCGGGTGCGGGTGGTGTTGGCGAGCGTGGCCCGCTTGTTGGCGATGCGGCGTGCGGCCTTCGCCCAGCTCTCGATGTCGAGGGCGGTGTACACGTCGCAGAACGTGCGCTCGCTCAGGACCACCTCGCCGAGTGCCGGTAGATGCATGCGCTTGCGGCACATCGACGATGTGCAGTGCCCCGGCGCGGCGACCGACTTGGTCGGCGGTGTTGACCATGCGTCGGCGGCGGCCACGACGGTGGTGCAACAGTCGCTGCAGTTGCAGGCGCAGATGTCGGCAACTCCGTCGATCAGACGCATCAGATGGGTGCGGTAGGTGCGCACCGAGTTCGGATCGAGCGAGGCCAGCGACTTGGGAACGAACTCGGCGAAGGTGACCCGGGCCCGAGGCGGCGTTGGCGTCGGGTCGACTGCAGCGCCGAGCAGGCTCGACAGGTCGGCGGGGTCGATGTCGGCGAGACGCAGCGCTGTGCGCACCAATTCGAGGGCCTGGGTGGTCTTGTCGTCAGGCATCGCTCGGCTCCTCGATCTGTGCGACGAGAGCGAGGAATGCTGCGTTCGGGTCGGTGAGCAGCAGACGGTTGCGGTCGACGTCGACGACGAGGAGTACCTCGTCACCGACGACGCTGCGGACGGCCGACGGCACGGTGATGCGGCCGTCGCCGGTGACCCGGGGAAGGTCACGGTGGCGGCGAGGTTGGGTGCCGGTGTGTGGGGTGAGTGCGAACCAGGTTCCGACGCGGCTGACTCGCAGGACCCCGGGGGTCCAGCCGAGCTGGTCGGCGACACCGGTGCAGGTGAGGCGGTTGGCGTGGTCGAACCGGCGGATAATGGTGCGATCGGCCGTCAGCCCGGGGCGTGACGTGGTCGCAGGGATGCGCCGGTGCAGGGGGATGATGTCTGCCGACGGGCGAGCGTGTGTGGGTGCCGCCGGGCGGAGACGGGAGGCCTTCAGTTCGGCCTGCTTGAGTGCGGTGAGAGAGCTCACCTCCTCCACGATGACGAGCGGCAACTGCAGCACACTCGTCGCATGCGCGTCGCCCTCGTCGGCGGAGGGAACTTCTTCTCCGGAATCGTGGGGAGTTCCCCAAGATCTTGTGGGTTACGGACGAAATCGCGCGAAGTGCAGAAACTCGTCCTTTCCAGATGCCAAGTCCCGGTCAAGTGAAGAGAAAGTCCCGGATCACTTCCAGCTCACCTTGTGGTCGCGGTGTTGAAGAGCCTCAGGAAAGGGGAAGGCGAGATGCGGTGTCAACTTGCGATGTCACCGTGTCGACGGATCCCGTCCACCCACGTGCCGATCAGATCCACATCGGTGGGTCTCGCAAGCGCATGGTGAAGCGGGCGGTCGAGGAGAATCAAGTCGGCACGGACACCGACCGCTATCCGCCGGGGCGGACCGCCCGGATCGTCGAGCGGTGAAAGGAACCGATTCAACGCCTCGAAGGTCGCCACTCGTTCGTCCGATCCGATGACGCGGCCGGAAGCCGTCGAGCGATCAGCTGCGGTGGAGATCGCCGTCCACGGGTCTGACGGCCCGTACGGCGCATCGGTGCTGCATCCGACACTGATGCCCGCTCGGAGAAGGGAACCGCACGGCCACAAGTGAGGGAGATCGTCCGGATCGACATCCTCGAGATACTGGTCGCCGCGACTTCGAAGAAATCCTGGCTGGGTGACGACCGTGCATCCGAGGGTTCGGAGCTGTCGATGGAACTCCGGCGGGACAACTGAGCCGTGCTCGAGCCGATCCCTCGGCAGCGTGCCGGCGTCCTCGAGGGCTGCGACGATGAGCGCCAGTGAGACTCGACCGATGCAGTGGACTGCCACCGGTCGTCCAGCCTCGTGGGCAGCGCGCACCCGCGCCACGAGATCGTCGAAGTCAGGCAAGTCGAACTCGTCCACCACGAGTTTGACCGGCCCAACGCCCAACTCCGGCGGGAACGTGGCTCGTGCCAGCGACGGTCCACCGGTCGCAACGACGTGCTGGGGCAGCGCACGGGCGCGGCGGGCGGCGGCGAGCACATCGAGATCCCTGGTCGACGCGAACGGCGTCATGTCAGTGACACCGGTGATGCCTCGCGCTGCGAGCGACCGGCCGACGGGTGCGAGATCGGGTACGTCCGTGGTCGGAAGGTGTTCGCGTAACCAGCCGTCGTCGCGGATGAACCGACCCGTCGGCCGCCCCATCGCATCGACCTCGGCGCTGGATGGCAGCTCAGCAGGCAACAGCCTGAGCGTGCATGAATTGACAATCCACATCGCTCCGCTCCGGTGCTGCACCCGCACGGGAACTGTCGCACTCAGCGCATCGAGGACCCATCGATCGAGCGACCCGGCCATCGAGTCGTGGTATCCGACCACACGCAGGATGTCCCCTGCGGGAATCTGACGCGCAGCGGCGCGGACGACCTCGGCGAATCCACTCGCTGTCGTGACAGCGCGCTGCTCCAGGTCGACGGATCGCGCTGCACCTGCCATCGCCAAGAGATGGAGGTGGTGGTCGTGGAGGCCAGGCAGCAGAGCCCCACGGCGGGCATCGATGACAACCGGAGCCTCCAGGACGGCGTCCAGACCGGCAGCGATTGCGACGAGGTGACCGTCGGCCACTGCGACGTCGACGATCTGTCCCTCCACTTCCGACTCACGGATGATGGCATCGACGGTGGTCATCCCAGCCATGCCCGCACTACGTCGTCGGTGTCCGCGCCCAGCGATGCGGTCACCCCCTGCATCGATGGGAACGACACACCGCTCGTCACAGTGGTCGCCTCGGTCGCGATCCGGGTGACGTCGACAGTCCGTCCGGCGAACTGCCGTGCGACCGACACCATCGACACGTCGAGGTGGACCGCTCGCCCGTCGGCCAGCGCCTCCAGCGCCTCCGCAGCGGCAACCATGCCGGTGAGCGGATCCGCGATCGCATCTGCACAGAACCACGCAGTCCCACTGCCCGTCGCCACCAGTCCGGCAGCCGCTGCAACGTCGTCACCGAACCCGATTCGGGTCGCACCGTCGCCGGTGTAGCCGTGACCGGTGATCGAGACCCACACCTGTGGCCGCGATGACCGCTCAGGGCCGAGGCCCCAGGCTGCGAGCGCGCGGGGACGGGAGGCCTCGATCACGACGTCCGCAGCATCCAGCAGTCCGCCGACGATGCGCCGACCTTCCGTCGTCCGCGGATCGATCGCCACACTGCGCTTACCGGCGTTCAACCGGGCGTGCACGGCGGGCGGTCCCGACCGCACACCATCGGGGCGGTAAACCGTCTCCACCTTGATCACCTCACACCCGGCGAGACCGAGGAGCTGGGCACAGAGGGGCCCAGCCCAGAGCGACCCCAGGTCGACGACACGTGGCGGTCTGCTCCCGACACGGCGCAGCGATCGGTCGCAGGACCGGTCGAGCGACGCGACCTGGACACCGTCCGCCGCCGACGCGCCTGCCGGTGTGGGACCAACCACCGCCGCAGCGAGACCGAGGAGAACCGCTCGCTCAACGATCTGTTCACTCGCCCGTCCGGCCATCCACTCGGCGATGGCGACCCAAGCGGCATCCCTCCCGGCCGGCACCTCGCTCCCTACCAGCGCCGGCACGAGCTCCAGATCGTCATCACGTGGAAGCGCGAGCACGACGGTCCCGTCGGCGGAGTCGAGCATCCGTGTTGCTCCCCCGCAACTGGTCCGGCCATTGCGTGACAGGCCGGCAAGATGGAAGCGCATCGCCACCTCGGCCAGGGGGTCGATGACGACCGGCTGGCCGATGGCCCGGCTCGCCACGCTGATCCGGCGGGCTACCACGTCGAGGGCGGCGACCAGTCCATCAGGCGGGCCCAGCCCTGATGACTCAGCCGGTCCGGTCAGCGATCGGCACCCACTCGCGGTCCAGCGTTCGACGTCATCGTACCGGTCCTGCACCGTCACGCAATCACGGTACCCCCGACCCTCAGAGGAGTCCCACGACACTCGACGACGAGAGACCGCACGCCATTCGCGCGACCACAGCGGCCGAGTCACTCTCTCTATCTGACGAGCACCGCGCACGCACTCACACCAGGTGCACCGTAGACATGGGTGAATGCCGTACGTGGCTCACCGGGCACCTGCCGATCGCCTGCGGCACCACGCAACTGCAGCACGCTCTCATGGATCTGCCGAAGTCCGGATGCCCCGATCGGTTCACCGTTCGCGATGCAGCCTCCGTCTGTGTTGATCGGCAGTCTTCCGGTCAAGGCGGTTTCTCCGGACTGGATCAACTCCTCCTGCTCGCCGTCTTCGCAAAACCCGCATTCAGCCATGTGGATCACCTCCGCGCCGCTGTCGGTGTCCTGAAGCTGGATCACATCGATGTCGGTCGGCCCGAGCCCGCTCTTCTCGAACGCAAGTCGCGCTGCGTCACGGGAAGGTGACGAGACGATCTCGGGCGCAAGCCCTGGCGAGAAGACCTCGAAGGAGCCATAACGACGCGTTGTCATGATGGATGACTTGAGGAAGATCGGTTTTGCAGAGTAGCGATGCGCCAAGTCGGCTCTGCACACCACGAGAGCGACCGCTCCTTCGGCGGGAGAACAGAACATGTACTTCGTGAGCGGATCGCTGACCATCGTCGACTGAAGAATCTCATCAGCCGACAGGAGTTGCCGACGCCACGCGTTTGGATTCTTGGATCCGTTCAGAAATGCCTTTTCGGCCACCTTCGCCAATGTCGATGTGCTGATGCGATGGTCGTACGCGTACCGCTGGATCTTCATGCCGAAGTACTGGGTCGTCAACATCAGTCCGGTCTCCCCGTACCACTGCCCCAGCGAATACTGCTCTGGATCGGCGTTGAAGGCGCCCGCAGGGTGCTTATCGAAACCGACAACGAGACCGCATTCGAAGTCTCCCGATGCCAGAGCCCACGAAGCCGCCGAGAGCGCGGCCCCTCCGGTTGCACAGCCATTGATGACATTGAGGAATGACAGCCCGGTGAGTCCCAGGTCAGCCACCATGGCGTCGGCGTTGCCAGAGGAGTCACTGCCACCGATGGCGAACTGAATCTGGTCCCACGTGATGCCGGCGTCCGCCAACGCACGTCGAGCGGCCACCTGCCCCTGCTGGCGCCCGGTGCGGTCAGGAGTGCGACCGAAGGCGTGGATCCCGATCCCGACAATGGCAAGCCTTGAACTCATCGCGCCGGCTCGAAAGCGAAGGTGGTTCGCACCACACCATCGTCATCCGTGAATGC
>JBDKIV010000178.1:0-12750 GCA_039796935.1 Actinomycetota bacterium | reverse complement strand
GCCATGGGCGTCGACGTCGTAGGGGGGTGCCCGCATCTCGAGGACGACCCTCACGCGGCGAACGAACTCTTCCTCGCGATCGCCGCAGAGGCGGGCCTGCCGGTCGACCTCCACACCGATGAGACCCTCGATCCGGCACGGTTCGCCCTGGACGACCTGTCGCGCCGTGTCGTCGCCTCGGGATTCCCGCACCTCGTGACCGCCAGCCACTGCGTGTCGCTCGGCGTGCAACCTCCCGACGTCCAGCGGCGCGTCGCCGAGCAGGTGGCCGCAGCCGGGATGGCGGTGATCGCGCTCCCCCACACCAACCTGTTCCTCCAGGGCCGCGGACATGCGCGCGCCACACCACGAGGGCTCACGGCGATTCACGCCCTGCTCGAAGCCGGCGTCGACGTCGCCGCCGGCGGCGACAATCTCCAAGATCCGTTCAACCCGATCGGACGAGGCGACCCGCTCGAGACCGCCGGCTTGATGATGATCGCCGGCCACCTGCTTGCCGACCAAGCGCTCCGAACCGTCAGTACGGCGGCCCGTCGAGCCATGGGCCTCGGCCCGACAGCGGACAGCGTCCTCGTCCCGGCGGCTACGGTGAGGGAGGCAATCGCCTTCGGACCACCAGGACGACGGGTCGTTCGCAACGATCTCGCCCACCTGGGGTGACGCAAGCCGAATTGACAGTTCATACAGAAGACACAGACAGCAGCCTGTCGAACCCGGCTGATCCTCTAGCGTCAGGAGCAATGATGACGAGTAGCGACGCACTCGATACCGGCGCGGGTGCCGCATCGAACCCGACCACCAAGACGGCACTGAGCTTCCGCAATCTGTCGATGGTGTTCCCCGACGGCACTCACGCGATCGACGACGTCTCGTTCGACGTCGACCCGGGAGAGTTCGTCACCGTCGTCGGACCCTCCGGCTGCGGCAAGAGCACGCTGTTGCGGATCGCCACCGGGCTCACGCGCCACACCGCCGGCACGGTCGACGTCGACCGCTCGAGCATCGGGTACGTGTTCCAGGACGCGACGCTGCTCCCGTGGCGGACCGTTCAACGAAACGTCGAACTCAACGCCGAACTCCAAGGCGTCGACACAGCCACCAGGCGTGCCGATGCGGCCAAGGCGATCGAGTTGGTCAACTTGAAGGGGCACGAGAACAAGTACCCGAAGCAACTGTCGGGCGGCATGAAGATGCGCTGCTCGCTCGCCAGGTCACTCGTACTCCGACCCAAGGTGTTCCTGTTCGACGAACCGTTCGGGGCGCTCGACGAGATCACGCGAGAACGACTGAACGACGAGTTGCTCAACCTGTTCCGGCACGAGAACTTCGCCGGCCTGTTCATCACCCACTCGATCTCGGAGGCCGTGTTCCTCTCGACACGCGTGCTCGTCATGTCTGCACGACCGGGGCGCATCATCGGTGACTACCGCATTCCGTTCGCGTTCCCCCGTCAGCACGAGATCCGCTACGACGCCGAGTTCGCCGAGCTCTGCGGTCGCATCTCGCACGACCTGAAGGAGGCACACGCATGAGCGTCGACGAGTCGACCACAGGTGTGCGCATCGAGACGATCGCACCGGTTCAGAGTGCCATCCGCGACATCCCGATCCCTCCGACCGGACCCAGTTCGACCAGGGAGGGCGACTCGCGGTGGAAGCTGCTGCTGCCTCCGGTGATCACCTTCGGGCTCTTCATCGGCATCTGGTACTTCATCTCGTACGTCCTCATGAACGAGAACCGGCGGCGGATCGCCCTGCCGCCGCCGCACACGGTCGTCCGGGACGGCCTGTTCCCGCTCTGGGAGCCGAAGGAGGGCCTCCGCCCGATCCTCGAAGCGATGCTGGTGACCGGACGCGTCGCCCTGCTCGGACTGGCGATCTCGATCGTCCTCGGGATGTCGATCGCCATCGTGATGAACCTGTCGAAGGGTCTCGAACTCGCCCTGTTCCCGTACGCCGTCATCGTGCAGACCCTGCCGATCCTCGCCCTGGTCCCGATCATCACCATCTGGTTCGGCTTCGGCCTGAAGAGTCGTCTCATCGCCACGGTCCTGATCGCCATCTTCCCGGTCATCACCAACACGCTCTTCGGCCTGCAGTCGGCCGATCGACAGCACCACGACCTGTTCACCCTCAACCGGGTCAGCCGGATGACCCGGCTGTGGAAGATGGAACTGCCCGGCGCGATGCCGGCGATCTTCACCGGTCTGCGGATCGCTGCGGGCGGTGCGGTCATCGGAGCGATCGTCGGGGACTTCTTCTTCCGGCGGGGTGAGATCGGCATCGGACGCCTGATCGACAACTACGCGAAGGACCTCCGCACACCAGAGCTCTTCGTGGCCGCCACGGTGTCGTCACTGTTCGGAATCATCATCTTCGTGCTGTTCGGCAAGTTGTCGAACCGGGTCCTTCGGAACTGGCACGATTCCGCCCGCTCGGGCACGTAGGACCCACCCCACCAACCACCACCACACCAGACACGACTACACGCCTCCGGGCACACTCCATAGGGGGAGACACCACATGAAGACACGTCAGAGGGCAGCAGTCATCGGACTGCTCACCGTCGTGTCGTTGACCGCCGCAGCATGCGGCAGCGACGACGAGACAGCAACCACGGACGCTCCGGCCGTCACCGAAGCACCTGCCGACACCGACGCACCTGCCGAGACCGACGCACCGGTCGAGACCGACGCACCGGTCGACACCGAGGCACCGAGTGAGGCAGTCTGCCCGACCAACGTCGTGATCCAGACCGACTGGTGGCCCGAGGCCGAGCACGGCGGCACCTACCAGCTGATCGGCCCGGACGGCACCGCTGACGCGGAGACGTTCGTGTACTCCGGTCCGGTGCAGGACGCGTACAAGGTCGGCGGTGTCGAGACCATCGAGATCCGCGCCGGAGGCGACGCTGTCGGCTTCCAGGGCGGCGACGCACTCCTCGCTGCCGACGACGACATCATGTTCGCCTACGTGACCACCTCCGACATCATGAAGGCGTCCGACAGCGTGCCGCTGCTCGCGGTCGCCAAGACGCTCGACCTCGACCCGCAGATGATCATGTGGGACCCGACCCAGCACACCATCACCAAGCCCGAGGACATCGCCGCGACCGGCGCGCAGTTGCTCTACTTCGACGGCGCGTCCTACGTCGACTACATGGTCGGCGCCGGATACCTCACCGAGGACCAGCGCAACCCGAGCTACGGCGGCGCACCCGATCAGTGGATCGCCGAAGGAGGAAACTACTTCCAGCAGGGCTTCGCCACGAACGAGGTGTACAAGTACGAGAACATCATCGAGTGGAAGGACGGGGCCCCGGCCGACGTCGAGTTCTACACCGTGGGCGACCTCGGTTTCCCGAACTACCCCGGCGTCATGGCCATCCGCGCCGATCGCCTCGAGGAGTTCCGTCCCTGCCTCGAGGTGCTCGTCCCCGCCCTGTCGCAGGCGTGGATCGACTACTTCAACGATCCGACCCCGGTCAACGATGCGCTCATCGGCGTGAACGACACCTACGACACCTACTGGAAGATCACTGCAGAGCTGAACGCTGCGGCGGTCGAACTGATGGACGAGAAGGGGTTCTCGGCGAACAGCCCTGACGGCACCTACTGCTCGTTCGACCCGGAGCGGATTCAGGCGCTCGCCGACATCTTGACCCCGATCTACGAAGAGCAGGGTGTCTCGGTGGCGCAGGACATGTCGACGACCTACACCAACGAGTTCTGCGAGGGTGCGCCGGGCCGCTGATGCGTCCGACTCCACCAACGCCGTGAACATCGATGCAGGGCCGACCTACGGGTCGGCCCTGTGTCGTTCTCGCTCACCCGTATGCGCACAGGTCGAAGGGGTTACCGTCGGGATCGACGAGATTGGCGATCCTGCCGTACGGCTCGACCCTGACCGCAGACACGAGCCGGGCACCCAACTCGACGAGCCGCTCGAGTTCCGACGTGAAGCCATCCGGCTCGCAGGCGAGGTCGAGGTGGATGCCCCCACCTCGATGGCGACCGCGCTGGAGCCCGATCCGGCGCTGCCCGTCCGCTGTACCGAGGACCACCCACCGGTCGACGTCTTCCCGCTCGAGTTCGACCAACTCGAGCGCTGCGCACCAGAACGCCGCCATCGGTGTCGTGTCGGGCGTGTCGATCGTGACGAGATCGAACCTGGCCATGGCTACCGAACTCCCCTCGTCATCACCAATGACACCGCCCGCATCCCCATCGCCGACATCACCCGTCACTGCGCCCCGGCGAGCTCGAGCACGACGTGGAGCAAGACGTCGGCGCCGGCTCGAAGGTCGTCCTGCGCCGTGTCTTCGGCGATGTTGTGCGACAGGCCGGCGATGCTCGGCACGAAGATCATCGAGGTCGGACACACCCGTGCGAACATCTGGGCATCGTGCCCGGCCCCGGAGGGCATCCTCATCGTCGAATGACCGAGTCGACGGGCGACACGCTCGACCTGGTCGACCATTGCCGGGTCGAACTCGACCGGCTCGAACCGTGCCAACGTGCGACGCTCGACACCCACACCCTCGTCGGCGGCCACACGGTCGATCAGCCGTTCGGCGTGGTCCTCGGCGCGGCGGAGCAGCTCCTCATCGGTGTTGCGCAGATCGACGGTCAACGTGACCGTGCTCGGTATGACGTTCACGAGGTTCGGCACGACCTCGATCCGGCCCACCGTCGAGACCTGGCTGCCGCCCATCTGACGTGCGAGCGCCCGGACGCCGGCGGTGATCTCGGCCGCGACATACCCCGGGTCGTGGCGCAGACGCATCGGCGTCGTGCCTGCATGCGCCGACTGCCCCGACAGCGTCAGCTCGGTCCACGAGATGCCCTGCACCCCGGTGACTGCGCCGATGGTGACACCCGCGTCTTCGAGCACCGGACCCTGCTCGATGTGCAGTTCGACGAACGCAGCGGGCATCGAAGGGTTCGGGCAGGGCACCGGACCCGAATAACCGATGCGCTCCAACTCGTCGCCCAGCCGCACCCCTGCCGCGTCGCGCACGTCGAGCGCCGCCTCGAGGTCCATGCCCCCCACGTACACGAGGCTCCCGAGCATGTCCGGCTGGAACCGAGCTCCCTCCTCGTTCGAGAAGAATGCGACCGCGATCGGATGGCGGGTCCGCACTCCGTGCCGTTCGAGGAGCTCGACGACCTCGAGGCCCGCGAGCACACCGAGGTTCCCGTCGAATCGCCCTCCCGTACGAACCGTGTCGATGTGCGATCCGATCATCACCGGACGAGCCGACGGATCGGTCCCCGCACGCGTCCCGACGACATTGCCGATCCTGTCGACCGACACCGACATGCCGAGGTCGCGCATCCAACTCACCACGAGGTCTCGACCGTGACGATCCTCGTCGGACAGGGCGAGGCGGGCGCAACCCCGCTCGCCGTTCGCACCGACGACCACGCCGATCTCGCCCAGATCATCCAGCCTCGCCATCAGACGCTCGACATCGACCCTCAGATCCCCCACCGACCGTGTCTCGACCATGTCCGTGCCTCTCTCGCTACCCGTCAACGACCGAAGTCGAACACGGCGATCTCTCGGAGCGCCTCGCCGAAACCCCGAACTGCACCCTCGAACAGTTCGGCACCCAACTCGGCCGTGGCCGGCGTCGGGTCGCCGATGTAGCCATCGGGACCGAAGTCGTTCGACAGCCAGCCGAAGCTGACACGACCACCGAAGCGGACGTAGCGATTGTCGGCGAGGCGCTCGGGGACACGTCGCTCGGCAAGCTCCATCCGCACCAGGTGAGGCGCCAGGTGCAGCATCATCGACGTCTCGTCCGTACCTCCGTGCACTCCCATGCCCAACTCCGCGGCCGGCGACACACCGCCCTGATCTGCCGGCACACCCGGGTGGGCGAGGAAGGTCATCAGACCGTGCCGCAACCGCAACTCTCGATTGGCGACGTTGACGAGGGCGCTGTTGCCACCGTGGCCGTTGAGGAAGACGAGACGCTTGGCTGCGGTGGTGGCAACACAGCGGCCGATGTCGTCGAGGACCGCCAGCAGCGTCGTGGCCGAGAGCCAGATCGTCCCCGGGGACCATGCATGCTCGTTCGACTTGGTCACCGAGAGCGTGGGCAGCAGCCACAGGTCGAGCTCGTCTCCGAAGCGTTCGACCGTCGCTTCTGCAACGGCGGTGGCCACCACCGAGTCGGTGCTGAGAGGAAGGTGCGGACCGTGCTGTTCGATCGCGCCGAGCGGCTGGACGATGATGCTCCGGTCGGACAACAGGCGCCCGACGTCGGGGCCGCTGAGATCGACGAATCGCCTCGAGTGGGATGTCACACCGCCACGGTATCCGCCCGCCATGAGCTCACGACAGAATGGGACGGTGACCGTGATGGATGTCGATGCAGTCGTGGTCGGGGCCGGCCACAACGGACTCATCTGTGCCGCCTACCTGGCGCGAGCGGGCATGCGAACCCTGCTCGTCGAGGCTCGAGCCAGCGTCGGTGGGACCGCATCGAGCGAACCGTTCGGTGGTGGGACGGTGAACATCTGCAACTGCGATCACATCACGTTCCGAACCACCCCCGTCATGGACGAGCTGCGTCTGGCCGATCACGGACTTCGATACCTCGACATCGACCCGGCCGGGATCAACATGGCATGGGACGGCGGGCCCGCCTGGCCGACCTATCACGACACAGACCGGACGCTCGACGCCATCGGGCGCGCGTATCCGCGCGAGGTCGACGGATACCGCAGATATCTGCGAGCCGCACTGCCGGCCGTCCGACTGGTCCTCGATGCGGCGAATGATCCTCCGTCGATCGGCGGCCTGTCACGGACGGTGCTCGCCCGCGGTGGGCGGGGCGTCACCACACTCCTGCGCTGGAGCCAGCGAAGTGCCGCCGACATCATGCGCGAGTTCTTCACCGCCGACGCACTGCGCGGACCGGCCATGGTTGCCGGACCCATGGTGTGGGGAATCTCCCCCGAGACACCCGGGTCGGGTCTCGGCGCGCTCACCTATGCCATGCGTCACGCCGGCACGGTCGGCAGACCCGTCGGTGGGAGCGGGATGGTCCCGGTCAGCATCGAGCGAGCCTTCCACGCAGCCGGGGGCAGCACCCGACTCGGCACCAAGGTCACGTCCATCACCTGTGAGGGTGACGATGTCCGCGGCGTGCTCCTCGACGACGGTTCCGAGGTACGAGCACGCGTGGTCGTCTCGGCGTGCAATCCCCATGACACCTTCCTCCGCTGGCTCCGCGACCCTCCACCGCACGCACGCGGTCTGGTCGAACGCTGGCGATCGACACCCCACCACGAGGGCTACGAATCGAAGATCGATGCGGTGATCGATCGGCTGCCGCGCCTGGGTGCGGTCGAGGCCATCGACGACCTCGACGAACCTCTCACCGGCACCGTTGCCATCGCACCCACCCTCGCCGACATCCATCGCGGGGCGATGCTGATGTCGAGCGGGGAGATCCTGGAACGTCCCGGGCTGCTGCTCAACGTGCCGACCGTCGCCGATCCGACGATGGCTCCGCCAGGTCACCACATCCTCAGCCTCGAGGCGCTCTACACGCCCTACGGATTCCGTGGCGGCTGGGAAGCCAGCGACGAGCCACGTCGCTGGCTTCAGCAACTCTCGACGATCGCAGAGCCCGGGCTGCTCGAGAGCATCCGGGACTGGAGAGCCGTCACACCCGATCGCTACGAACGCGACTTCCATCTTCCGGCGGGTCACGCAACGAGCTTCGCCGGCGGCCCACTCGCCGCGCTGCGCGGTTCGCAACGCGAGCTGACTCGCTACGAGACCCCGATCCGCGGCCTCTACCTGACCGGTGCGGCAACCTTTCCCGGTGCCGGCGTGTGGGGCGCGAGCGGACGAAACGCCGCCCTGACGGTACTGAAGCAGCGGTGAGCAGCTACCATTCGGTTCCGCCGATGGGGAGTAACCCCCACGACATAGCGGTCGTCAACACGACGAGCCTTCGGGCGAGTCCGGCCGGTATGGCCCTCCGGGGCGGGTGAGACCACGGCACCAGGCAGTCGTCAGGTGTCGGAAAGGATCACATCCCACTCATGTACGCATCACAAGGTTCGTTCTCGCTCGGCAGACTGGCGGGCATCCCCTTCAGGGTCCACTGGAGTGTCGTGCTGGTGGCGCTGCTCTTCGGCAGTGGCCTCGCTGCCAACTACGGAACCGTCGGCGCTGCCGCAGCGATGCTCGCCTTCTTCGCCTCGATCCTGCTCCACGAACTCGGCCACGCGCTGACCGCTCGACACTTCGGTGTCTCCACGCAGTCGATCCAGCTGTGGGCACTCGGAGGCGTCGCCCGACTCGACCGCGAGGCTCCCACTGCTCGGGCCGAGGGCTGGATCGCCGTCGCCGGGCCGGCCACGAGCCTGTCCATCGGCGTACTCGGCGTCGGGGCGATGCTCGCCCTCGCATCGTTCGGGGTCGGCGGCGTCGCACTCGACATCGTCGGCTGGCTCGCCGTCGTCAACGTCGTCCTCGCGGTGTTCAACATGCTGCCGGGCGCTCCGCTCGACGGTGGTCGGGTCCTCAAGGCATGGCGCTGGGGTCGCCACGGCGACAGGTTCCGTGCAGCCCGTGAAGCGGCCAACGCCGGCAAGGCGGTGGGCTTCTCGGTCGCAGGTGTGGGCCTGGTCATGATCGTCAACGGACTGCCCGGCCTGATGCTCGTCGTCACCGGCATGTTCGTCGCCCTCAACGCGAAGGCCGAGATGATGGCCGTCGACGTCGCCGAACGCCTGCAGGGCGTGCTCGTGCGAGATCTCACGTGGTTCGGGATCGCCCGAGCCACCGACGACACCGACGCCGACACCATGTGGTGGCAGCGCGCCCGCCTCGGTGGGGCTGGTGTCGTGGCCGTCGAACGCCCCGACGGCGACCTGAGTGGGATCGTCAGCGAGGCGCAGCTCGACGCCGTTCACGAAGCCCGACGGCCCAACGTTGCTCTGCAATCGCTCATGGTGCCGCTCGAACGGGTGGCAAAGGCAGACCCCGACGAGCCACTGTCCGACGTGCTGTCGAGGCTCGACCCGGCCTCGCCCATCCTGACGGTCTGGCGCAGCGGGCGACTGGTGGGGGTCGTACCGACGTCGAAGTTGATCGCTCGGATCACTGCGGCGTCACGATGACGCGCGTCCGGGCGAGGCTCAGGCGTCGCGAACGTTCCAGTCGCGCTTCGCGACCGGATCCTTGTCGCTCCACGGGAAGTTGATCCACAAGTCGGTGCGCTTCCACACGTAATCGCACTGCACGACCGAGTGGCTCTTTTCGTACAGCACCGCCGTACGGACCTCGGCAACCTTGCCGGCGCAGAACTGCTGGACACTGCGCAGGGTGTGTCCCGTGTCGGCGACGTCGTCGCAGATGAGGATCCGGGCGTCGCTGACATCGACGAAATCGGGAGCCGGGGGAAGAATTCTCGGCACCTCGAGACGCTCGTCGACTCCCGTGTAGAACTCGACGTTCATCGTGTAGACGTTCTTCACGCTGAGCGCGTACCCGAGCGCTCCGCCGATCAGCAGCCCTCCACGGGCGATGGCGAGGATCATGTCGGGCTCGTAGTCGTCGGCCACCTGCTGAGCGAGGTCGCGAGACGCCTGCCCGAACGACTCCCATGTCATGATCTCTCGCTCGCTCGACACGCCCACTCGCTTTCGTCCCGGTGACGCCTCGCCGGCGCCCTCGTTCCCAACCTAGACGATCGTGCTCGCGCCGACCGGATTTCGTCAGTCCGGGTCTGCGGCGAACACGATGTCGGCGGGCCTCACCGGCACCCGCGTGAGGTCTCGGCCGATGGCATCGCGAATTGCCGCCACCACTGCCGGGGTGCTCGAGATGGTCGGTGGCTCGCCGACACCCTTCGCGCCGAGCGGGGCCATCGGATCCGGTATCTCGACGAGCGAGATCACCACGTCGGGCATGTCGAGCATCGTCGGGAGGAGATAGTCGGTGAAGTTGGCGTTGCGCACCACACCGTCGATCTGGACGATCTCCTCCATCACCGCCAGGCCGACACCCTGGGCGATGCCGCCCTCGATCTGGCCGACGACCGAGAGCGGGTTGAGTGCTCGCCCCACGTCCTGTGCCGTTGCGATCTGGACGACCTTCACCAACCCGAGTTCGGGATCGACGTCGACGACCGCCCGGTGCGCCACGAAGGCGAAGGCCGTGTGGCAGTTGCCCTGTCCGAGTTCGTCGAGTTCTTCGGTCGGGCGGTGGTGGTGTTCGAAGGTCGCCTCGAAGTGCTCACCCGACGTGGCCTCGACCACCGGAACCCTCCTGCCGTCGACCGTGTCGACGACATCGGTCCCGTCGATGGCGAGTCGCAGCGGATCGACACCCAACAATGTTCCAACGTGAGCGAACAACTGCTCGCGGACGAGACGACATGCTCCGTCGACCGCCCCACCGCTCATCCAGGTCTGCCGAGACGCCGACGTGCTCCCCGCCGAGCCGATGGCGGTGTCGATCGGCTCGAGCACCACGTCGTCGACCCCCAGCACGCTCCGCGCGATCTGAGCGGCGATGGTGACGAAACCCTGGCCGACCTCGCTGGTCGCGAACTTGAGGCTCGCCACGCCATCACGAAGGGTGCACCGAGCGGTGGAGTAGTCGTCGAACCCCTCGGAGTACATGAGGTTCTTGATGGACACCCCCCACCCGATCCCTCGACGGACGTGCTCGGCGCGGGCAGTCAGGCCGGCACCACCCGGAAGGCGCATCGGGTCGCCGTCGCGACCACCGACCGGCTCGTCGGGAAGTGCCAGCGCAGCCGTCTCGAGGATGCAGCGCTCGACCGGAGCGACGTTCTCGACGACCTGACCCGTGATGAGGCGGTCACCGGTCTGCATGGCGTTGCGCAACCTGATCTCGACCGGATCGAGCCCGCACGCAGCGGCGAGCCGGTCCATCTGGCCCTCGTGCGCGAAGCACGCCTGCACGACCCCGAAGCCGCGCATCGCACCGCACGGGAGATGATTGGTCCGCACTGCCCAGCCGTCCACCACGGCGTTCGCACAGCGGTACGGGCCCTGCGTGTGCGTCACCGCGTTGATGAGCACCGCCGACGACGTCGAGGCATAGGCGCCACCGTCGAGCACGAACCTCGCCTCGATCTTCACCAGGCGCCCATCCTCGTCGGCGTGATGACGCATCCAGATCTTCGCCGGGTGCCGGTGCACGTGACCGAGGAAGCTCTCGTGCCTGCTGTAGGCCATCCGCACCGGCCGACCCGCCCGCAGCGCGAGCAGGCACGTGTGCACCTGCAGGCTGATGTCTTCGCGAGCCCCGAAGGCCCCACCGACGCCGCCGAGCACCAGACGAACCGCATCGTCGGGAAGGTCGAGACAGGCAGCGATCTGGTGCCGGTCCTCGTGGAGCCACTGGGTCGCCACGTGCAGTTCGACACCTGCCCCGCCGGCATCGGGAACCGCCAGCGCCGCCTCGAGGCCGAGGAACGCCTGATCCTGCATCCCGAGTTCGTACGTCGCCTCGACGACGACGGCGCCCGTGGCATCCGGGTCGCCCGACACGATCCGCTGGTGGCGGATGACGTTGCCGTCCGGGTGGATCGGCGGATGCGACCCGTCGATCGCCCGCTCGGGATCGATCAGCGGTTCGAGCACCTCGTACTCGACGACGATCGCCTCGAGTGCCCGCCGGCACGTCTCGGGATGGTCGGCCGCCACGGCGGCGATCGGCTCGCCGACGTAACGGACCACATCGCGTGCGAACACGGGCTGGTCCTTCGAGACAAGGCCGTAGGTGGCCACGCCGGGCACGTCGTCAGCCGTGACGACGACGTCGACCCCGGCGACCTTCCAGGCTCCCGACACGTCGAGACGCACGATCCTGGCGGACGGGTGCGGTGACCGCAGCGTCGCACCCCAGAGGCATCCGTCGGCCGACAGATCACCGGCGAACTCGAAACTCCCCTGCGTCTTCGCGACACCGTCGGGCCGCGTCACGCTGTCTCCGAGCCTGCCGGCGGCGACCCGATCGGCTGCGACGACGTCCGTGCCGACGCTCATGACCGCTCCTCGCGCGCCGTCCGCCGGGCCACTGCGACACGCTGCACCGCGTCGATGATCCGGCCGTACCCGGTGCAGCGGCACACGTTTCCGGACAGCTGTTCGCGTATCTCGTACTCGGTCGGAGACGGCGATTCGCCGAGCAGGGCATGGGTCGCCATGATCAGCCCGGGCGTGCAGAACCCGCACTGCACGGCGCCTGCGTCGACGAAGGCCTGCTGAACGTCGCTCGGCGCGCCGACCGGCGCGATCCCCTCGATGGTCACGATTCGCCGGCCGACGACGGACGCTGCCAGCACGAGGCACGAGCACAGCAGCTCGTCATCGACGAGCACGCTGCAGCTGCCGCACTCACCCTGCTCGCAGGCGCCCTTCGACCCGAGCAACCCGAGTCGCTCGCGCACGACATGGAGCAGGCTCTCGCCGATCCACGCATCGCTCACGTCCCTGTCGACACCGTTGACGTGCAGCACGTAGTCCACGGTGACGAGTTCGACGCCGTGGGCGGGCTCGGCGCCCGGCACGGTGCCCGGGCGAGGTTCGTGGTGCGTCATGATGCGGCTCCGGGGAAGGCTTGCGAGAGGAGACGGCCCGCCAGCACCTCGACCGCGCGCCGACGGTACGCGGCCGACGAACGGTGGTCGTCGATCGGGCGCGCGGCGGCACCCGCCGCTGCAGCGAACGCCGCAACGGTGGACGGC
>JBDKIV010000177.1:0-6422 GCA_039796935.1 Actinomycetota bacterium | reverse complement strand
AGGACCCGCCCGTGCGAGTCCGCAACATCGGTGCCGACGTCGCCGTCGGGGACTGGGTCGTCATCAGCGACGACGGCGAACGCGTCGACCACGTGGTCGGCCGGTACAGCGCCTTCACGCGACGTGCATCGTTCGAGGGCAGCCGCGCGGTCGCCCACACCATCGCCGCCAACATCGACACGGTCGTGCTCGTCCACTCGCTCACGTCGCCACCGAACCAGCGGCGCCTCGAGCTCACGTTCGACAGCGGGGCGCAACCGGTCATCGTGCTCACCAAGCGCGACCTCGTCGCCGACCCGGAGTCGTCGCTCGCATCGCTGTCCGCGGTGGCCGCGGGCGTTCCGGTGATGGTGGCGAGTGGTGTCAGCGGCGAGGGCATCGACGAGCTCCGCAGCCTGGTGGGCGACGGGGCGACGATGGCGCTCCTCGGTGCCAGCGGGGTGGGCAAGAGCACGCTGGTGAATGCGTTGGTCGGCCACGAGATCCTCGCCACCAGCGAGGTGCGCGAGAACGATCAGCGCGGCCGGCACACGACGACGGCATGCCAACTGGTCCAGCTACCCGGGTTGCCGTACGGATGGCTGATCGACACCCCCGGTGTACGGGCCGTGAGTCTGTGGAGCAGCGGCCACGGCATCGAGCGGGCCTTCACCGACGTGTTCGAGTTGTCCGAACGCTGCCGGTTCCGCGACTGCAAGCACGAGGACGAGCCCGGATGTGCGGTGTCCGCCGCCATTGCGAACGGTTCGCTCGATCCTCGACGACTCGAGGCGATGAAGCGGCTCGTGGCCGAAGAGCATGCCCTCGAGGACGAGCAGCGGGCGTGGGAGCGCGCCCAGGATCGGCGTGGCGTTCGTAAGCAGCGCCCGAGACGGGCGTGACGGGCGCTCGCGTCGTGACGGTCTTCCGAGCTGGTGTCGGTCAGAGCAGCCCGGCGTCGAGTCGTCCGAGAACCTCGACGGCGCGCTCACGGACCGACACGAGGTCGGCGAGGTTCCTGGCCGCCGCAACCTGACGAGCCATCCGCGGATTGCGGCCGAAACGGTCGGCGTGACGGGCGATGAAGTCCCAGTAGAGCGTCGTGAACGGACATGCATCGGGGCCGGTCCGCTTGGTTCGGTCGAACCGGCAACCGCGGCAGTAGTCGCTCATCTTGTCGATGTATGCGCCGCCGGCCGCGTACGGCTTGGTGGCCATCTGGCCACCGTCGGCGTGGAGTGCCATGCCCACGACGTTCGGCACCATCACCCACTCGGCGCCATCGACGAAGCCCGCCCACATCCAGTCGGTCATCGCCGTCGGATCGACCCCGGCCAGGAGGGCGAGGTTGCCGAGCACCATGAGCCGTTGGATGTGATGCACCCATGCGTGGTCGTGAAGCGTCCGCAGCGTCACGTCGACGCAGCGCATCTCGGTCGACGCGCGACCTTCGAACACGGGCGGCAACGGGCGAACCGCACCGAGGTCGTTACGGGCGACGTACTCGGGACCCCACAGCCAGTACAGGCCCCAGACGAACTCACGCCATCCAATCACCTGACGAATGAAGCCTTCGGCGCTCGCGATCGGCACGGCGCCTGCGCGGTAGGCGGCCTCGACCCGGTCGCAGACCTCTCGAGGATGGAGCAGACCGATGTTGAGATACTGAGCGAGCAGACCGTGGGCGAGGTGCCAGTTGGCCGACAGCATGGCGTCCTCGTGTGGACCGAACACGGGGAGCAGGTGCTCGATGGCGTGGTCGAGGCGACGGAGTGCTTCGGTGCGCGAGGTGGCCCACACGCCGTCGGGGGGCGAGCCCCACACCGAGTCGGGCAGGTCGGCCAGCACGTCGAGGTCGGTTCGGTCGAGCGGAGTGATCAGCGGCGCCGGCCAGCGGTCGTGACCATCGCGCGGCGGTCGCTCTCGATTCTCGTCGTCGTAGTTCCACCGGCCGGTCACGGGCTGGTCGCCGTCCATCAGGTAGCCGAGGCGCCGTCGCTGCCACCGATAGAAGTCCTCGAGCTTGAGCTGCCTGCGGCCGCTCGCCCACGACGCGAACTCGTCGGGATGGCACAGGAACTGGTTGGAGCGGACGAGCTCGACACCGAGCCCAGCGAGCAGTGCACGGCCGGCTCGGCTCGTTCCCTCCATGGCGACGACACCATCGGGCGAGAACTCGTCACGATGTGCCATCAGCCCGGCGCGCAACGACGGTGCCCGTCGGACGTCGACGTCGTAACCCGCCGCTCGACAGTCGTCGGCGAAGCGGCGCAGCGATGCCAGCATGAAGTGGGCTCGTTGCACGTGCCATCGTCGGCTCTCGAGCTTCGCGGCGCTCTCGACGATGAGGACACGATGCGTTCGCGGACTCGCGCCCTCGAACGATGCGATGTCGAGCGACAGCTGGTCCCCGAGTACCCAGATCGTCTTCATGGCGAGATGCGCGCAGTGAGGTCGATCGCTCGCGACAACCCGGATCGCTCGAATCGGTGGAGAAGCCGCTCTGAACTGCACACGATGACCAGGTCGCCGGAGTTGTCGCGAGCGCGTGCTGCGCCACCCAGGAGGATGCCGAGTGCGGTGTCGTCGAGGACCGTGACCCCGTCGAGGTCGACAGCGACGCGTGCGCCGGGGTGAGACGTGACCAGCTTGACGAGCGCGTCCCGCAGAACCCCGACCGAGGCGAGATCGAGCTCGCCGCCGACCTGGAGGCAGGGCGTCGTACCGACGAGCGTGAGGCGGCACGAGAGGTCCACACACGCGACCCTACGGCGGCTCTCGTGCCATCACCACCGACGACGACAAGACGGCGTCAGGGATGAACATGCCGACGAACGGCACGTCGGTGGGTGAGCGGACACGAATGGTCACGTCGACTGCGGTGGATGTGGCCGTCACGACGACCTCGCTCGGGGACATTCCGAATCGGGTGACGGCTCGCCGGGCTGACGCCGAAGGAGTTGCCGACACGGCTGCAGCGCGAGCGGCTTCTCGGGCGGCGTGGTGCACGGCCAGTTGGTCGATGACGATCAACCCGACCTGAACGATGCCGAGAGCGAGCATGCACACCAGCGGAAGAACGAGGGCCAACTCGACCACCGCCTGGCCGCGGTGGTCAGAGCTTGCCGATGACCGCATCGATGACCCGGTCGAACAGGCGGCCGATCCGTCCGGCGCCACCGCCGGCAGTCGCCCAGGTGATGACGAGGAGGGCGATCGCCGATGCTCCGAGCAGTACCAACGCATACTCGGTGGTCGCCTGGCCCCGATCGGTGATCGAAGTGGTCGGTCGGGTGGTGCCTCGGGCCGACGGCTCGAGAGGTCGTCGTGGTCCGAGATCGAACGAAGGGCCGATACCGGTGGCCGCGGCGAGGCACCACAGTTGAACGGTGTTGACAGCAGACATGGGTGTCTCCAGTGGGTGTCGTGACGAGTGGAGTGGCATGGAGTGGAGTGCTTGCACGACGACGGCGATGGTTCACGACATCGTCAGCGTGGACACGGCCCCGAGTACGAGCGGGGCGATGGCGACCAGCGCGAACGCCGGCAGGGTGCAGGTGACCAGGGGGATGGTCAGCCGAACCGGCAGCTCTCGGGCCTCGGTCTCGATGAGACGGCGCCGGTGCTGGCGGGCATCGTCGGTGATGCGCTCGAGGGCAGGGCCGAGCGGCAGACCGGTACGTTCGCACGATGCGATCACGCTGACGAACATCGCCAGGCGCGTGCCGAGGCGATCGATCAGCACCGTCAGCGCATCGGCCAGCCGCTCGCCGCGGTCGATGCGCTGGTCGAGGTCGGTGAGCGCTGCGGCGACGAGTGGGTGCACCACCGGGAGCACATGGCGCAACGCCTCGGCCGGTGGCAGACCTGCCTGGACGCTGACCACGAAGTAGTCGAACAGGTCCGGCACAGCGCTGTCGAGGAGCCGTTCGGTACGCCGCCTCGGCAGCCGTCGTGGCCGCTGCGGTGGCCGTGGTCGCTCTGATCGCCGTCGGTCGGTGGGTGGGTGATGGATGCTCGCCGAGGTCGGTCGTGGCGGTGGGCGCCAGGATGCGGCGGCCAGCACGATCGAGGCGAGCGCGCACAGCGTTGCGACGGTGAGCGAGCCGTTCATGCGCGGCCCATTCGTCCGGCCTGCGCCGTGGCGCTGAACCCGGTGCCGGCACCGCCGGTCGGTAGCCCCGTGACGAGGTGCCGCATCCACCACCAACCGATCAGGTTGAGCAGGCACCCGGCGAGGGTGCAGCCGAGCACCAACGGGGTTGCTCGATACGCCGCACGAACCGAGGGGCTCGCCACCACTCCCCAGGCCGCAAAGCCGATCGGTACGAGGGTCAGCAGTCGGGCGCTGAGTCGAGCCTGCGCCGCAACGGCTCGTCGTTCGGCTGCCCACGCCCGTCGCTCTCGAGCGATGGCTGCAGCACGCTCGAGGACGTCGGCGGTCGATCCGCTCGAGGCATCGCACAGCCGGAGGTTGTGAGCGAACCAGCGCTCGTCGTCAGAGCCCGCCGACTCGCGGGCTACGGATGCCGACAACGAGACGCCGTTGTCGAGCGATTGCCGAGTTTCGGCGAGCACGCCCGGGTGCCGCTCGAGTGCTCGGCGAACTGCGGCGGCTGGGTGGGTGCCCGAGCGGATCTCGCCCGCGGCCCACTCGAAGGCGGCGACGGCGTCGTTGTCGCTCGGCCCTGGTTGCGATGAGGCGTTCGACGGCGGGTGACCCGGTCGGCGTGGTGCCGGCCGGGTCAGTCGGTGGAGCAGCGCAGCCACGCACAACATGGTGAGGGCTCCGATCGAGATGCTCATCGCCGACGGGTGAGGGGCCGGACCGTCTCGGTCGGGGTGGCGAGTCGCTGGACCCGGTGTTCCGCTCCGCCGACGATGATCTCGCTGATCTCGCTGACCCGGCGCATTCCGTCGGCCGAGCGCTCGACATGGACCAGGACATCGACCGATCGCTCGACCTGATCGCGCAGGGCTGTCAGCGACCAGGCGGGATTGGCCTGAAGGACCAGCGACTCGAGCCGAGCGAGCGCCTCGACGGGTGAGTTGGCGTGCAGCGTCGACAGCGAGCCGTCGTGGCCGGTGTTGAGCGCCTGGACCAGATCGGCGGCTTCGTCGCCTCGAATCTCGCCGACCACGAGTCGGTCGGGTCGCAGCCGAAGTGCTGTCCGGAGCAACATCCTCATGTCGATACCGGGCACGCCGTCGGATGTGGCGGGACGTACTTCGAGGCGGAGTACGTGGGACGTCCCGAGTTCGAGTTCGGCCGTGTCCTCGAGCGTGATGATCCGTTCGTTCGAGGCGACATCGGCCGCGAGGGCGTTGAGCAAGGAGGTCTTTCCTGATGACGTGGCTCCGCTGACGATGACGTTGCAGTGCGACTCGACGACCTCGTGGAGCAGCGCTGCAATGTGCGCAGGGCCGAAGGCGTCGAGTTCGAGCGGTGAGCGCGGGAACTTGCGGACCGCCAGACACGGCCCGTCCACCGCGACGGGTGCCAGCACTGCGCACAGGCGCGACCCGTCGGGCAGCCGTGCATCGACGACCGGTGTGATGCGATCGAGCCGCCGTCCGATCGGGGTGAGGATTCGCTCGATGAGTGTCTCGACGACGCCGGGCTCGAGGCTCCCGACGTACTGGGTTCCACGAATCGATTCGCGCTGCGACGCTCGATGTCTCCGTTCGATCCAGACGTGTCGTCCTGCGTTGACCATCACCTCGGTGATCTCGTCGTCGCCGAGCCAGCGCTCGAGCGGCCCGAAGCCGAACACGGGGGCCGTCATCGTGCCACCTCGACGTCGACGAGACGCGAGAGGGCTCGAACGAGCGAGGACGGCATCCGCGAGCTGAGGAGGCCGGCATCGATCGACCTGCTGACCGACGGATCCCATGGGATCTCTGCCAAGACGGGAACGCCGAGCGCCCGTTCGACGTCGACGGCGCGTAGCGCTCGGCCAGGTTCGTCGACAATGACCGCCCCGGTCGCGAGGCGAGGGTGGCGGACTGCGCGCTGGAGCGCCAGGTAACACGGTCGGACGACGATGATCGATCGAGTCGCGCAACGGTGCAGCGGCGGTGGCCCGATCTGCGGTCCGGCGTCGATGACGATGTCTGGTTGGAGCGGACCGGAGGCGGCGGTCGCCAGTCGTTCCGACTGCAGATCTGACAGCGGCGCAGCCCCCGCCCCGCTGTGCAAGAGCTGGAGATTCGACGAGACCTCGACGCTCAGACGCCAGAGGGATGCGTCGGTGGCATGTGCTGACGCCAACCATTCGGACAGGCCCGGGCCGCTCGGGGCCGATGCGCCGAGGGCTGCACTGGCATCACCGCCCAGATCGATGAGCACGGTCGGAGTCGACCGAGCCGAGAGCAGTGCCATGGCTGCAGCGACGACCGTGGTTCCACTGCCGCCCTTCGGTGACCAGAAGAGTGTGTACACG
>JBDKIV010000176.1:0-7087 GCA_039796935.1 Actinomycetota bacterium | reverse complement strand
GCCGTGTTGCATGCGACGACGATCACCTTGACCCTGTGCTCGTCGATGAGGTAGCGGGCGATCTGGCGAGCGTGATGAGCGACCTCGCTCTGAGGTTTCGAGCCGTACGGATACCGGCCGGTGTCACCGACATAGACCAGATGTTCGGCCGGGAGCAGATCGATGACGGCCCGGGCCACCGTGAGACCACCGAATCCGATGTCGAACATGCCGATCGGCTGGTCGGGACCCCACTCCATGTCGCTCCACGCTAGAGCGCTCAGAAGTAGATGATCGCCTCGGCGTTCTTCTCGGCCTCGTCGAGATCGACCGTGTAGGCGCCGGTCGAGAGGTACTTCCATCCCCCGTCGCACACGATGAACACCACCACGCCCTCGTCGATCTCCGATGCGACCTTGACCGCACCAGCGAGCGAGGCTCCGCTCGAGATGCCGGCGAACACCCCGCACTCTCGGACGAGGCGACGGGTCCATTCGATCGACTCGCGAGGCCGGACAACGCGCTTGCGGTCGAGCAGATCGGCGCCGTGCCACATCTCGAACACCGGCGGGATGTAGCCGTCCTCGAGATTGCGCAGACCCTCGACCCGTTCACCGAGCGGGGGTTCGACGGCGATCACCTTGACGCCCGGCTTGTGTTCCTTGAGATACCGACCGGTGCCCATGAGGGTGCCGCTCGTGCCCAGACCGGCGACGAAGTGCGTGATCTCGGGACAGTCGCGCAGGATCTCGGGACCGGTGCCCTCGTAGTGGGCCTGCGGATTGGCTTCGTTGCCGTACTGATAGAGGAAGCACCACTCGGGATGCTCGTCGGCGAGTTGCCGAGCGACACGCACGGCACCGTTGCTGCCCTCTTCACCGGGCGTCAGGATCAACTCGGCCCCGAAGACCTCGAGCATCTGGCGGCGCTCGATGGACACACTCGTGGGCATGACGATCTTGATCGGATGGCCCTTCAGTTGAGCGATCGCTGCCAGCGCGATGCCGGTGTTGCCCGAGGACGGCTCGATGATGGTCTGCCCGGGCACGAGGTGGCCGTCTTTCTCGGCCTGCTCGATCATGCTCTTCGCAATCCGGTCCTTGACCGACCCGAAGGGATTCTGACTCTCGAGCTTGGCGACGAGTCGCACGTTCGGGTTCGGTGAGAGGTTGCTCACATCGACCATGGGGGTGTTGCCGATCAGGTCGAGCACACTGTTTGCCGGGATCATCGCCACCCTCCTCACGTCGACTGCTGTCATCTGCTGCCGTTCGCCATCGTTGCCACCGCTGACTCGGACTGCCCGAATGTCAGATCGGATTAGTCGACAATCGTATCTCAGATGACTGCGATCGTCGCTTCGGAGATCGAACCATCGACGATTCGATAGGTCCGGGTTTCGGGGGCCTCACGCTTCAAGCTGACGATCACGTAGTGCCAGGTCGGGTCGGGGGCCTGAGCGACATCGGTCGGGCTCGGGTAGGGCTCGCTGTGGGTATGGCTGTGCATCACCCCGATCACCTCGAGTCCGTCGTCGTCGGCCTCACGTTCGGCCCGGAGGTGCTCCTTCGGTGGAATCGTGTAGACCCGGGCCGAGGCAGCGGCATTGGTGCACGGCACGAACCGCTCGACCCGGTCGCCACGACCGACCAACAGTCCGCACGCCTCCAGCGGATATCCGTCGTAGGCGTGAGCCGTCATCTGGGCGAAGGCAGCGGCAGGGATCGTGAGTGGCCGGATCGTCACCCACCCGAGGGTAGCGCCGCGGTAACCTCCCGATCTCGTGCTCGCCGCCACTCTGCTCGCCCTCGCAGCGGCCGTGCTGCATGCGGGATGGAACCTGTCGGTCAAGCAGAGCGGCGACCGGTACCTGGCGCTCTGGGGCCAGTTCACGATCGCCGGGACGATTGCGCTGGCCGTGTTGCTGCTGCTCGGCGGCCTGCCAGCCGGCGGTTGGAAGTGGGCTGCGATCTCGGGCTGCATCCACCTCCCCTACTGCGTCTTCCTGGCTCGCGCCTACGACCATGGCGACTTCTCCCTCGTCTACCCGATGGCCAGAGGCGGCGGCGCGCTGCTCGCAGCGGTCGGCGGCATCGCCCTGCTCGGCGACGACCTGAGCCCGCTCGCACTGGCTGCGATCGCCCTGGTGGCAGCCGGGCTCTTCCTGCTGGCCGGCCGGGCCCGCGGCCCCGAACTGTGGTCGGCACTCGTCGTCGCCGTCACCATCGGTGCGTACTCGATCACCGATGCGCAGGGCATCCGCTCGACCGATACGCCGCTCTACGCACTCGCCTCGTTCGTGGGAACCGGCACGTCCACCACGCTGTACGGCCTCGCACGCGGCCGAGCGCCAGAGATGCGGGCGGCGATGCAGCTCCACTGGAAACGGTTCGCGGCAATGGGAGCGGCGTCGGCGGTCACATACGGAATGGTCCAACTGGCCTTCCAGCGCGCGCCGGTCGGCTACGTGACGGCCTTGCGCGAGTCGAGTGTGCTGATCGCCGCCTTCGCAGGCTCGCGCATGCTGGGCGAGTCCGCGGGACGGCGCCGAGTGGCTGCATCGGGCGTCGTCCTCGGCGGTCTCGTCCTCCTCGTCGTGGCACGCTGACCAGCGTGATGCCGCCCCGGTAGCCTCATCGATGCCATGGCTGCTGACCGCTCCGGCGACCGTGCCGGCACCAAACTGATCGCGAGCAACCGCCGCGCCCGTCACGACTACGACATCGACGACACCATCGAATGCGGCATCGTGCTCTCGGGGAGCGAGGTGAAGGCGCTGCGCGAGGGTCAGGTTCGACTGGCCGATGCGTATGCACGCGTCATCCGCGGGCAGGTGTGGCTCGACGGCGTGCACATCCCGCAGTACCAGTTCGCCCACGGTGTCGGAGCGCACGATCCCGATCGGGCGCGCAAGCTGCTGCTCCACCGGAACCAGATCGACAAGCTCGAGGCCCGGGCGAGTCAAGAGCGCATCGCGCTCGTGCCGCTGGCGTTCTACTTCCGCGACGGCCGGGTGAAGGTCGAGTTGGGGATGGGCAAGGGCCGCAAGAAGGCGGACAAACGACAGGCACTGGCAGAGCGCGACACGATGCGCGAGATGCAGCGCGCGCTGGGACGACAGACCAAGGGACGGGACCGCTGACATGAGCGATCGACTCGACACCGAGCGCGACGAGCGCGGCGAGGTCGTGTGGGCACCGGCAGCGGACGCCTTCGCCACCAGCCGGATGGGGCAGTTCGCCGCCACCGTCGGGCTGAGCGAGTACACGGCGCTGCTCGACTGGTCGATCAGCGAGCCCGGCGCGTTCTGGCAGGCCGTGAGCGACTGGGCCGAGGTGCGCTGGCACGACCGGCCGACGAACGCGTTGGCCGACGACGACATGCCAGGCACCTGGTTCCCGGGCGGGACGCTCAACTATGCCGAACGGGCGCTGGTGGCGCCGGGGTCGATCGTGTCGCTGTCGCAGTCTCGCGACCGGATCGAGATGTCGGCAGTCGAACTTGCCGATGCGGTCGCTCGGTGCCGGGCCGGGCTCGTCCGCCTCGGCGTCGGCCGCGGCGACCGCGTCGGTGCGTACCTGCCGAACATCCACGAGACCATCGTCGCCTTTCTCGCCACGGCGAGCCTCGGGGCGATCTGGTCGAGTTGTGCGCCCGAGTTCGGCGTACGCGCGGTGGTCGACCGGTGGTCGCAGCTCGAGCCGACGGTGATGCTGACCGTCGACGGCTATCAGTACGGTCGTCGGCCGATCTCGCGGCGGTCGGAGGTCGCCGAGATCGTGGACGGCCTTTCCACGCTCGAACACGTCGTGCTGCTGCCCTACCTCGACCCGACGATCACCCCCGCCGACCTCGGGCTGAGCGTCGCATGCCTGTCGTGGGCGGACCTGTGCGACGGCAGCGCCACGCCGTTCGAGTTCGAGGCGGTGCCGTTCGATCATCCTCTCTACGTCCTGTTCTCGTCCGGCACGACGGGATTGCCGAAGCCGATCGTGCACGGCCACGGTGGCATGACCCTCGAGCACATCAAGGTGTTGTCCATGCACCACGGCCTCGGGCCAGGTGACCGATTCATGTGGTTCACCACCACGGGCTGGATGATGTGGAACTTCCTGGTGTCCGGGCTGATGGTCGGCGCGTCGATCGTGCTGTTCGACGGCGACCCGGCCTTCCCCGACCTGTCGACGCTCTGGCGGCTGGCCGCCGACGAGCAGGTCGACGTGTTCGGCGTGAGTGCCCCATTCATCATGGCGAGCCGGAAGGCCGGCCTTCGCCCCGGCACGGACCACGATCTGTCCGCACTCCGGCAGCTCGGTTCGACCGGTGCCCCACTACCGGCTGACGGCTTCCGCTGGATCCGGGACGCCGTCGGCGCTTCGGTGCAGCCGTGCTCGATCAGCGGTGGCACCGATGTCTGCACCGCGTTCGTCGGGTCGGCGCCGTCGGTCCCGGTGCGTGCCGGCGAGATCAGCGCACGACTGCTCGGCTGCGACGTCCGCGCCGTCGACCCTCGCGGGATCGAGTGCCCGGCCGGCGTCACGGGAGAACTCGTCATCACGACGCCGATGCCCTCGATGCCCGTCGGTCTGTGGGGAGATCCGACGGGTCAGCGGTACCGCTCGACCTACTTCGAGGCGTATCCGGGGATGTGGCACCACGGCGACTGGATCACGTTCTGGCCCGATGGCTCGTGCGAGATCACCGGACGATCGGATGCGACGCTGAACCGTGGTGGCGTTCGGCTCGGGACGAGCGATTTCTACAGTGTCGTCGAGGCGCTCCCCGAGGTGCTCGACAGTGTGATCGTCCATCTCGAGGATTCCGAGGGTGGTCCCGGGACGTTGATCCTCCTCGTGTCCGGGTCGGGTCCGGGCGCCATCGATGACGAGGTTCGCCAGCGGATCGCCACGACGCTGCGCAGTCAACTCTCACCCCGTCATGTGCCCGATGTCGTGGCCGAGGTACGGGCGATCCCCCGCACGCTGTCCGGGAAGAAGCTCGAGGTGCCGATCAAGCGGATGCTGCAGGGCGAACCCGCCGAGCGAGTCGCATCGCGCGGGTCGCTGGCAGATCCGGTGGCCCTCGACGAGGTGGCTGCCTGGTGTGCCGACTTCCGGACCGGGGCGGCCGGTCCGTCCCGCTGATCGGCCTGCGCCCGGCTCGGGTCGGGTCGGGTCGCTGATTCAGGCTGCGACTGATTCAGGCTGCGACTGATTCAGGCTGCGACGGCCAGCCACGAATCGGTCGGTGCCGGCTCGCCTTCCGACGCCTTCGTCGACGGAACGAAGTGCTGCCGAGCGTCGGCCGAGTCGAGCGTCTCGGCGTCGTACCAGGCGAGCATCGAGCGGGGGTCGGTGAGCGGATGCCACACGATGGCGAGGTCGCTCAGACCGGCAGCGACCAATCGGTCGATCGCCCAGACCGTGAATGCCGTTCGCGTGTGATGATGCGCAGGACCCCCGGCAGAGCGGAGTTCGTCGAGTGCCGGGCCGGCGCCGACCTCGCGCACCCGGCGAGCGGTGGTGAGGATGAAGTCCACGTGTGTCATGTCGATCAGTGAATCGCTGCCCCAGGTGCGATGTCTGCGGAATTTCGCGACAGAATCGCGGATGTGACTGAGAAAACTGAAGCTCTCGACGCGATCGACCGAGAAATCGTCAACATCCTGCGAATCGACGCCCGAATCGGGTGGAGCGAGCTCGGTGCCAGGATTCGCCTGTCCCCCAACGCGGCGGCCGACCGGGTACGTCGACTCGTGCGGACCGGAGTGATCAAGCGATTCACGGTCGAACTCGACCAGGCGCGCCTCGGCCGGACACTCGAAGCCGTCATCGATGTCCGCGTGTCCGACCTGCAACGCTTCACCGACGGAGCACTCCGCTGTGACGAGGTGAATGCGCTCACGCATGTGACGGGCCGCACCGACTTCCAGGTACAGGTGTCGTGCGCCGGCACAGCCGGGCTCAATGCGCTCCTCACCAGATTTCGGGAGGAATTCGGAGCGGACGAGACCCTGACGACGGTGGTGCTCGAACGGCTCCGTTGAGGCGGAGCTCCGCTCGCCGAGTTGCCCATTAGCAGTCGCCGCTCTAGAGTGCTAGCACTCTCGCACTCAGAGTGCGAATGCCGTAACCCACCCTCAACGCGGAGGAACCAGATGTCGAAGATGATCGCATTCGATGAGCAGGCTCGTCGCTCGCTCGAAGCGGGTATGAACAAGCTCGCCGATGCCGTGCGCGTCACGCTGGGGCCCAAGGGCCGCAACGTCGTGCTCGAGAAGAAGTGGGGCGCCCCCACCATCACCAACGACGGCGTCTCCATCGCCAAGGAGATCGACCTCGAGGACCCCTACGAAAAGATCGGCGCAGAACTGGTCAAGGAAGTCGCCAAGAAGACCGACGACGTGGCCGGTGACGGAACCACCACAGCCACGGTGCTGGCATGGAGCATGGTCCGCGAGGGCCTGCGCAACGTGGCCGCCGGTGCCAACCCGATGACCTTGAAGAAGGGCATCGAGGCAGCCGTCGCTGCGGCGGTCGGCTCGATCCGCGACCTCGCCAAGGAAGTCGACTCGAAGGACCAGATCGCACAGGTCGCCAGCATCTCGGCCGCCGACAGCGAGATCGGCCAGATGATTTCCGAGGCCATCGACAAGGTCGGTAAGGACGGCGTCATCACCGTCGAAGAGAGCCAGACCTTCGGGATGGAGATGGATCTCGTCGAGGGCATGCGCTTCGACAAGGGCTACATCTCGCCGTACTTCGTGACCGATCCCGAGCGGATGGAAGTGTCGCTCGACGATCCGTACATCCTGCTCGTCAGCTCGAAGATCAGCTCGGTGCGCGACATGCTGCCGGTGCTCGAGAAGGTCATGCAGTCGGGTCGCCCGCTGCTGATCATCGCCGAGGACGTCGAGGGCGAGGCGCTCGCAACGCTCGTCGTCAACAAGATCCGCGGCACGTTCAAGTCGGCAGCCGTCAAGGCCCCCGGTTTCGGCGAGCGTCGCAAGGCGATGCTGCAGGACATGGCGATCCTCACCGGTGGCCAGGTGATCAGCGAAGAGGTGGGCCTCAAGCTCGACGCCGCCACGCTCGATCTGCTCGGCCGG
>JBDKIV010000175.1:0-15825 GCA_039796935.1 Actinomycetota bacterium | reverse complement strand
GTCGCCGGCTGCGAGTCGAGGGCAGTCGCATAGTCGGTGTAGCCGTCGGCGCCACCGATCACGAGCACGGTGTGTGCCGTCGTCAGATTCGGTGCGATCGCCTCGAGCACCGGGACGAAATCGGGTCCGACCACGAGCACCTTCGCTTGCGCATCATTGACGATGTACTCGACCTCGGGCGCAGCGAGCCTCCAGTTGACATCGACGGCAACGGCGTTCAGCAATGCTGCGCCGAAGAAGACCTCGAAGTGTTCGATGCTGTTCTTGTCGAGGAACGCCACGCGGTCCTGCGCCCCCACACCGGCGCTCGACAAGAGGTTCGCCATCTTGCACGAGCGTCGATACAGGTCGAGCCACGACAGACGCCGAGCGCCTTCGATCAGTGCCGTCTGATCCGATCGTCCGGCGCCATGCACCCGAACGATGTCCGCCATCGTGTTGATCCCCATGGAGACGACGGTAGTCGGACCCGAACGACCCGGCGCACCATCGAGGCGCTGCGCATCGGCCACACGCCGCGTGATCAGCGCCGCTTCACGCCCCACCGGTCCCAATGCGTGACCACCGCAGCAGGTTTCCTGGGAGCGACCCCGAACGATCCGGTCGGGTACCCGAGGGGCGTCAGCGCAGCGACCTCGAAGCGTTCGGCCGGTACTCCCAAGAGTTCGAGCAACTCCGTCGAGTGGATCCGGACCACCGTCGTCAAGGCCGTGCCCAGACCGAGTGCACGGGCAGCGACACAGAAGTTCTGAACGGCCGGGTAGACGCTCGCATCGAGTCGACCGATGTCCATCGGACCATCGTCATCGCTCGATCCCCACGGGATGAGCGGCTGGAGGAACACCACGATCACCGGGACGTCGCCGAGGTGATCGGCAAGGTGACGACTGGCATCACGGGTGCGGCGCCAGGCTGCTGCCTGTCGCTCGTCGGACAACGCCGCTGGCTCGGGGAGCGAACGCTCGTACCGATCGTATGCCCGACGGTAGAGCGCTCCCACCGCCGCGCGGAGTTCTCGGTCTTGGACGACGACGTACTGCTGCGGTTGGACGTTGCCACCGCTCGGTGCCTGCTGCGCTGCGCGCAGGCAGGTCTCGATGTCGGCATCGGCCACCGGGTCGCCGCTGTATCGACGCATCGCTCGGGTCGTCATGATCGCCTCGACCGCGTCCACCGCACTCACCTCCCTTCGAACACAGGAGGCCGACGGGCCCGCACGGCCTCGACAGCCTCGACATGATCGGCCGACATGAAGCACGGGATCTCGAGGGCCGTTGCGAAATCGAAGCTGTCGATGAGGGCGCGTTTGATCAACGAGTTGACCGCGACCTTCGTGCCGCGAACGGCGAGCGGGGCTCGCGCCGCAATTCGTTCGGCCCATGCGAGCGCTCGTTGCTCGACCTGGTCCGGTGGGCAGACTTCCGAAGCCACGCCGAGACGGAGCGCTTCGGCCGCATCCAGCGGCTCACCCAGGAGGAGATGCCGTTTGGCGGCGAGTGGACCGAGCAGCAGTGGCCACACCACCGTGCCCCCATCACCGGCGACCAGACCGACATCGACATGGGGATCGACGATGACCGCCCGCTCGCTCATCACGATCACGTCACAGAGCAACGCGATCGTCGCGCCGAGGCCGGCGGCCGAGCCGTTCAGTGCGCACACGATCGGCACTTCGATGTCGAGCAGGTCCCACACGAGCTGCTTCGCCTCGCGCCGTAGGGCGTCGAGCACGTCCGCCCCGCGAAGTCGCGGGAACCAGTCGAAGTCGCCTCCAGCACTGAACGCTCGCTTCGACCCGCCCGTGATCACGATGGCACGCGCATCCGCACGCCGTTTGAGATCGGAGAACAGCTCGGCGAGTTCACGGTGCAGCAGTTCGTCGACCGCGTTCATCGGCGAGGTCGGGTGATCGATGGTGACCACGAGTACCTGACCGCGCTGCTCGAGCGTTATCGCATCCATGCCCCGACCGTATCGGGTCGACTCACCCGCAGCGGCTCGGCCATCCGCGACCGGTCCCCGGCCTTGTCTGGCTGTACGATCCGCCGACATGCCGGACGCCGACGCACCTCGCCGCGTCCCGACCAGACCGCTCGCCATCGCCGCCGTCGGCCTCGTCGCGATCGTCGGGCTCTCACTGCTCGGGCGTGCCCTCCCACGAGCCGAGACGTGGGAGCGAAGCGCCGGGGCGGTGCTCGTCTCGAGCTGGGCTCCGTACTGGCAACCCGAGGCCTCCATCGAGTCGTTCCGCTCGAACGCCCGGCTCTTCTCCGACGTGTCGGTGGTCGCCTACTCGGCGACATCGGAGGACTCCATCGCCCTCTACCCGCAACTGAGCGACACGATGATCCCGTCGTTTCGAGAGGCAGCTCGTGATGCCGGTGTTCCTGTCCTCGCCACGATCTTCGACGACTCGCCGGCCGGCACGATGGCAGCGGTCCTCGCCGATCCGGGCCGGCGGACCGTCCACGTCGACCGGATCATGGAGATCGTCGCGGCGGGCGGTACCGACGGTCTCGGTTTCGACGGAGTCGATCTCGATTACGAACGGTTCGCCTTCGCCGACGGACGCTCCACCTGGGCCACGACCCGACCGAATTGGATCGCGTTCTTGTCCGAGCTCTCCACTCGTCTTCGTCCGCTCGGGAAGCTCCTCGTAGTCAGCGTTCCGCCCGTCTACGACGCAGGCCAGACCGACGCGAGCGGGTACTGGGTCTACGACTACGCAGCGATGGGTCCGCTCGTGGACCGCATCAGGGTGATGACCTACGACTACTCGATCCCCGCAGGCGCACCCGGACCGATCGCTCCGATCTCGTGGGTCGAGCAGGTGATCGAATCCGTCACGGCCCTGGTGCCTCCCTCGAAGATCCACCTCGGCATTCCGACGTACGGCTACGACTGGGTGGTCGATGTCGCCGGCACCTGCCCCGCCGATCAGACGCCCGAGAGCCGGGCCATGTCGACGGCGCGGGCGGCACGAACCGTCACCGAGCGCGGCCTCATCGCCATGTGGGACGATGCGACGGCCGAGCGGCGCTTCGACTACGTCGATGAACTGTCCGGCCTCGACGCGCAGGGTTCGCCCACGTCGTGCGCCGTCACGCGAACCGTCCGCTACCTCGATGCAGAGGCGATCCATCGGCGCACGTGGTTGGCTCACCGCAGCGAGTTGCACGGGGTCGCACTCTGGGCACTCGGCAACGATGACGACCGCACCTGGGACGGCATCCGAGCCGCCGTCGACGGACAGCCCGAGTGGGGCGACATCACCGTCACCTCTGCGACCGGCCCTGGCGCACCCGGCACTGGCGCGACCGGCACTGGCGCGGCGACGACCGAGCTGGCCGGCTGAGCGGACGAGAACAGGACGTTTGGTCCTTGCCGCGCGTGTGCGGCAAGGGTCACGCTGAGACCCGAAAGGGGGCGCCATGAGCCTCGACAGTGACCTCGACCGATGGGTGCAGGCGGGTCTGCTCTCGCCCGAGCAGGCACACGCAGTTCACGAGTTCGAACAGCAGCGCCGCTCCCCACCGCCCGACGAGGTCTCGTCCACTCGCCCGCGCCGCGTCCCACCGGTCGCCGAGGCGCTCGGATACCTCGGCGGGACACTCGGCATCGTCGGCCTCGTACTCCTGATCGCCCGGTCGTGGTCGGGCCTCGCCGCGCCAGGACGGCTCGGGGTGACGGTTGCAGGCACGATCGTCTTCGTCGTGGCCGGGTCGGTCGTTCGAGAGGGCGGCGACCCGGCGCTCGCTCGGCTCCGATGGTTCCTGTGGCTCATCGCCACCGGCGCCGTCGGGGTGTTCGGAGGCACCCTCGAACAACAACTCGTCGACGATTCCGCCGGAACACGGACGGCGATGGCTGCAGCGATCGCCGTCACGGTCCTCAGCTTCACCCTCCGCCATGTCGGCGGCGGTACCGGCCGTCGACCGGTTCAGCACCTGACGATGCTCTCCGGGGCCGTCGTCACCGTCGGCACCACGCTCGGCTACCTGTTCGGTCAGTCGGCAGCCGGTCTCGGCGTGTGGGTCGCCGGTGTGATCCTGGTCGGGATCGGCCTCGACCGCCGTGATCACGAGCCGTTGCTCGCGACCACGGTCGGCGCAGTGTCCGCCGTCGTCGGTCCCGTGCTGATGCTCGACCAGCGGACGGGAGTGGCCCTCGTCACCGAACTGCTCACCGCTGCCACGCTGGTCGCCCTGGCGTCGCTGCGCACCACCAGGGCGACCTCTGGTCAGCGAACAGCGCTGTCGATCGTCGGTGGTCTCGCGCTGCTCCAGAGCCTGCCGTCCACCATCGCCTACTTCGCTGCCGATGCGGGGGTGACCACCGGCCTCGTGGTCTGGGCCGGCGGATGGCTCGTGGTGATCGCCGCTCCGCACCGGGCAGTCCGTGTCCCACTGCCGTTGATGACCTTCGGGGGGCTCATGACCATCGTCGGGGCAGCGGTCACCGGCACGGAGTCGGTCGCTGTCGCCACCATGGCCGGGCTCGTCACATCCGTTGCCCTGCTCGCTGTCGGGACCCAGCCTGGACGTGTGCTCCTGTCCGCCACCGGCTCGCTCGGTCTTCTCGTCTTCGTCCCGTGGTCGATCGCCCACTTCTTCCCCGGAGAAGGACGGGCACCGCTGCTCATCCTCGTGTCGGGGGTGGTCATCGTCGTCGTGGCCGTCCTGCTCACCCGACTCGGTGGTCGGTTCCGACGCGAACTCCGTCGCACCGGTATCCCGCCCGCCGGAACCGTGGCCGAGACCTAGACCGGCCCGGACGACGAACGGCTCACAGGGCTACGAACGCCTCACAGCGTGCTGGTGTCCACCTCGATACCGAAGAACAACCGTCCAAGGGTTTCGTCGAGACGAGGAGACACCATCAGGTGCTGGGTCGCCACGTGGACGTCACGATGACAGCGTTGGAGCGGGCTGCCGTCGAACACCGACGACCCGCCGCCCAAGGTGTACACGGCATCGGTGGCCGCAGCCGACGACCTGGCTGCGTGCACGCACGCCAGACGGATCTTCGCCCGGGTCCGAACGTCCACCGCATCTCCAGCGCTCGCTCGGCTCCATGCCGCATCGAGTTCGGAGTGGAGGAATGCCCGCGCCGAGCGGACCGTCGCTTCGGCCTTGGCCAGCGTCGATTGCGCGGTTCCGGACTGGCTGATCGTCCGGGCGCTGAACAACGGACGCTTGCCCTGAGCGAGTTCGGTGAACTCCTCGATCGCATGACGAGCGATGCCGAGCGCCACCGCAGCCACGCCCGCGGCGAGCAGGCTGAAGTTCGGGAATGCGGCGAGCGGGCTGTCGACCCGAGGTCTCGACACACCGGGCTGCACCGAGCGCCCGACGGGCACGGCCGCACGCTCGACGCTGAAGTCGTTCGAACCCGTGCCGCGCAGGCCCGATGTGTGCCAGGTGTCGTGAATGGTGACATCGCGTGCGTCGAGGAACATCAGGTGGAACTCACCCGAATCGGTGGTGGTCCCACCCGTGAGGAACTGGCAGTGCTGTGCACCGCTCCCCCATTGCCAACGACCGCTGACCTGCCACTCGTCGCCGACTCGTACCGCGGTCCCATTGGGTGCGAACACACCACCGGTGATCACCTTCGGATCGCCGAAGATGGCACGGGCGAACTCGGGTTCCATGAACAGACTCATCGACGACGTGGTGGACGCGATCATCGTGCACCAGCCCGCAGCGCCGTCGGCGGCGGACACTCGCTCGATCGCGGAAACGAAGGTGACCGGATCGGCCTCGGGACCTCCGTACACCTCGGGAACCGCCATCCGGAACAACTGCGCATCGCGCAACGCCTGGACGAGACGCTTGGGCAGCCGGCGCTGCTGTTCGGCCTTGTCGGCATGCGCCTCGACCAGCTCGAAGACACCGTCGGCAGCGTCGATCAGATCGACCGCCATCAGGCGCGACCCGCCACCCGTTGCGCCTCGGCCCACGAGAGCCCCTTGGCGACATCGATGTCGTGGGGCAGGCCCAGCACACGTTCTGCCACGATGTTGCGTTGCACGTCACCCGTACCACCGCCGATGGTGAGTGCCTGACTGAACATGAATCCGTCGTACCAGCCGGGATGGAACAGCCCGCCCGCCGGCTTCTCGGGTCCCAGTCCCTTCGTGTCGGTCCCGGGCACGAACTGATCGGACCCGTCACCACCCGTCAACATCGCCGTCGCCCCGATCATGTCGCGAGCCAGCATCATCACGTGCTGACCGTGCTCGTCGGCGAGGATCTTGCGGATGCTCGCCTCGGGCCCGGGTTGTTGACCCTTCAGAGCGGCCGTGAGCGTCCGCAGGCGGATGAGGTCGAGAAGCGTGTGCTCGATGTAGACGTCGGCGATCCGTTGTCGGAAATGCACATCGACGACCCCGTCGGGGTGCATCTCGCGGATCGACTCGATCAGCTCGGTCGCAGTGGGACCGTTCCCCCACAGCACGCCGCCGGTACTCAGCGAGACGCGTTCGTTGCCGAGCGTCACCTTGGCGAGACGCCACCCGTCGTTCAGGTCGCCGACCAGGTTGGCTGCGGGGATGCGCACGTCGGTGAAGAACACCTCGTTGAACGTGTGTCCACCCGTCATCTCCGTGATCGGACGGATCTCGATGCCCGGCAGGTCCATCGGGCAGATGAAGTACGAAATGCCCCGGTGCTTGGCGACGTCCGGGTCGGTCCGGGCGATGAGAATGCCGAACTTGGCGTACTGAGCACCGCTCGTCCAGATCTTCTGGCCGTTGACCACGAACTCGTCGCCGTCACGAACTGCACGGGTACCGAGGTTCGCCAGGTCGCTGCCGCTTCCGGGCTCGCTGAACAGTTGGCACCAGAACTCCTCGCCCGACAGCAGCGGCAGCAGGTACCGCGCCTTCTGCTCGTCGGTGCCCGCGAACAGGATCGTCGGTCCCGCCCAGCCGATGCCGATCGGATTGGTCGGCCGTCGCACCTTCGCCTTCGACAGCTCGTCGTCGATGATGAGTTGATGGATCGGGTCGGCCTCGAGGCCCCACGGCCGGGGCCAGTGCGGTGCGACCAATCCTGCTTCGGCCAACTCCCGGCCCGTGGGTGACGGGTGCTCCCCGAGCCAGTCACGAACCTCGGTCCGGCGAGGATCATCAGCAGCAGGCAGCAGGAAATCCATGTCGTCACCTTACCCATGCCTCACCGGACGGGAGTCCAGCGGAGACGACCGTCACGACTACCCTCGACCCCGTGACCTCGACCTCGACCCCGACCGACTCGACATCTGCCGCCGGCTGGAATCTTGCCGAGATGTGGGAGCGGATCGCAGACCGCTTCCCCGACGCACCGTGCCAGATCCAAGGCGACCGCGTGCTCACGTGGGGCCAGGTCGATCGTCGCGCCGACGGGGTGGCTGCGGCCCTCCTGGCAGCGGGCCTCGGCCGCCAGGCCAAGGTGGCGCACTACCTGTACAACTGCCCGGAGTACATGGAGAGCATGTTCGCCATGTTCAAGGCAGCGCTGGTGCCGGTGAACACCAACTACCGGTACACCGACGACGAACTCACCTACCTGTGGGACAACGCCGATGCCGAGGCGGTCGTGTTCCACGGCACGTTCACCGATCGCTGCCGGCAGCTTCGTACGAACGTCCCACGGGTGAAGATCTGGCTCTGGGTCGACGACGGCACGGGCGACTGTCCCGAGTGGGCCACCCCCTACGAGTCGGCTGCGGCGCTGGCCTCGACGCGGACCGTTCCCGTCTGGGGACGCTCTCCCGACGACCTCTACATCCTGTACACGGGCGGAACGACCGGAATGCCGAAGGGCGTCATGTGGCGACAGGACGACATCGTCGGCAGTCTCGATGCTCCCTCGCGCGAGCCGTTCCCGCCGTCACCGGGATGGGACCGCTTCGATGCTCGCGTGTCGAAACCCGGCCCGCGCAATCTGCCGGCTGCACCGCTCATGCACGGGACCGGAGCGTTCAACGCGATGTGGAACATGGTGCTGGGTGGCGCCATCTGCACCATGGAAGGCCGGCACTTCGACCCGGTCGAGGTGCTCGACACCATCGATCGGCAGCGCATCAACAGCATGTCGATCGTCGGTGACGCATTCGCCAAGCCCCTGTTGCGCGCACTCGACGCCGAGCCCGATCGCTGGGACATCTCGTCGCTCCGGGTGATGACGTCGAGCGGAGTGATCTGGGCTGCCGACTGCAAGCAGGGGCTCCTGCGTCACAACAGCCGGCTCATCATGGTCGACAGCCTCGGCAGCAGCGAGGCGATCGGCATGGCGACCAGCACGACCACGGCAGAGAGCGTCGACCAGACGTCGACGGCGACGTTCCAGCTCGGCCCCAACACGAGAGTGCTCACCGACGACGGTCGCGAAGTGACGCCCGGCAGCGGCGAGCGCGGCCGCGTTGCACTGCGAGGCCGCACGCCGATCGGCTACTACAAGGACGAGGCCAAGAGCGCCACCACCTTCATCACGTTCGAAGGCGTTCGCTGGAGCATCCCCGGCGACTGGGCCGAGATCGAAGCGGACGGTACGGTGCGCCTCTACGGACGCGGCAGCCAGTGCATCAACACCGGCGGCGAGAAGGTCTTCCCCGAAGAAGTCGAGGAGGCGCTGAAGACTCATCCCTCGGTCGCCGATGCTGCGGTCGTGGGGGTGCCCGACGAACGGTTCGGTCAGGCCATCACCGCGCTGGTCGAGCTCCACGACGGTGCAGCGCTCGACGAAGCTGCCCTGAGATCGCATGTCCGCGAGCACCTGGCCGCGTTCAAGGCACCCAAGCAGATCCTGCCGATCGCGAGCATCGGCCGTGCCGCCAACGGAAAGCTCGACTACAAGCGACTCACGGCAGAGGCCCTCGAGCGGCTCGGGCTCGCCTGACTGCCCGGACGGCGAGCGACGAGCGGCTAGCGTGCCGACGTGGGCCGTGGGGTGCGGCCGCGACGAGGGGGACCGTTGCGACGACAACTGCTGGCAGTGGTGACGGCACTAGCTGTTGCCGGGGCGTGCACCGAAGGGCCGATCCCCGGCTCGGCCGACACCGCCACGACCACCACGCAGGCACGAGCCGAGTCGACCATCGTCGATGCCGACGTGACCACGACGTCGTCCGGGGGCCTCCCGTCGACGACGGCCGTCGCCGACGACGGTTCGGTCGTCGCCGCGCACGCCGGCCGAGCGTGGGCGTTCGGGGTCGTTCCGGCCCTCGCCACACCGGCGGACTCCTCCGCCGACCCGATCGTCGTCGGCGTCATCAACCAGGAGAACACACCCATCGGCTCGTTCCCCGAGATTCGACGAGCGATGGAGGCTGCGACCGCCTGGATCAATGCCGAGCTCGGCGGCGCCGGCGGTCGCCCGATCCGACTCGAGACCTGCATCACGAGCTTCTCGGTCGAACAGTCCCAGGCATGTGCTCAACAGATGGTCCAGGCCGGAGCCGTCGCCGTCCTGAGCGGTATCGACATCACTGCGACCGGCTCGCTCCCGGTGCTCGAGCAGAACGGCATCCCGCTCGTCTCGTCGCTACCCACGACCCTCGCAGAGTTGCGCAGCGCCAACGTGTTCTCGTTCAGCGGGAGCATCACCGGCGCCTACGTGGCCTTCGTCGCCGACGCGCACGCGAAGGGGGCACGAAGCATCGCCATCGCCTACGGAGACTTCGAGAGCTTCTCGGTGCCAGCGACCGACTACGCCGCCCGAGTGGCCGAGAGCCTCGGCATGACGGTGACCCTCATTCCGTTCCCCATCACCACGACCGACTTCCTCCCGATCGTCACCACCGCCATCAACTCGGGGGCCGATGCGATCACCGTCGCAGCCGCCGATTCGGCCTGCCTTCCGCTGATGACATCCATCCACGACCTCGGTTACGAGGGGCGGGCCTACATCGTCGGCGCGTGCGCCGCTGCAGAGATCATCGCCCAGGTCCCCGACGAGGTTCAGGCACCGATCATCTTCAACAGCGAGGGCACCTTCGATGCGTCCACCGACGGAGATCTCTTCGTGGCGGTCACCGACCGCTACGCCGACGCAGCGGCGGGTGGCGCCGGGACCATCGGCTTTCGCGCGGCGATGAACCTCTGGGCAGTGCTCGACCGGATCGACGGGGTGATCACGCCCGAGTCGATCGCCGCCGAGCTTCGCGCCGGCAAGGACGCCCCGAGTTTCTGGGGGCATCCATACACCTGCGACGGACAGCAGGTACCCGGTTTCCCGGCCCTGTGCTCGCCCCAGGCGACGCTGTTCCGCCTTCCCGACGATGTCGGCGCGGTCGTCCAGGAGTCGGACGGGTGGATCGACGTGCCGGCCCTCGTCGCAGGTCTGGCGTGAGCACCTCGACACGCGTCGCCTCCGGGGTCACATGGCCCCGCACCTGAGCGCACTGTTGCTCGGCTTGGGGGCAGGCTCCGCCGTCGCGGTGCTGGCACTCGGACTGGTGGTGACGTTCCAAGCCAGTGGCGTCGTCAACTTCGCCCACGCTGCGCTCGGGACGTACTGCGCGACCGCCTACTTCTGGTTCCGCCAGAGCGGTCGCCTCGTGCTCCCCCTGTTCGGTGTACCCGACTTCGACATCGGAGGAGTGCCGACCGTGGCGACGGCGCTCGGGATCATCGGCCTGCTCGCTGCTGCCATCGGGGCGTTCCTCGCCCTCGTCGTCTACCGGCCGCTTCGGCGCGCCTCGCCCTTGGCGCGACTGGTCGCGTCGCTCGGTGTGATGCTGTACCTGATCTCGGTGACATCGCTGCGATTCGACGCACAGGGTGCCACCTCGCTCGTGATCGACCCGATCCTGCCGAACCGACTCGTCCGATTCGGGGACTCGATCGCCATCTACGCCGATCGCCTGTGGCTGACCGCCATCGCCATCGCTGCAGCGATCGCCTTGTCGATCGTGTCCCGACGAACCAGGTTCGGCTTGGCCACGCGGGCCGTCGACGAGAACGAACGCGCGGCACTGCTGATCGGAGTTCGCGCCGACCTCGTGGCCCTCGGCAACTGGATCGCGGCAAGTGTGTTCGCGGCACTGGCCGTCGTGCTGTCCGCGCCGATCACCAAGTTGTCACCGATCGAGACGAGCCTGCTGGTCGTCCCAGCGATCGCTGCAGCACTGGTCGGCCGGTTCACCGCCGTCTTCGTCACCGTGCTCGCAGCACTCGGAATCGGCATGGTGCAGAGCGAACTGCTCCACCTGCAGAGCACGATCGAGCAACTCCCCGACGTCGGGCTGCAGCAGGGCGTACCGCTGCTCGTGATCCTCGTCACCTTGCTGGTCGGTTCCGGCAACCTGCCGACCCGCGATTCACTGCGCTCGATCCGTCTCCCGTCACCGCACCTCCCCCGTCGAGCCGATGCCGTCGTCATCGCCGCGATGGTCGCTGCAGTCCTGGTGATGGTGACCGGCAACAGCCAGTGGCGAAGCGCCGTCATCATCAGCTGTATCGGTTCGATCGCAGCGCTCGCCGTGGTGCTACCCACCGGCTATGTCGGCCAGATCAACCTGGCCACCACGGCGTTCGCCGGTATCAGTGCGTTCACGCTCGTGAAGCTCGCCGACGGGTGGGGCATACCGTTCCCCCTCGCACCACTCCTCGCATCGGCGGTCGCCGCAGCCGCAGGTCTCGTCATCGGTCTTCCGGCTCTGCGTGTTCGCGGGTTGACCCTCGCGATGGCCACGCTGGCCGCAGCGATCGCGGTCGAGCAGTTGGTCTTCACCTGGGATTGGTTCACCGGCGGGGTCGAGGGATCCAAGGTTCCGGCACCCAGCATCTTCGGGCTCGATCTCGACATCGCAGCGGTCGGTGATGCCTACCCCCGTCGAGCGTTCGGGCTGATGGTGATCGCCGTCACCACGATCGTGCTCGTGGGTGCGGTCGCATTCGGGCGGAGCGCCGTCGTCCGCCGATGGCTGGCGGTGCGAGGCAACGAACGAGCCGCTGCGTCGCTCGGCATCTCGGTCACCAGCGTCAAGTTGACGGCGTTCGCCTGCTCGGCGTTCCTGGCAGGTCTTGCCGGGTCATTGACCGCCTATCAACGCCAGACGCTCTCTGTTCGATCGTTCGACTCCTTCGGCGCGATCGTTGCCCTCGCCATCGTGTACCTGGCGGGTATCGCCACCCCGTTGGGGGCGCTCGTGGCCGGCGCGCTGGCCACCGGCGGGGTGGTCACGCTGCTGGCCGGCGCCGAGGCGAGCCGCTACCAGTTCGCTGTCAACGGGGTGCTCCTCGTCGTCGCGGCCATCGCACTTCCGGACGGGATCGTGGGTCGGCTCAGCCGGCGAAAGGCGCACACTGTGCCCGCGTCGAGCACCCCTCGAGATGATCGTTCACCATCCCCATCGACTGCATGAACGCATAGACCGTGGTCGGTCCGACGAACGTCCACCCACGACGCTTGAGGTCACGCGACAGCGACGTCGACGCCTCGGTGCGTGACGCCACGTCGGCCGGAACCATCGGCGCCGGGACCGGCGAACCTCGATCGATGAATCCGCACAGGTAGTCGGCCAGGCCACCGAACTCGTCGATCAATTCGAGTGCCCGCCGCGCGTTGTTGATCGTCGACACGATCTTGCCGCGGTGACGGACGATGGACGCGTCGCCGAGCAACCGCTCGACGTCGCCATCGCCGAACGAGCTGACCACGACGGGGTCGAACGCTGCGAACGCACGCCGGAAACTGTCGCGCTTGCGCAGGATCGTCAGCCACGACAGGCCCGACTGGAACCCCTCGAGACACAATTTCTCGAACAGCCGATGGTCGTCGGTGACCGGCCTGCCCCACTCGTCGTCGTGATAGGCCACATAGACGGGATCGTCCCCGCACCACCAGCAGCGCGCAGCACCGTCGACCCCGATGGACAGACCCGTCATGGCCGGGAGTCGTCCGCTGACCGGTCAGCGACCGGGTTGGTAGGTACCGAACACCTCGCGCAGCGCGTCGCTGATCTCACCCAAGGTCGCATCGGCACGCAACGCCTCCTTCATCGGGTACAGGAGGTTCTGCGTGCCGCGTGCCGCATCGGCCACATCGCGCAGACGCGCCTCGACGAGCGACAGGTCACGATTCGCCTTGTACTCGGCCAATGAGGCCCGCTGTCCCTTCTCGAGCGACGGGTCGATCGGGAACACGTCGGGCTCGGGCTCGTTGTCGACGGTGAACTTGTTGACGCCGACGATCACCCGCCGGTCGTCGTCGATGGACCGGGCGTACTCGTAGGCGGCCTGCTCGATCTCGTCCTGCTGGAAACCGGCCAGGATGCCCTCGACCGCTCCGCCCATCTCGTCGATCCGCTCGAGGTACTCCCAGACCCGAGCCTCGATCTCGTCGGTCAGGGTCTCGACGAAGTAGCTACCGGCCAGCGGGTCGGGGGTGTCGGCGATGCCGCTCTCGTAGCCGATGATCTGCTGGGTGCGGAGCGCGATCCGCGCCGCACGCTCGGTCGGCAGGCTCAGCGCCTCGTCGTAGCCGTTCGTGTGCAGGCTCTGTGTTCCGCCCATCACCGCCGCCATCGACTGCACGGCGACGCGGACGATGTTGTTCTCGGGTTGCTGCGCGGTGAGGGTCGAACCACCCACCTGGGTGTGGAAACGGAGCAATTTGCTCGACTCCTTCTTCGCGCCGAACCGCTCGGTCATGAGCCGGTACCACACGCGGCGGGATGCCCGGAACTTGGCGACCTCTTCGAAAAAGTTGTTGTGCGCGTTCCAGAAGAAGCTCAACCGTGGGGCGAAGGCGTCGACGTCGAGACCCGCCGCAATGGCCGCCTCGACGTAGGCGATGCCGTTGGCGACCGTGAACGCGATCTCCTGCACTGCCGTCGAGCCTGCCTCGCGGATGTGGTAGCCCGAGATCGAGATCGTGTTCCACTTCGGGACGTGCTGAGCGCAGTACTCGAAGATGTTGGTGATGATCCGCATGCTCGGCTTCGGCGGGTACACGTACGTGCCGCGAGCGATGTACTCCTTCAGGAGGTCGTTCTGGATCGTGCCACTGATGGCCGACGCAGGGACACCCTGCTCTTCGGCGACCAACTCGTACATGAGCAGCAGGATCGCTGCGGTCGAGTTGATGGTCATCGACGTGCTCACCTGATCGAGCGGAAGCCCGCCGAGCAGCGTCCTCATGTCGGCCATCGAGTCGATCGCCACGCCGACCTTGCCGACCTCGCCCTCGGCACGGGGATGATCGCTGTCGTAGCCCATCTGAGTCGGCAGATCGAAGGCGCAGCTCAGACCGGTCTGACCTGCCTGGAGCAAGAACTTGAACCGTTCGTTCGTCGAGGCTGCCGTGCCGAAACCGGCGTACTGGCGCATCGTCCAGAGCTTGCCGCGGTACATGGTCGGGTAGACCCCGCGGGTGTAAGGCGGCTGCCCCGGCGAACCGAGTTGGACCGCTGGGTCCCAACCCGCCAAGTCGGACGCGTCGTACAGCGCCTTCACTTCGATGCCGGAGTCGGTTCGCTTGTCGTCACTCACGTGCCACAGCGTAGGACGCATGCCCGCTCGGTGCCCCATCCCGGCGCCCGTCCCGGCGCCCTCGTCGGCACCCGATCGGGAGTGCCCCTGCAACCGGATGGCTCAGCGCGCCGCGATGACAGCGATCTCCATCTTCCACTCCGGACGGGCGAGCGCCGGCACGGTGACGAGCGTGCTGCACGCGAGATGCCCGGCGAGGGCTGCGTCGCGCGCTGCCATCACCCTCCCGAGTTCGTCCAGATGCCCGACGACCACGTACGTGGTGATGCTGACGATGTCCGACATGGCCATTCCGGCCTCGACCACCACCGCTTCGATGTTGGACCACACGACCAACGCCTGGTCGGCGATGTCGGTCGGCGTCGATCCGTCGGGCCGTGTCGGCACGATCCCCGAGGTGTGCAAGACCGTCGACCCCGTGCTGCACAGCACGCCATGGGCGTAGCGAGCAGCGGGAGGAGCGATCGTCGATGGGGTGATGACGGTGTTCACGGCCCGAGTCTCGCAGGTGACGAGCCCGGTCGACCCGACCGGCCGACTCTCCACGCGTCGTCGGTACCGGCCTCGCCGTGACCTACCATGCTCGACATGACCACCACCGAGAACGCCGCCGATCCCTCCGTGCGCATGATCGACGGGCGAGTGCTCGAACCGCAGCAGGTCGGCCTCGACCTACCCGGCCCGTTCGCGTCCGTCGAAGAAGAGCGCCTGCACCGCAAGCAGAAGCTCGCCGGCGCGCTGCGCATCTTCGGCCGTGTCGGCTTCGGAGAGGGCGTGGCCGGACACATCACGGTGCGCGACCCCGAGTTCCCCGATCACTTCTGGGTGAACCCGTTCGGCATGAGCTTTCGGCACATCCGCGTCAGCGATCTCATCCTCGTGAACCACGCCGGCGAGGTGGTGTACGGCAGCAAGCCCGTCAACCGCGCCGCCTTCGTCATCCACGCCGCGGTGCACGCGGCGCGGCCCGACGTGATCGCAGCGGCGCACAGCCACAGCGTTCACGGCAAGGCCTTCAGTTCGCTCGGCATTCCGCTCGCGCCCATCACGCAGGATTCGTGCATCTTCTACGAGGATCACACCGTGATCTCGGTACAGGGCGGCGCGGTCGTGTTCGAGGTCGAGGCAGGCCGAGAGCTTGCAGCCCACTTCCCCACCGGCAAGGCAGCCATCCACAAGAACCATGGTCTGTTCACGGTCGGGCAGAGCGTCGACGAGGCAGCATTCTGGTTCCTGTCGATGGACCGTTCGTGCCAGGCGCAGCTGCTGGCCATGGCGGCTGGCGAGCCGACGTTGATCCCGCACGACATGGCCACGTACACCCGCGAGCAGACTGCCAGCCCGAT
>JBDKIV010000174.1:0-37507 GCA_039796935.1 Actinomycetota bacterium | reverse complement strand
CGCGTGAAGGCGCTGTACCGGCCGACCACGTGGTCGACGCGTTCGCCGTCGTCGCTGATGACGACCCAGTCCCCGACGGCGACGTCGGCACCGATGTTGCGGACTCGCACGGGCGGGTCCTCGAGCCCGTACATCACCGAACTCCATCCGCGATCGAGGCGACTGACACGACCGCATCGGGGCGAGCCGACCGTGGTGGCCGCCTCGCGCAGGCTCGCCTCGAGCCGCGCATTCCAACCGAGGCGCGCATCGCCGCCGGGCGGCCCGCAGAGCGCTGTCGTCACGAGGTCGTCGATGTCCGGCACGGTACCCCGGTCTGTGCCGATGCAGCGGATCCACAGCACGGAACCGGGTCGGCAGGCACACCTGCGACCGGCTCCTCGAGCGATTTCACCGGGTCACTGTTCACCTCTGGTTCATCTCTTCGCCACCCCTCCGTCGCTCGGTCGTTCCAGCGGCTGCTACCGTCGGACCGTCCCCGTGAACAGAAAGGACATCCATGAGATCAACCAAGAAGAGGACAGTGCTTGCGCTGGTCGCAACCCTCGGCCTGTTCGTCGCTGCATGTGGCGACGACGGCGAGGACACCGCCACGACGGAAGCACCCGCAACCGACGCCGCCCCGGCAACCGATGCAGCACCGGCAACCGACGCTGCACCGGCCACGGACGCAGCACCCGCAACCGACGCACCGTCGGATGACCCGCTCGCCGCCCTGTACGAAGAGTGCAAGGCCGAAGGCAAGGTCAACCTGATCGCTCTGCCGGACGAGTGGGCGAACTACAAGGGCATCCTCCAGAGCTTCCGCGACAAGTACCCCGGCGTCGAGAACCCGGTGGCCAACCCCGACGCCTCGTCCGCCGACGAGATGGAGGCCGTCGAGACACTGGCCGGCCAGGACGACATGCCCGACAACGTCGACGTGAGCCCGGCGATCGCCCAGGAGATGGTCGACAAGGGCCTGTTCGAGCCGTACGTGCTGACGACCGACTCGGAGATCCCTGCCGGCCTGAAGGACGCGGACAACAACTGGACCGCGGCCTACTACGGCATCATGGCGATCACCACCAACACGACGATCGTCCCGACCGCACCGAAGACCTTCGCCGACCTGACCAAGCCCGAGTACAAGGGCCTCGTCAACCTCAACGGCGACCCGCGTGAGGCGGGCTCGGCCTTCGCAGCGGTCATGGCGGCCAGCATCGCCAACGGCGGCAGCGCCGACGACATCCTTCCCGGCATCGAGTTCTTCGCCGAGCTGAAGAAGTCGGGCAACCTCGGTGGCACCGACGTCACCAAGGAGACGGTGCTCTCGGGCGAGACGCCCATCGCCATCGACTGGAGCTACAACGTTCCCGGTCTGCGCAGCCAGCTCGAAGAGGCCGGCCTCGAGGTCGAGGTCAACTTCCCGAGCGACGGCATCTACGGTGGCTTCTACGGCCAGGGCGTGGTCAAGAACTCGCCCCACCAGGCCTGCTCGAAGCTGTGGATGGAGCACATCTTCTCCGACGAGGGAGCCCTCGGCTACCTCGAAGGTGGAGCCGTTCCGGCCCGCATCGTGTCGCTGACCGAGCGTGGCCTCGTCACCGAGGCGAACAGCGCCAACCTGCCCCCGGCAGAGCTGCTCGACCAGGTGGCGTTCCTCACCCCGGCTCAGATCGCTGCCGCCAAGGCAGTCCTGGCCGAGCAGTGGGGTCCGCTGGTGGCCGACGCCTGACCAATACATGGCTGTCGTCACCCCGACGAACGAGGTGATTGCCGACGGGGGCCGCGCCACTGGCGCGGCCCCCTCGGCGCGGCCGAAGGCACGCCGTAGCTGGGCGTGGCTCGGCCTGTTGCCGTTCCTGTCGTTCCTCGTCCTGTTCCTGTTCATCCCTGCGGTCAGCGTGTTCATCAACGCGCTGCGCACCGAAGACGGCTGGTCGTTCTCGGCGATGTCCGAGGGGATCACCGGCCAGAACTGGGCTGCGTTCCAGTTCTCGATCACGTTCTCCGCCGGAGCCGCGCTGGTCGGCGTGGTGCTCGGCACCTTGCTGGCCTACGCAGCGGCCACGGCAACACGGCCGCGATGGCTGCGCAGCCTCGTCGCGTCGTTCAGCGGCGTCGCGGCGAACATGGGCGGCCTGCCGCTCGCATTCGCGTTCCTCAGCCTCCTGGGTCGCCAGGGTGTGCTCACCAAGATCCTCAAAGAGGCCGGCATCGTCGACCTCTATGCGGGCGATTTCGATCTCGGCAATGTCTCGGGCCTCATCATCGTCTACGCCTACTTCAACATTCCGTTGATGGTCCTCATCACGCTGCCGGCGATCGACGGACTCCGCCCGGCATGGCGCGAAGCGTGCGCCAACCTGGGCGGCACGACGTTCACGTACTGGCGCCGCGTGGGCCTGCCGGTGCTCACCCCGTCGCTGCTCGGCGGGTTTCTCCTGCTGTTCGCCAACTCCTTCAGCGCCTATGCGACAGCGAGCGTCCTCACGGACAACTCGAAGATCGTCTCGCGCCGCATCGGCTTCTTCCTCGGCGGCGACGTCAGCATCGGCGAGGACGCCGTCGGCTACGCGCTCGCCGCCTGGATGATCGTCATCATGGCGGTCTCGATGGGTCTGTACTGGACGATCCGCAAGCGGGCCGAACGGTGGCAGGCATGACCGCTTCCGTCTCCGCCAAGCAATCTGGGCGGCCGAGGCGGTGGGTGGGCCGCATCGTGCCCACCATCGTGCTCGTCGTCAGCGCCGTCTTCTTCCTCGCCCCGTTGCTGACCCTGGCGCGCTACGCGCTGCAGAACGTGCCGACCGTCCTGCTCGGTTGGGACACGCTGTTCGACAAGTGGTCGCTGTCGGGCCTGTTCGAGGCCTTCGAGGAGCCCGCGTTCTGGGAGTCGCTCCAGCTGAGCCTCAAGCTGGCGATCGGCACGGTCCTCGTGATCTTGCTGCTCCTGGTTCCGACGGCGATCTGGGTACATCTCCGTGTACCGAAGGCACGAGCACTCATCGAGTTCCTCACCCTGCTGCCGTACATGATCCCTGCCATCGCCCTGGTGGCCGGCATCATCATCGTCAAGCCCTACGCACGGTGGTTCCTCAACTCCGACTACTCGTTGATCCCGTTCTACATGGTGTTGGCGCTGTCGTTCACCTACCGATCGATCGACGCCGGCCTGCGGGCGATCGACCTGCGGACCCTCGTCGATGCGTCGCGTAGCCTCGGCGCCGGGTGGATCGCCACCCTGTTCCGAGTGCTGCTGCCCAACTTGCGGACCTCGATCATCTCGGCGTCGTTCCTCACGGCCGCCATCGTGATCGGCGAGTACACCTTGGCGAGCGTGCTCCTCAAGCAGACGCTCCCCGCATTCCAGATCGTGTTCGTCGGGCGCGAACCGCAGGCCGGTTACGGACTCAACCTCCTGGCACTGTTGGTGACGGTGCTGTTGTTCGTCCTGCTCAGCGTGCTCACCCGTCCACGCACCTCACCCCGACGTCCCTTCGTCGCCACCGTCGACCCTGCCGCCACTCCCGTCGAGGACTCTCTGTGACCACTCTTTCGTTCAACGGCGTCCGCAAGACGTTCGGCCCCACGGTTGCCCTCGAGCATTTCGACCTCGACGTGCACGAGGGCGAACTCATCGCCCTGCTCGGGCCGTCGGGGTGCGGCAAGACCACCGCCCTGCGCATCGCTGCGGGATTCGAGTTCGCCGACTCGGGATCGGTCAACGTCGCCGGAAGTGACATCACCCGCGTGCCGGCCCACAAGCGCAACATGGGCATGGTCTTCCAGAGCTACAGCCTCTTCCCCAACCTCACCGTCGCAGCGAACGTCGAGTTCGGCCTGCGCACCCGCAAGGTCGACAAGGCCGAGCGCACTCGTCGTGTGTCGGAAGCGCTCGACATGGTGCAACTCACGTCGACCGCCAATCGGTATCCGCACCAGTTGTCGGGCGGCCAGCAGCAGCGCGTCGCGCTGGCACGTGCGCTCGCGGTGCAGCCACAGGTGCTGCTGCTCGACGAACCGCTCAGCGCGCTCGATGCCAAGGTGCGCCTGACGCTGCGCGACCAGATCCGTCGCATCCAGACCGAGTTGGGCATCACCACGCTGTTCGTCACCCACGACCAGGAGGAGGCCCTCGGCATCTCCGACCGGGTCGGGGTCATGTCGAATGGCCGTCTCGAGCAACTCGGCACGCCGACCGAGGTGTACCGGTCGCCCGCCAACACGTTCGTGGCTCGATTCGTCGGCTCGATGAACGAACTGCCGGCCGAGACCGTCGGCTCCGGTGCCGTTCGCGTCGGGGCCGTCACGGTGGCGGCGAATCATTCGCTCTCGGCCGGCACCCGAGTCACGATGCTGGTCCGTCCGGAGGACCTCCGTCTGCATGCCGACGAGACCCCCGACGAGGGGATTCCAGGCACGGTGGTCGCACGTACCTTCCAGGGTGCCGCCACCGTGGTCTCGGTGCGTCTCGACGTCGTCGACACGCTCGTGTCGGTGCACGTGGCAGGTATGGGAGCTGCCTCGATGGCTGCCGGCGACCGCACGACCGTCACGATCGACGGCACTCGCGCCCTGTGCGAAGCACAGGTCTGACGACCCGATCGGGCGACGCAGCTTGACAACCCGACCCTCCATGCCGTAGCGATAGGCCGATGTCCCGCCCGCTCGTCATCGTCGAGTCGCCCGCAAAGGCCAAGACCATCTCCAAGTTCCTGGGGTCGGCCTTCGACGTGCGCGCCTCGGTCGGCCACGTCGCCGATCTGCCGAGCAAGGGTCTCTCGATCGATGTCGACAACGGTTTCAAGCCGACGTACGAGCTGACCGAGCGGGGCAAGCAGGTCGTCAAAGAGCTGCGCGCCGCCTTGAAGGACGCGAGCGAGCTCTATCTCGCGACCGACGAAGACCGCGAGGGAGAAGCCATCAGCTGGCACCTCCTCGAGTACCTCAAGCCCAAGGTTCCCGTGAAGCGAATGGTCTTCCACGAGATCACCAAGTCGGCGATCGATCAGGCGGTGAGCAACCCACGCGGCATCGATTACGGATTGGTCGACGCGGCCGAGACGCGTCGGCTGCTCGACCGTCTCTACGGCTACGAGGTCTCGCCCGTGCTGTGGCGCCGCGTCAACCGCGGACTGTCGGCCGGTCGGGTGCAGAGCCCGTCCGTGCGGCTGATCGTCGAACGCGAGCGAGAGCGGATCGCCTTCGTCAGCGCCGGGTACTGGGACATCGAACTACTCACCGCCACGGCGCCGGCCTTCGCCGCGACCCTCGTCGCGCTCGATGGCAGCCGGGTGGCGACGGGCAAGGATTTCGGAGCCGACGGCCGGCCCAAGTCGGGTGTCACCGTGGTCGACGAGCGCCTCGCCCGCTCGCTCGCCGATTCGCTCGCCACGGCCGAGTTCTCGGTGCGCTCGGTCGAGGACAAGCCGTATCGCAGTTCACCGAAGGCGCCGTTCATGACGTCGACGTTGCAGCAGGAGGGCGGCCGCAAGCTTCGCCTCAGCGCCTCTCAGGTGATGCGCCTCGCGCAGGGTCTGTACGAGCGGGGCTACATCACGTACATGCGTACCGACAACGTGGTCCTCAGCGACGAGGCCCTCGCCGCGGTGCGGACCGTGGTCGGTACGACGTACGGCGCCCAGTTCCTCTCGAAAGCACCCAAGCAGTACTCCGGCAAGATCAAGAACGCCCAGGAGGCCCACGAGGCGATCCGACCCACCACGCCGCTGAGGTCACCCGATGCACTTGCCGGCGAGCTGAACGGTCAGGAGATGTCGCTCTACCGGTTGATCTGGCAGCGCACGCTCGCATCGCAGATGGCCGACGCCGTCGGTACCACGGTCAGTATCCGTCTCGGTGCGCTCACGAGGGTCGCAAGTGCGGCCACCGCCACCGACGCCGAGTTCTCGGCCAGCGGCACCACCATCACGTTCCCGGGCTATCGCCAGGTCTATGTCGAATCGAGCGACGACACCGACGAGGGCGAGCGCGAAGCACTGCTGCCACCGCTCACCGTCGGGGCCGCGGTTCCCGTCGAGTCACTCACCCCTGCAGGGCACGCCACATCGCCGCCCGCTCGTTACACCGAGGCCTCGCTGGTGAAGAAGCTCGAAGAGCTCGGCATCGGCCGACCGTCCACCTGGGCCTCGATCATCCAGACGGTGCAAGACCGTGGGTACGTCTGGAAGAAGGGTCAGGCGCTCGTGCCGACGTGGACCGCGTTCGCCGTGGTGGGTTTGCTCGAGAAGCATTTCGACCGGCTCGTCGATTACGAGTTCACGGCCCGGATCGAGGAGGACCTCGATTCGATCGCCCGGAACGAACGCCAGAAGCAGGACTGGCTGGCCGACTTCTACTTCGGCGTCGAGGACGATCGCCTGGTGGGCCTCAAGCAACTGGTCGCCGAGAACCTCGACGAGATCGATGCCGCCGAGGTGAACACCTTCCCCATCGGCCTCGATCCCGATGGCGTCCAGATCGTGGTGAAGCCCGGCAAGTACGGACCGTACGTGAAACGCGGCGAGGACACCGCGAGCGTGCCCGACGATCTCACTCCCGACGAGCTGACCGTCGCGAAGTGCCTCGAGTTGCTGTCGCTGCCGAAGAGCGACGAACCGATCGGCGAGCTCGACGGCTACCCCGTGTTCGCCAAGAACGGCCGGTACGGGCCGTACGTGCAGTGGGGCACCGCCGACAACCCGCCCCGCGGACTCGACAAGCCCAAGATGGCCAGCCTGTTCAAGACGATGACGCTCGAGCGCATCACCGTCGACGATGCCGAGGCACTGCTGCAACTGCCGCGAACCCTCGGTGTCGATCCGAACGACGGGGTCGAGATCATCGCCAACAACGGCCGGTACGGGCCGTACGTCCACAAGGGCAAGGACTACCGGAACATCGACAGCGAGGAACAACTGCTGACGATCACCCTCGAGCGGGCGACCGAGATCTTCCAGCAGCCGAAGGTCTTCCGTCGCGGCGGCGGCGCCAACCTCGCCGCCAAGGGGCCGCTACGCGAGTTCGGCACCGACCCCGTCAGTCAGCGCTCGGTCGTCGCGAAGGACGGCAAGTTCGGCGTGTACGTCACCGATGGCGAGACGAATGCCTCGCTCAGCAAGGGTGACCGCCTCGAGACCATGCTTGCCGAGCGCGCCTACGAACTGCTGGCGATCCGACGGGACGCGATCATCGAAAAGGGAGGCCCTGCGGCGAAGAAGGCGAGCGCCACCAAGAAGGCGGCCGCCAAGCGCGCTGCTCCGGCGAAGAAGGCCCCGGCGAAGAAGGCACCCGCCAAGAAGCGCTGAGGGCAGGCGTCACGCCCACAGCACGGCGAACTCGTCGAGCATCCGCACCAGGTCGGCCGGGACGGCGAGGCGACAGTCTGCACAGGTCTCACCCGAGCCGACCCGGACGGCGAGGTCACGCGGCCCGAGCGACTCGAACACGGCCTCGTCCGACGCGTCGTCACCGGCGAACAGCACACTCGTCGGCCGCAGCAGGCCACGGATCTGTTCGATCACCGACCGCTTCGTCACCTGTCGGACGGCGACCTCGATCACCTGCTTGCCCTCGAGGAGCGTCACTGACGCCTCACGGGCGTACCGCTCGACCACCATCGCCAGCAGGCGCGCATCGGCTGGGGGTTCGACCTGTCGAACATGGAGCGCAATGGCACAGGGCTTCACCTCGACGAGCGCTCCGACCACCGGGGCGGCGAGACCCTCGAGATGGTTCCGAACGGACGCCAATCTGGCAGCCTCCACCGGATCGAGCGTGAGTTCGCCGTCGATCTCGGCGCCGTGCGACCCGATGAGCAGCAGTCCAGCGGACCGACCCGGCGCAGCAGCCGTGTGGAGGCCGAACTGGTGGCGCAACTCGCCGACCGAGCGACCAGACACGACCAGCACGGCGATGTCACGGGCAGTCACGGCGCGAAGCGCAGCGAGCGCCCCGGCCTCGAGGCGGGCCTCGGCCGGGGTCGGCGCGATCTCCGACAGGGTGCCGTCGACGTCGCACGCCACGAGGACGGGCGCCTCGAGGGCTGCGGCGCGCCGGGCGATGTCGACAGGGTCGCCGAGCGGCAGATCCCGGCGCACCCGAGGTCCGCCGATCACGCCGGTACCACCTGGAGTTGTCCGAGGAACCGCGATGCCCAACGGTTCACATCGTTCGCCGCAACGGCCGCACGGAGTCGGAGCATCCGCTCGTGTGCTTCGGTCCGGTCGATCGTGAGCGCCGTCCGGAGCGCTGTCACCAGCGCGTCCGGATCGTGAGGGTTGACCACGATCGCATCGACCAGTTCGTCGACAGCCCCGGCGAACTCGCTGAGGACCAGCACGCCGTCGCTGTCGCGACGTGACGCGACGAACTCCTTGGCCACGAGGTTCATCCCGTCGCGCAACGGCGTGACCAGCATGACGTCGGCGGCTCGGTAGAGCGCGATCAGTTCCTCGAGCGGAAGGCTCTGGTGCAGATAGTGGATCGCCGGATGTCCGAGTGTCGCGAACTCACCGTTGATCGCACCGACCAGTTGCTCCACACGCTCTCGCTGCGACTGGTAGTCGCCGACCGACTCGCGGCTCGGCACGGCGATCTGGACCATCACTCGTGACGGCCGCACGACACCCGACCGACAACCTTCTTCGCGTAGCAAGGTCCGAAAGGCGTGCAATCGCTCCTCGATCCCCTTCGTGTAGTCGAGTCGATCCACACCGAGCAGCACCACGTCCGGGTGACCGAGACGAGCACGAATGGCCAGTGCTGCAGATGCCGTCTCGGGTCGTGCGCTGATGGCATCGATCTCGCCGACGTCGATCGAGATCGGGAACGAGCCGACGCTCACGCTTCGGCCGTCAGCGGTGCGTGCGGTGTGATCGTCGACCCGAAGGTCGAGCAGACGGTTCGCGAGCCCGCAGAAGTTGTCGACCGCCACCCCTCGTTGGAATCCGACCAGATCGGCACCGAGCATCCCCTCGATGACCTCTTCGCGCCACGGGAGGCGCATGAACAGCTCTTGCGGGGGGAACGGGATGTGCAGGAAGAACCCGATCCGGAGGTCGTGGCGCAGGGCCCGGAGGATGGCGGGCACGAGCTGGAGGTGATAGTCGTGCACCCACACCGTGGCACCCGGAGCAGCGACCAGCGCCGCTCGTTCGGCGAACGCGGCATTCACGGCGCGGTAGGTGGCCCAGCTCTCGGCGTCGTACACCGAGGGCCGGATCGCATCGTGATAGAGCGGCCAGATCGCGCCGTTCGAGACCTGCTCGTAGTAGGCGGCGACCTGCGCGGCATCGAGATCGACTGCGGCGAGGTCGACACCGTCGAGTGTGAAGATGCCCGAGGGCGACGGCCCTGCCACATCACAGGCAACGCCACTCCAACCGACCCAGACGCCGTCGCGCTCGCGGAGCACGCCGAGCAACGCCCTGACCAGACCGCCAGGACTCGGCCTCCAAGCGCCCGCCGCCCCCGAATCGCATCGCTCGACGGGTAGACGGTTGGCGACGATCACGAAGTCGTGCACACTCGCGCAGCTACCCGGTGGGGTGATCGGCGAAACAGACCCACCTCAGCTCGCGGCGATCGGGGCAGTAGGGTTCGGAGTCCCTATGGCGACCGGTCGATACATCGCACTCGAAGGGGCCGAGGGCTGCGGCAAGAGCACCCAGGCCGGTCGACTCGCGCTGCACCTCGATGCGGTCCTCACCCGCGAGACCGGCGGGACACCGATCGGGCAGCGGATCCGGGCGATCCTCCACGACACCACCGTGACCGACCTGGCGCCTCGGTCCGAGGCGCTCCTCACCGCTGCAGATCGAGCGCAGCACATCAGCCAGGTGGTCCGACCCGCTCTGGCATCGGGGCGACATGTCGTCAGCGATCGCAGCGTCTACTCCACGCTCGCCTATCAGGGCTTCGGTCGTGGTCTGGCGATCGACGAGGTCCGACGCATCAACGACTGGGCGATCGACGGCTGCTGGCCCGACATCGTCGTCCTGCTCGATGTCGAGCCGTCCGTCCTGAGCGCACGGATGGCCGACCGCGAGCTGGACCGCTTCGAGCGCGAGGCCGCCAGCTTCCACGAACGAGTGCGCACCGGTTTCCACCAGCTCGCCTCCGACGAGCCTGAGCGGTGGGTCGTCATCGACGGCTCGGGCCCCGAGGATCTGGTGGCGGAACAGATTCGTCGGGCGCTCGACGAACGGATCGGGCTGTGACGACCAGCATCTGGGATGGCGTCATCGGGCAGCAGCGGGCCGTGGCCCGACTGCAGCGATGCGCACAGCGACCGGTTCACGCGTATCTGTTCGTCGGGCCGGCCGGGTCGTCGAAGAGCAGCGCCGCACGGGCGTTCGCTGCGCGACTGATGAGCGGAGGGGACGACCCTGGGCATCGCGACGCGCGGCTCGCACTCGCCGGCGCCCACCCCGACGTCCGCGAGATGCGTCGCACGGGTGCGTCGTTCCAGGTGGACGAGATCAGCGAGATGATCCGGATCGCTGCGATGGCACCGGTCGAGTCGACCATGAAGATCTTGGTGTTGCACGAGTTCCACCTCGTCAGCCCGCAGCAGGTCGGCAAGCTGCTGAAGACGATCGAAGAGCCGCCAGCCGGCACCGTGTTCGTGATCCTGGCCGAACAGGTTCCGGACGAGTTCGTCACCATTGCATCGCGATGCGTCCGGATCGAGTTCGGCCCGGCCGACCTCGCCTCGATCGAGGCCACCCTGGCAGCCGAGGGCCACGATCCGGTGGTCGCTCGGGCAGCAGCATCAGCGTCGGCGGGCAATGTCGACCGCGCGCGGGTGCTGGCCACCGACGACGGTCTTGCCGGGCGCCTCGCAGCCTTTCGGTCGATGCCGGCCCGCCTCGACGGGACCGGCGCCACGGCGTGCATCCTGGCCGCAGAGATCTCGGGCCTGGCCGATCAGGCGGCGGCGTTCCTCGGTCCCGTCCACGAGACCGAGCTCCGCGATCTCGAGGCGCGTGTCGCCGTCTCGGGCGAGCGAGGCAGCGGACGCAAGGCAATGGAGGACCGACACAAGCGTGAGGTTCGCCGGTACCGCACCGATGAACTCCGCAGCGGACTCTCGACCATGGCAGGCGCCTACCGCGACGCGCTGGGTGAGGGCACCACCGCTCGACCGGATGCCGCCGTCCGGGCAGTGAGCCGCATCCACCAGGCACTCGAGGCGCTCGACCGGAACCCGAACGAGGCGCTGCTCTTGCAGTGCCTCCTGCTCGAACTGCCGTCGCTGTCGGCAGCCACACTGCTGCACTAGCGTCGCTCGCATGCCGAAACTGTCGAACGAGGACGTGCTCGCATTCCTGTCCGAGCCGGGCCATCTGGCACGGATCGGCACCACGGATGCCGACGGCACACCACGGGTGCTGCCGCTGTGGTTCATCCTCCACGACGGCGCCATCTGCTTCACACCCCGCCAGCCCGCCGTGATCTGGCACAACATCGTGCGCGACCGACGGGTCGGCATCTCGATCGACGAAGATGCCCAGCCCTACCGCAAGGTGGTGGTGCAGGGTTCGGTCGAGGTCGTCCATGCCCCCGGCGCCGATGCCGAGTGGCGGTCGCTCTACCGGGACATCGCAAAGCGCTACACGCCCGAGCCGTGGGCCGATGCGTACGTCGACGGCACCTCAGACCAGCCCCGCGCGCTCTGTGCGCTCCGCCTCGATGCGCCCACGACGCGCCTGTCGACGTGGCGGATGCCGGTCGCCGGAGAAGACCCGTCCGGCATCTGGCACTCGCGGTACTACGTCGGGCGCGACGGCGCCTGACGTCGCTACACTCGTGACCCGCCGCCCAGATAGCTCAGTCGGCAGAGCATTTCACTCGTAATGAAAAGGTCGAGGGTTCGATTCCCTCTCTGGGCTCCACACTCGAGCGGCGCACTCAGCGCCCGGGTCGACATTCGGGACCTCCGACCCTGTCTGCGTGCACCGGCCGTATGACAGGGTTCTGAGGCAAGACGGCGGAGCGGGCGGTGCAGGCAGGGTCGCCGCCCGCTGTTCTTGTTGCCGGGGGCGGGCGGACGCCTCGGCACCTGCGCCGGCTCAGGGCGCTGCGACCCACACTCCGGTGATGTCCACGACGAGATGACCGCCGAACAGGGAGAACAGGTCGAACGCCCCATTGCGCACGCCGACATGGACACCGTTCGGTTCGACCACCTTCGGTCGGTAGTTGACCGTCGACACCGTGGGCCGGGTGCTGCCGGACGGCCAGACCGTGACGAAGCCCGACGCGGTGTGTCCGACCGCGGTGACGTTGAGCGTCACGGCACCGGCCTCGGCGGGAATGCCGCGCCGACCGGCCACATGACGACGGACCGTGCCCTGGCCTGGCACGCTCCGCCCCACTCGGAACGCCGACAGCAACGGGTGCGGGTCGCGTGTGTCGAGGATGCGAAGCGGGACCAGGGGTTGGTAGCGCAGCCCACTCGCGCCGATCCAGCCGGTGACGTCGACGAGCAGATCCGTCGACGTCGTGGAGAACACGCACAGGCGGCCACCGGTGCCGAGCCGGACGATGGCGTTGTTCGGTCGAACATCGCCGGCGACGAAGTTCAGGGTGGATGTCGGAGGCGTCGTGGTGCCGCACGGGAACGCGGTCGCGAAACCGAAACCGCTCGGCGACACCACCGTCAGGTTGACCACCGCAGCAGCCGCATCGACCGGAACACCACGGAGCCCGCCGATCTGTACCTCGACCGTCGAGCCACCCTCGATCCGGGCGGGAATGCCTTCCCCGATGCGTGAGTCTGCGGCGCGGAACGGCTCGATCGGCGTGAACCGACCGGGGCTGTCCGGGCTGAAGTAGCCGGTGGCGTCGACCACGATGTCGGTGTCGACGTTCGAGTACAGGCACATCCCACCCGTGGCGTCGAGCGGGATGATCTGGCTGTTCGGGCGGGTCATGCCTGCCGTCCAGTTGAGCGCCGAGACCGTTGGTACCGCACCGCAGGGATAGGCGGTCAAGAACCCGTCGGCAGGCGACTCGGTCGCAGTCAGGTTGACCGCCACTGCCGTGGCACCGCCCGGAACGCCAAGTCTCCCGCCGACCTGAAGTCGCTGCGCCACGCCGCCACGGAGTCGGACGACGCCCAGGTCCTTGCGTGAGTCGGCGAGGCGCACGGGATCGATCGGCGTGAACCCGACCGGTTCCGACGTGATCGCGGTGACGGGTTGCAGTTCGTATTCGGTGTCGACCGCGAACGTCCAGGTGGCACGCTGCGTGCCGGCGACGACGCTCACCGAATGGGTTCCGTCGGCCAGTCGTTGCCGCGGCACGACGACGACCGCCCGGTGCGAACGGAGGATCGACTGCGCCAGACCGGTGGTGTTCGCCTCGGTCAGTACGCACACCTCGATCGGTCCGCCGGGCCCGGCGAGCGACGCCGATGCGACACCGGGTGCACGAGCGAACATGGCGACCAATGGCAGCCCGACCGCAGCGCCCGACCACCCACACGAGTCACGCGGGTCGGGGCTCTCCCGGTCGAAACTCGACAGTGGCGTGATCGCCCCGTCGCCCGGGAACGTGATCGGCTTGGACGTCCAGGTGCCGCTGCTGAGGCCGCTGCGGACGTCGACCGTCATCGCCGATCTCCACGGCTGGGAGCCGAGTGTGTTCGCAGTGTCGCACCGACCGGCGGACACCGACCGCAGACCGGGATGCAGCAGTCCAACGGCGTGGAACGGACCGCCGATGAGGTCGTCGGCGAACTCCGCGTCGGGACGCCCGTACTCCGTACTGACGGCCACGTGACTGCTGTTGCCAGCAGCGTCTCCCTCGGGCGTGTAGCCGGGCGACCCAGGCGTCTCGTCGTGTGCCAGGCCGTTGCTCAGCATCCAGCACGAATGAGCCTCGGCACCGTAGGTTCCGCCGGCGCTCGGGGCGACCGGAGCAAGCCCGGACTGGGCGCGGAACATGTTGAGCCGATCGAGGAACGACTGCTCGACGACGTCCTCACGTCTGGCCTCGACGCGCGGCGCCGGCACAACGACGCCGAGGGCGGCAGCGAGCGCGACAGCGAAAACTGCTGGCACGCGCATGTGCTGGCTGTCCTCCCTCGTGAACCTGCGCCGGCCGCCATCATTGGCGGCTCTTGAAAAAGCTACACCATCCGTCACGACGGGATCACAACGCACTCGAGTCGGCGGCGATCCAACGGAGATCCAAGATTCGTCAAAACTCTCGACTCGGACCCCACAGCGCTCTATGGTTCCGGATCCAGAGGAGCTGCCGATCGACCAGTCGTGAGTAGCTCTTGTCGGCGCCGACGGCGTGGGGGCGACCTGCCCTCGTTCCTGCGCTGTCGCCCGGCCGGCGCCATGTCCGTGCGCTCGGCGGGCCTCTCAGACGGCGAGGACCGGTGGCAACCACGCTTCGAGTCGTCGGTCGATCGCGTCGCCGCTCCGGTCGAGCAGGTGACCATCCCCCGAGAGCAGCACGACCTCGCCCGAACCAGCGATCATCCTGACCATCTCGCTCGAGTCGGACGGCAGGATCTCGTCGCGCGTGCCGTGGAACAGCAACAGCGGTCGACCCTGCAATCCTCCGGCCACCTCACACCCGGCGGACTGGGTCGCAAAGGTCACGACACCTGCGACGAACGCATCGAGTCCGACCCCCACCCGAACGGCGACCGCACCGCCGAAGCTGTGACCCATCACCACGACGCGTTCGGCACCCGTGCCGACAGCGAGCTGAACGGTCGCCGCCACATCGACGCAGCAGGCGTCGAGATCGTTCGGTCGGCGGTAGCTCACCCGCAGGACCGGGACGCCTCGGGACGACCACGTGTCGCCGAGACGCTGATACAGACCGTCGGCCGGACCGAGCAGACCACCCATCGCTCCGCCGCACAGCACCAGTGCCGCCGGGCGGACAGACGCCGTCGGCTCGTGCCACAGGATGGTCAACAACCCTCGAGCGGTGAACAACTCGAAATGGCGCAGCGAAGCAGTGACCATGACGTCCTGGCTCGCCAGCACACCGAGCGCATCGAGAGGGGTTGCCGGATCGTTGGACGGCTGGGCCATCGCCGCACCCTATCGGCGACCGATCTCGCCCCTTGGCACCCCTTGCGTAGTCTGCCGATCATGCGATTCAGCGGTTTCACCGACGACGCCTTCCGCTTCTTCGAATCACTGAGCCTCGACAACTCACGGACCTTCTGGCAGGCGAACAAGACGACCTACGCCACGGCGGTCCGCTCGCCGCTCGAGGCGTTCCTCGACGAACTGGGCGACTACGGCCCGTTCCATGTGTTCCGCCCGCACCGTGATGTGCGCTTCTCGAAGGACAAGACCCCGTACAAGGATCACCAGGGCGCGTACGGCGAGTCGGAGGGAGGGACTGGCTTCTACATCCAACTGTCGTCCACCGGCCTGTTCGCAGCGAGCGGCTACTACTCGATGGCCAGTGACCAACTCGGCCGGTTCCGCGAGGCCGTCGACAACGAGGCGGCGGGCCGGGAACTCACCGACATCGTCGGGTCGCTGACCCGTCGTCACTACTCGATCGGGGCGATCGGCGAACTGAAGACTGCTCCGCGAGGGTTCCCGAGGGACCATCCACGCATCGCGCTCCTGCGCCGACGAGGCCTCATCGCATCGAGGTCGTGGGAGCAGGCACCCTGGATGCAGAGCCGCGCAGCGCTGCGCAGGGTTCGCGACGCGTGGGACGGTGCCGCAGCGATGCATGCCTGGCTCGACCTGCATGTGGGCCCGAGCACACTCGCGCCTGCGGACGAACTGGCCCGCTTCGGCCCACTGTGACCCTGCCCACTCGGCCGCACCGATCGCTGACGGGGGTGATGGAGCGCATCCACCGACGCCGATCTGGCAACATGGGAACACCCGAGACCAGACCGGGTGGAAGGCGCAGCGGGGTGGACACGAGCGAGCAGAGCTTGCAGGACCGCACCCGGATCGCAACCCGGATCCGGCACGCGGCGATCGCTGCGCTGGTCGCCGTCGGCGCTGTCGGGGCCGCGATCACCGCCGAGTCCGCTGCATCCTCTGCATCCGCTGCACCGGTTGCAGCGGTCGACGAGCCACCCGTGCCACCGATCGCCGTCATCGACACCCCGGCGGCAGCGCTCGCGTCGGCGGTGCGTGTCGATCCACCCGACCCTCCGCCGCAGCTCGGGTATCCCGCTGCTGCATGGCCCGGGCCGGGACAGGTCGCCCTCACCTTCGACGACGGCCCTCGCGCCGGCGTGACGGGACGCGTCATCGACATCCTCGACGAGGCGCAGGTGGGCGGAACATTCTTCGTGGTCGGAACGATGGCGACCACCTGGCCCCAGTTGGTGATCCGGGCCGCCGAGTCGGGGCACTCGGTCCAGAACCACACCTGGAACCACCCGTGGCTGAGCCGCAGTTCGACGACCGTCGTCACGAACGAACTCACCCGCCTGAGCAACTACGTCGAGTCGCTGATCGGTGTCCGCCCGACCGTGTTCCGGCCACCGTACGGCGCGACGAATGCCCGCGTCGCTCAGATCGGTGCGTCACTCGGCATGTCGCAAGCCCTCTGGAACGGTGGGCCATCGTCGATGACGGCGAGCGCAGCCAACATCATCTCGTCCGTCGCGTCTCAGGCGAGGAGCGCCAAGGCGAACGGCTCCGGCCTCGTCGTGCTGTTCCACGACGGCTCCGGTTCGACCGGCGAACTCCTGAAGGCACTGCCCACCGTCATCCAGGGCCTGCGAGCCGGCGGGTGGGAGTTCGTGGTGATGGAGCAACGACCATGACGCCTCGGGCCCCGTCCCCTACTCGAGCGGGTGACCGACCGCTGTAGCCTCAGGGCCTGATGTCAAGCGTCGAGCCCGTCGATCTTCGCCAGCCCGACCAGTACGACCTGGCGGTCCGGATCGGCCTTGCCTGGATCGAGTTGCGCCGCGGTGCCTCGATGGGCGACCTCCGCGACTACCTGTTCGGAACCGGAGCGGACGCTCTCGAGCAAGGTCAGATGGACACGCTCGACCTGCTCTCCAACCACGAGTCGTGGCGCATGACCGAGATCGCCGAACGTCTTCGCATCGATCCGTCGACGGCCACCCGGGCCGTGCAGCGACTGGTCAACGTGGGACTCGCCTCTCGACTCACCTGCACCGATGACGGTCGAGTGGTCCGGGTCCAGATCACTGCGGCCGGCGCGCAACGCCACGCCGAGGTTGCAGGCAGACGTGGTCAGCTGATGGCCCATGTCCTCGGGTCGTTCGCTCCGGACGAACGGGCTGCGCTCGCCGATCTGCTCGAGCGGCTGATCGGCGCCGTCGACGCCTTCATCGTCGAGGTTTCTCGCCGACCGACGACCGACGACGACCCCATGTAGCGTCGACGGGTATGGCAGACCGAGCCGCATTCGCCGCCGACGCGATGCAGTACGCGCCGCAGCTCTACAGCGCCGCGCTGCGGCTGACGCACCAGCGCGCCGACGCAGAGGATCTGGTCCAAGAGACGTATCTGCGAGCGTTTCGCGGGTACGGATCGTTCACCGAAGGCACCAACCTGCGTGCGTGGCTGTTCCGCATCCTCACCAACACGTTCATCAACTCGTATCGGGCTGCCCAGCGCCGACCTCAGCAGAGTGACCTGGCCGAGGTCGAGGACCTGTACATGTATCGGCGGCTCTCGAGTCTTCCGGCGGCCCAGAGCGCCGAGGACCAGCTGATGGAGATGTTGACCGACGACGAGGTGAAACAGGCGCTCGAGGACCTACCCGAGGCCTTCCGCCTGCCGGTCCTCCTCGCCGACGTCGAGGGGTTCGCATACCGCGAGATCGCCGAGATCCTCGACATCCCGATCGGTACGGTGATGTCGCGCCTGCACCGGGGAAGAAAGGCGATGCAGAAGCGGTTGTTCGACTACGCGACCATCCGCGGGCTGACACCCGACGAACCTGGCGCCCCTGCACCGGGAGTACCCGCCCATGGCTGACTGCAACGACACGCTGCGCGAGCTCTACGCCTTCCTCGACCAAGAACTGACCGACGACGCCTCCCGAGCAGTGCTGGAGCACCTCGAGGACTGCTCCGACTGCTACCAGGCGTTCGACTTCCATGCCGAGCTGAAAGCCGTGATCGCCGCCAAGTGCCGTGACGACGAGATGCCGATGTCGTTGATCGCCAAGATCGAGCTGTGCTTCGGCGAACTCGACGACGGGCAGCCCGTCGAGGCAGACCCTGGCGAGGCCGTCACCGAGTGAGCGCCCGGGCGCCGACGATCGATGGCCGGCCGAGCGAAATGAGTCGAGCGGCTTCGTACCTGGCTACGCTGACGGGATGCTCGTGGCCTACATCTGGCACTTCTGGATCGGTGTGATCCTGTTCTTCGTGGCGATCCTGGCTGTACTCGGCCTGGTGGGCGGCTATCTGAAGAGCGTCACCTCCCAGCACTACCCCAGCAAGCGCAAACGCCGCGACGACTGACGGCCCATGGCGATGGCCGACGAGGCGGACCGTCTCACCGCCTCGCTGCTGGATCGCTGCACTTTTCCGCCTCCCGGCACCGACGTCACGTGCGCAGTCTCCGGCGGCGCCGACTCGCTCGCGCTGTTGGTGCTCGCCGTGTCGGCAGGCTGCGACGTGACCGTCGTCCATGTCGACCACCAACTGCGCCCGGACTCGTCAGCCGATGCCCGCGTGGTCGAGCGAGCCGCCGTTCGATTCGGCGTTCCGGTCGAGATCCATCGTGTCCGTGTGATCGATGGCCCGAACCTCGAGGCTCGCGCACGAACCGCCCGCTACCGCGTGCTACCGGCCGATGTGCTCACCGGCCACACCGCTGACGACCAGGCCGAGACCGTGCTGCTCAACGTGCTGCGCGGCGCCGCGATCGACGGACTGGCCGGCATCCGCGCATCGCGTCGACCACTGCTCGGACTGCGGCGTTTCGACACCCGGCGTCTCTGCTCGGCGCACGGCCTCGAGGTGGTGCACGATCAGACGAACGATGATCCGCGGTTCGCCCGTAATCGGGTCCGCCACGAGCTGCTCCCCCTGATCTCCGACATCGCCCGCCGTGACCCTGTCCCGATCCTCGCCCGCCAGGCCTCGCTCCTGGCCGACGACGCCGAGGCGCTCGACCGACTCGCAGCCGAACTCGACCCCACCGACGCCCGCTCGCTCGCGGCGGCACCTCGGGCCCTCGCCCGCCGGGCGGTTCGTCGGTGGCTGTGGACCGTCGACCCCGAAGTCCCACGGTTCGGCCACCCCCCCGACGCCGCCACGGTCGACCGAGTTCTCGACGTCGCATCCGGGCGGCATCGGGGCTGCGACGTCGGTGGCGGACGACGGGTCGAACGACATCGTCAACGCCTCGTCCTGAGCGAACGCGTCGAGGGCAGATAGGCTGGCCGATCGTGTCGTTCTGTCCGGTGAGCCTCTGATGCCGCCCCGTCTGCGTGGGAAGTGGGCACTCGGCATCACGCCGCGCCACTTCACGTGGGTCATGAAGGACAAGCTTGCGATGTGCGAGCGCCCTGGCGGGACCGGCGAGAACCATCGTCGGGTTCGACGTCAGGAAGAGATCATCTGGCTGCGCGAGAACGGTTTCGGCTGCCTCATCAGCATCATCCCGGCTCCCAGCAACCTCCACAACTACGACGAGCTGTCACTTCCCTACCGGCACCGACCATTCACGGGCACCGACGACCTGGGGTTCTGGCTGAAGTCGTTCTACAGCGAACTGCACGCACTGCTCGATGCCGGGCAGAAGATCGTGGTCCACAGCGAGAACGTCGACGACCGTCTCGTCGGCATCATGGGCGGCTACATCCGTTGGAGCCGTCTCGTCGAGGATCCCTCGCAGGCCATCACCGTCATCGAACGCATCGCCGGTCGCCAGCTCGACCCGTTCGGACGCGAAGTGATGTTGATGGTCCACGAGCTCCGCTGATCGATCGGCGCTCGCTGCCGGCGATCAGCCGGCCCCCACGACATCGACGATCACGTCGACCGGATGGATCGACGACACACACACCGTGCCGCCGCCCAGCGCCACCGGGACGACCGCAGACGTGATGCGGTTGGGCGATGCTGCGACCACGGTCCCACTGCTACGCGGCGATCCGCAGGGCACGACGAACACCGACGAGCCGAGATTGCCGGTGACGACGGTGACCGACACCACGGCGCTGCTCGACGAGCCCGGCACAGCGCCGACACCCGCAACCTGGACGACTCGGGCGCTGGAGCCGACCTGACCGCCCGTCGTTCTCGAGTCGAACGCCCGCACCGGGTCGACCGTCGTGACGGCGCGGCCGCCACCCCACAGACCCACCACGTCGACGATCACGTCCATCGGCACCGAACTCGTCAGGCACCATCCCGCGCTCGAGACCCGCATGGTCATCGCGAACGACGAGACCGGGTCGGCTGTGACCGGGACGGTCCACGGACCCTGCCCGCAGAATCCCATCGACAGCACACCGGCGCTGGCAGGGTTGACGATGGTCACCGACACGGTCGCCGCCTGCGAGGCGCCGCTCGCGTCCAGCGCAGCAGGTGAGATCCGGGCCGAGGCTCCCGGACCGATCTTCGTCGTCGTGCGAGTGTCGAGCACACGGCTGGCCGCGACCGGCTGCATCCCGACTCCGCTGGCCGAGCGAAGTGCGAGCGTCTCGACCCTGACACGTGCCGACACGTTCGACAGGAGACACACCGAACCGCCTGCGATCTCGACGATCGAACTCCCGACCGCCGTCACGCCGGCCCGGAGGCTGAGGGTGCTCGCCGCTGGCGGTGCGGTGTCGCACGGGTAGACGGTGAGGTATCCCGCCGACTGCGACGTCGCAGTCAACCGGACGATGGCACCGGTGACCGAACCGGGGATGCCCGAGACCCCGCCGACTCGTACCGAGGACGGCCGAAGCGCTCCGACCATCACCTCACCGAGTGACCTCGGTGCGCCGAACTGCCAGAGCCCTGGGCCACGTGGCGATGTCGGAGCAACCGCGGGCGCTGGCGGTGCCGTCGGAACGTTCGGCGGAGGCGTGGTCGTCACGGGCGTCGTGCCACCGGCGTCCGGAACGGTCGTGACCGGGGCCGTGGCAGGTGGTGACGGCAGGGCCACTCCCTCGGGCTGCGGCAATGGGGCAGTGACCTTGCAGCCGTCGACGGCGCGGACGATCGCCGTTGGATTGACCGCCCGACCACCGCGCGGATGGACCTCGAAGTGGAGGTGATTGCCGCTCGCGCTGCCGGTACGACCCACGAACCCGATGACCTGTCCCGCCTTCACCTTCGAGCCGACCCGCAGGCCGGGAGCAAACGCCGAGAGGTGCGCGTAGAAGAAGTAGGTGCCGTCCTTGGCCGTGAGCCACCAGGCATTGCCCGACAGCGACCCGGGCCGATCGACGGCTTGGCGCGTCAGCGTGCCGTCCTGCACTGCGTAGAGGTACAGACCGGAGCGGCCGATGATGTCGACACCCTCGTGCAGGCGGCCCCCACCGCGAGGAGCCAGCCAGGTGTCGGCGTACCAGCAGGGGCCCTGCACGGGAAACGCCGCGAGTTGCACGGGAAGCGGCGCCGACGTCGGCGGTGGCGGCACAGTCGTCGTGGGGTTCGTCGGCACGGTCGTCGTCGGTCCCCCGGCGGACGCCTGGGGAAGGCAGATCGTGGCACCCACCAGCAGCGGCGTCGTCGTCTCGGCCGCATTCGCGCCGAGCAACGACGTCATCGACACACCCACACGGCGGCTGATCGCAAACCACGAATCGCCGCGAACCACCGAGTACGTGGCGGCGCATCCCGGACGCGCCGTGCCGGTCGACACACGCGGCGCCGTGGTGGTTGCGCGGGCAGCAGTGGTCGGCACCACCGTCGTCGAGCCGGATGCGCCCGCAGGGAGACAGATCGTGGCACCCACCAGCAGCGGCGTCGTCGTCTCGGCCGCATTCGCGCCGAGCAACGACGTCATCGACACACCCACCCGGCGACTGATCGCGAACCACGAATCGCCGCGAACCACCGAGTAGGTGGCAGCGCATGCCGGACGGGCATCCAGGCGTCCCGAGGCGCCGGCGGGGCCGGCGAACGCACGGGTGGGGCCGACCACGAGGCCCATGGTCATCGCGAGGAGGGTGACGGCAACGATCGCGCGTACCATCCCGGGGCCTCTCGGTCGGTCGCGCTGTAACTCCGTTGCACTCATGCAGACACAGGTATCGGTCGCCGAACGGCAGCACTTGAGCCGAACCTCGAGCCACGAGCGGCAACGGGCGTGCCCACGAGAACCGAGAGGGCTAACGTGCTCACATGGGCGGGCAACGGGTGCTCGTGAGCGGGATGGGCGGAGAGCTCGGCTCTCTGGTCGCATCGATGCTCGAGGACGAGCCGTGGGTCGGCGCGCTCTGCGGGATCGACGTCGATCCGCCGAGGCGGCGTCTCGATCGCGCCGAGTTCCACCGAATCGACCCATCGAACCGAGAGCGGATCGTCGACGTCGTGACGGCGTTCGATCCGCACGTGCTGGTCCACCTCGCCGTCTGGGAACCCGATGCTCGGGCCGCCACACGGCTCGCTCGTGAGCTCACCGACCAGGCGGCCGTCTCGATCCTCGGAGCAGCGGCAGAGTGCCGATCCCTGCAGAGCATCGTCGTCCGGAGCGGAATCGAGATCTACGGCCGGGGTCGCCACTCGCTCACACGCCCCGACGAGACCGTCGCCCCGGCACCGACGGCCGAGTACGGTCGCATGGTCGAGCGCCTCGAACGAACCGCTCGTTCGGTGGGCGAGCGGGTCGGTGTCACCGTCGGCGCAGTGCGGCTCGCTCCCGTCATCGGGCCGCACGTGCCCAGCCCACTCGGCCGGCTGCTGCGCCAACCCCTGGTGCCGTTCAGCATCCTCGCCGACCCCCCGTTCACCGTGGTCGAAGACCGCGACGCCGCACGAGCGTTCGTCGCCGCCGCCAGACGCCGACTCGACCAACCCGTCAACGTGGTCGCCGACGGTGCCGTGACCGGGTTGCAGGCGGCGCTGCGCGGCAAGCGGGTTCCCGTCCCGCTCGTCGGACCCGAGTGGGCGCTCACGCGGCGCATGTCGCACCTGGGCGGCGCTCCCATCCCCGACCACGTCATGGAGGTCCTGCACCGCGGGCGCCTCGCCGACGGTTCGCGAGCGATCGAACTGCTCGGCACCGCCCCGACGATGTCGACGCCTGATGTGATCGATCGGCTGTTCGCGTGGGAGAGCGTCGTGCGAGTCCCGCGTGCAACAGCATCGACCTCTCGCACCGAGGTGACGGCCTGATGCCCGAACTGCCCGCGGTCGCCGACATCGTCGAGTTCCCGCGGCGAGCCGCATCGGCCCTCGCCACGCCGCTGCGCTCGCTCGCACCGCCGAACTCCGTCGACGAGTGGGGGCGCGACGACCACCTGGTCTCGCTGTTGTGGCCCCTCGCCCGTCTGCGATGGGACGTCACCGTCGGGGGCCTCCACCACCTCCCCGCCAGAGCCGGCGCATTGCTCGTCACCAACGACCGCCGCTGGTCGTTCAGTCCGCTGTACGTCGCCGGGGCGCTCTCTCGCGCCACGGGACGACCCGTGCGCTTCGTCGGACGACCCGACCACGCACCGTTCGGTGCTGCACTTCGTCGCGTCGGCGCGCTCCTCGACGACCCCACCGAGGTCCACGGGGCGCTCCGCCACGGCGAACTGGTCGTCATGGGCGCATCGACGACCACCCATCCACGTCAGGCCGGCACGGTCGATCCTCGACTCGTCGGCGCAGCCGTCGCCACGCAGACCTCCGTCATCCCCGTGGCCTCGATGAGCGCCCCGCTGGGGCGCGCGGCGCGAGCCGAGGTCGGCGCTGCGATCCGCCTGCGCACGAAGCGTCGCGGACCGCTCGCCGACGTCGAACTCGCCGAGGCCGCCCAGCGACATCTCCAGCACCTGCTCGACGAGTTGGGCGGCGTCGTCACGGGTGTGGCACCCCTCGACTGGCTGGGGGAAGGCTGATGCCCTACGCGCGTTCATCCGACGGGATCCGACTGCACTACCAGGTGCTCGGTCGTACCAGCGCGCCTCCGGTGCTGATGATCCAGGGCCTCGGCGCCGACAAGCACGGATGGGACATGCAGCGGTTCGTGCTCGCCGGCAAGTACCGGGTGATCGCGCTCGACAACCGGGGCGCCGGCCGCAGCGACAAACCGTTCGGGCACTACAGCCTCGAGCAGATGGCAGACGATGCTGTCGCCGTCCTCGATCATGCCGGTGTCGAATCTGCCCACGTGGTCGGAGCCTCGATGGGCGGAGCGATTTCTCAGATCGTCGCGCTCAGGCACGCCGATCGGGTGCGCTCACTCACCCTCGCCTGCACCGCATGCCGGAACCACCCGTGGCGACGCGAGTTGCTCACCGAGTGGGCCACCAACGCCTCCGAGAAAGGTATGGGGGCGATGACGCACGAGGCGGCTCGCTGGGTGATCGGTCCCCGCTCGTTCCGGCGACTACTGCCTGCGTTCGGCTGGCTGGGACCCCTCGCGATGGGCCGCCCATCGCACGCGTTCGTCGCGCAAGTACGAGCCATCCTCGCCACCGACGAGTCGATGGCCGAGCAGTTGTCGACGATCACCGTTCCTGCGCTCGTGATGGTGGGCAACCAGGACATCCTCACGCCTCGCGGCGACGCCGAAGAGATTGCCGACCGCCTGCCCAATGCCGAACTGGTCGTCATATCCGGGGCCGCCCACGGGTTCATGGTCGAGCACGCATCGACGTTCAACCGCGTGCTCCTCGACTTCCTCGGTCGGGTCAGCCGTCCCGTCGTGGCAGCCCCATGACCCCACTGCAGCGCCGGGACCGCACCATCGGCATCGTCGGTGCCGGACTGTCCGGATTGATGGCCGCACGCGCGCTCGGCGAATCCGGACATCGAGTGATCGTCTGGGACAAGGGTCGCTCACCCGGTGGTCGGCTGGCGACGCGGCGCATCGGTGATGCCCGGGTCGACCACGGCGCGCAGTTCTTCACGGTTCGGTCCGACGAGTTCGGGCGCCACGTCGACGCATGGCGGCGCGACGACCTCGTGTTCGAGTGGTGCCGAGGTTTCGCAGCAGGCGGTGACGGACACGCCCGCTACGCAGTGCGCGGCGGCATGAACGGTCTCGCCCGATCGCTCGCGAAGGGCCTCGACGTCCGGTGCGACTCGCTCGTGTTCTCGGTGCAGCGCCGTCATGACGGACCGTGCTGGGACGTCATGCTCGACGACGGTTCGGTCACATCCGTCGATGCGCTCGTCGTCACGTGCCCGCTCCCGCAGACTGCATCACTGCTGTTCTCCGAGGTCGATCTGCCAGAACAGCTGTGGCGGACCCCGTACGACATGACGCTCGCTCTGCTCGCCGTGCTCGACCGGCCGAGCGCCGTCGCCGACCCCGGTGGGCTGCAGGGCGAGCCGAACTTCACGTTCGTGGCCGACAACCAGGCCAAGGGCGTCAGTGCCGTGCCGGCGCTGACGCTGCATGCCGATCCGCGCTGGAGCGAGGACCATTGGGACGATGACCACGACGATGCCCATGCCGCGTTGCTCGAGCTCGCCCGCCCCTACGTCGCCGGTGCGCAGGTGCTGACCAGCCAGCTGAAACGCTGGCGCTTCGCGACACCCCGCTCGATCTGGCCCGAGCCGACCTGGTCGCCTGCCGACGGCACCCCCCTCGTCCTCGCGGGCGACGCCTTCGCCGGACCGAAGATGGAAGGTGCGGCGTGTAGCGGACTGGCTGCCGCCGCCAGGCTGACCGGCTGATGGCATCGGCACCCGAACCCCGTCGCGGCCGTTCACCCGGACACTCGCACCATCACTCGCACCATCACTCGCATCAGGGTCTCGCAAGCCTGCAGAACGACGGGGTGACGATGGCGGCCACGTCGCCGCGCATCGAACGGATCCTGCGGATCGCCGTGGCCGTCTGCGCGGTCGTCACCCTGGTCGGTCTGGTCGCGCTCTGGCCGAGCGGCGATTCGGCGTCCGTCGATCCCGCCGTGCTCGATGCCGACCCGATCGGGGCCCGCGTGCAGTCCGTCGAGCTTCGTGGCTGCACCTACGACCCCGCGCTCGAGTGCGCCGTAGCGGTGGTCGGCGTGACCGAGGGCCAGTCCGCAGGCGAGACCTTCGAGATGGAAGAGCCGGCCCGCGCGACCGGCAAGCGGCTCGCTGCAGGCGATGACATCCTCGTCCTCGCACAGGAGTTCGACGACGGAACGACGAGCTACACCTTCTACGAGTACGAGCGCGAGACACCGCTGCTGTTCCTCGTGATGCTGTTCGCAGCAACGATCGTCCTGCTCGGGCGCTGGCGCGGAGTCGGGGCCCTCGCGGGCCTCGTCGCGAGTCTCGTGGTCATCGTCGTCTTCTTGTTGCCGTCGCTGCTCGACGGCAACAACGCCGTGGCGACCGCCCTGGTCGCGACCTCGGTGATCGCCTTCGTGGCGCTGTACCTGGCCCACGGGTTCAACGCCGCCACCACCGTGGCACTGCTGTCGACCTTCCCGGCACTCATCATCACCGGAGTGCTCTCGTGGATCTTCGTCCACGCCGCCAGCTTCACGGGATTCACCGACGACAGCACGCAGTTCCTCGATCTGCTCCAGGTTCCGATCGACCCGCGAGGCATCCTGCTCGCCGGCATCATGATCGGGTCGCTCGGGGTGCTCGACGACGTCACCGTCACACAGGTCTCGGCCGTCTGGGAACTCCGGACCGCTCGCCCCGATCTGCCCACCGCTCAGCTGTACCGTCAGGGTCTGCGTGTCGGCCGCGATCACATCTCGTCGACGGTCAACACCCTCTTCCTCGCCTACGCGGGAGCCGCGCTGCCACTGCTGCTGTTGTTCAGTGAAGCGAACCAGGGCATCGGTGGCGTCGCCACTCGAGAGATCGTCGCCGTCGAGGTGGTACGAGCCCTGGTCGGCTCGATCGGCCTCGTCTCGGCTGTGCCGATCTCGACCTGGTTGGCAGCCCAGGTGGTACGCCCACGACAGGACAGCACGAGCCACGACGAGGCATCACGGTGATCAGTTACACGAACGAACTGCGGGCGACCATGCGCTCCAACCTCGCCGCACACGACGTACGCACGGTGGCCCCGGACGAGCGGCGACGCGCCGCCGTTGCCATCGTGGTGGTCGACAGCGAGCACGGCGCAGACCTCGACGACCCCATGGCGTTCACCGCCGACGAGATGAACGTCATCCCCGGTGGGGCACAGGGCCTCGACGGACGGATGAGCAACGTGGCCGGTGGTGCTGCGTTCCTGCTCTGCCGCCGAGCGTCGCGGCTCAACACGCACGCGGCGCAGTGGGCGCTGCCCGGGGGACGGGTCGATCCCGGTGAGACCGTCGAGCAGACCGCTCTTCGCGAACTCCACGAGGAACTCGGCATCCAACTGGGTCTCGATGCGGTGCTCGGCCGCCTCGACGACTACCCAACCCGATCCGGGTACGTGATCACCCCCGTGGTGGTCTGGGCGGGCGCCGATGTGGAATTGCTGCCGAACCCCGACGAGGTCGCTCACGCGTACCGCATCGGGTTGCACCAGCTGTGCCGCCCCGACTCACCCCGTTTCGTCACGATCCCCGAGAGCGATCGGCCGGTGGTGCAGGTGCCACTCGGCGGCGACCTCATCCACGCGCCGACCGGTGCCGTCCTGGTCCAGTTCCGCTGGGTGGCCGTCGAGGGACGGCTGCACGAACGCGTCGACGAGTTCGAACAACCGGTCTTCGCCTGGCGCTGACCCTCGTCGCTACGACCGGCCGGAGTGTCCGAAGCCGCCGCCGCGATCGTCACCGTCCAACTGCTGCACCACCGACCAGGCCACCTCGTCGACGCGCTGCAGCACCAGCTGCGCGATCCGGTCACCGCGACGGACCTCGAACGGTTCGGTCGGATCGGTGTTGAGCAGGATCACCTTGATCTCGCCCCGGTAGGCCGAGTCGATCAGGCCCGGCGCGTTCACCACACCGATGCCGTGGCGCAACGCCAGGCCGCTGCGAGCCATCACGAAGCCCGCATGTCCGGCGGGGATCGCGATGGCGATACCGGTCGGGATGAGCGCACGCCCCCCGGCCGGGGCGATGACAGCATCCTCACGCGCGCGCAGGTCGAGACCGGCATCGCCCGGATGGGCATACGCAGGAAGGGGCAGATCGGGGTCGAGCTGGTGGATCGGAACGGACAACATCGCTCCGGGAGCCTACGCTCGAAGCGATGAACCGCCCAGCAACCGGATCCCGACCGGTCCGTCCCCCGAGCGTCGACACCGTCGCACGGTCGCTCGCTGCGAGTGGGCTACCCCATCCGATCCGCGTCGAGCTGGCACGGCGGGCGATCGCCGAGGCCGACCCGGCCGAGGTGGGTCGGCGCGCCGGCGAACTCGCCGCCGCCTACGTTCGCACCCTGCTCACCCCGGTCGTCAACGCCACCGGTGTCCTGCTCCACACCAACCTCGGCCGCGCCCCAGTTGCACACCACCAATCGGCCCGACCCGTCAACGTCGAACTCGACCTCACCACCGGCGAGCGGGGATCACGCCAGCACGCTGTCGGTCAGCTGTTCGCAGCGCTGTGCCAGACCGAGGCGGCCATGATCGTCAACAACAACGCCGCAGCGGTCCTGCTCGTGCTCGCCGCCCTGGCCGGTGACGGCCGCCAGGTGGCGGTCAGCCGTGGCGAGAGCGTCGAGATCGGCGGGAGCTTCCGGGTGCCCGAGGTGATGGAGCAGTCGGGTGCCCGACTGGTCGATGTGGGCACCACCAACCGGACCCGTCTGGCCGATTACCGGCGAGCCCTCGATCGACGCGATGCCGATGTGGCGCTCGTGCTCAAGGTGCACCCGAGCAACTACCGGGTCGAGGGCTTCGTCGAGGAGACCTCGGTCGCAGAACTCGCCACGCTCGGCGTCACGGTGGTCGCCGACATCGGGAGCGGTCTAATCGACGCAAACTGTCCCTGGCTGCACGGCGAGCCACCGTCCTGGCTCGCAGGCGAGCCCGCAGCGGTCCAGACACTCGCCGACGGCGCCGACCTCGTGACCTTCAGCGCAGACAAGCTGCTCGGCGGACCGCAGGCCGGCATCATCGCCGGGCGGGCCGACCTCGTCGCCGCATGCGGACGGCATCCGCTCGCACGGGCGTTGCGGCCCGGCGGCCTCACCCTGCTCGCGCTGCAGGAGACCGCGCTCACGTATCTGGACCGACGCGCCGCGACGGACATCCCGTTCTGGCGGATGGTCGCCACGCCGGTCGACGAACTGCGGCGTCGCGCCGAGGCGATCGCAGCACAGGTCGACGGGGTCCGCGTCGTCCCGCTCGAGTCGCTGCCCGGAGCCGGCTCTGCCCCCGGGTCGACCATGCCGTCGTACGGGATCGAACTGGTCGGCGACCATGTGGCGGCATTGCGCGCCGGTGACCCACCGGTCATCGCCCGGGCGCGCGAGGGGCGCACCTACCTCGATCTCCGGAGCATCGAACCCGGCGCGGACGAGCACGTCGTCTCCGCCCTCGGCGCGTTGGTCGGCCGATGAGACCTGCACCGATCACGGAGCGGACATGATGCGGAGACCGAGATGAGAGTCATCGCAACAGCCGGCCACGTCGACCACGGCAAGTCGTCACTGGTGCTCGCGCTCACCGGGACCGACCCCGACCGATTCGCCGAAGAGAAGCGGCGCGGCCTCACCATCGACCTCGGTTTCGCCCACACGACGGTCGACGGGCCGCGACCGGGGACCACCGACGACATCAGCTTCATCGACGTGCCCGGCCACGTGCGCTTCCTCAGGAACATGCTCGCCGGAGTGGGCGGGGTCGACGCCTGCATGTTCGTCGTCGCGGCGACCGAGGGTTGGAAGCCGCAGAGCGAAGAACACCTCCGCATCCTGGCGCTCCTCGGCCTCGGAGACGGTGTGGTCGTGCTCACCAAGCGCGACCTCGTCGACGACGAATGGCTCGAACTGCAGACGATGGACGTGGTCGATCACCTCGCGGGGACCTTCCTCGCCGACGCACCCATCGTCGCCGTGAGCTCGACGACGGGCGACGGGATCGAGGAACTCCGCCGCGAACTCTCGGCGCTCGTCGCGCGCACCGAACAGTCCGCCGACAGGAACCGACCCCGGCTCTGGGTCGACCGGAGCTTCGCTGCCCGCGGCAGCGGCACGGTCGTCACCGGCACGCTCACCGGCGGTTCGCTGGCGCTCGACCAGCGCGTCGAGATCACTCCCGCGGGGCGTGAGGCTCGGATCAGGTCGATCCAGTCGCACGGCCGACACGTCACCTCGATCGGTCCCGGTCACCGGGTGGCGCTCAACCTGGCGGGCGTCGACCACCACCAGATCCGCCGCGGCGATGCGGTCGTGCTGGGCTCGCAGTGGCGACCCAGCCGGCGCTTCGACGCCACACTCGACGTGCTTGGGTCACTCGACCACGTGGTCTCGAGACGCGGCGCATACGTCGCCTACATCGGGGCGGGCGAATGGCCGGTCAAGGTCCGCATCCTCGGACCCGACTCGATCCATCCGGGCGAGTCGGGTCTCGTCCGGCTCCATCTCGACGAGGCGCTGCCCCTGATGCGCGGTGACCGTTTCGTCCTGCGCGAGTCGGGTCGCAACGAGACCGTCGGGGGCGGCCGGGTGCTCGACGTCGCCCCGGTTCGTCCTGCGTCGCGTGCTCGACCCGACGGTTCGATCGAGCAGATCGTCGCCGAGCGGGGCTGGGTCGACACGACCGAGCTCGAGGCGTGGACCGGCGAGCGTCTCGCTCCGACGATCGATCGCTGGGTCGTCTCACCCGCTGCGCTCGAGTCCACGACCACGGCACTTCGGTCGCGTATCGAGACTGCGGGCCAACTCGGCCTCGACCTCGCCTCGCTCGACGACCGCGAGCGGGCGCTCGTCGGGACGATCGAGGGCGTTCGGGTCGATGCCGGGCGGGCGCTGCGCGCCGATGCCGTCGACGAACTGGCCGGCCATCCGGTGCTCGAACAGCTCCGAGCCGGAGGCATGTCACCGAACGAACCGGCCGGGTTGGACCGCGCATCACTGCGCGAGCTGATCCGACGCGGGCTGCTGGTCGAGATCGAGGGCATCGTCTTCCATGCCGAGGCGATCGATGCCGCAGCACGGTGCGCTGCGCGACTGCTCGCCGAGCACCCCGACGGCATCTCGGTCGCTCAGCTACGCGATTCCATGGGCGTCACCCGCAAACACGCCGTGCCGCTCGCCGCCGAACTCGATGCCCGCGGCATCACCCGACGGCGGGGCGATCTTCGGATAGCGGGTCCGCGTCTGCCCGCTCTCTGACCGGCGCCCGGCCCGTCAGCGTGCGCGTCCGGCGCACGCCGCGACGCTTCTTCGGCGGCACGGCCGACGCCTCGAGATCTCGCGCTGCCCGAGCGACGCGCACGTCGTTGGTGATCACCTCGCCGAACTGTTCGGGGTCGGCGAGCAGCCAGCTGTGGCTGCCCTCGACCACGGTTCCTTCCACGCCGGATGCGACGCACAACGCCTCGAAGGACTCGCGGGGGATGACGCCGTCTCGCTCGGCCCAGATGATCGTCACCGGCATGCCACGGTCGCGCAACGTCTCGAGCTCGGCCCGAAGATCCGCGCGGCGGGCCAGGCCGGCAACCTTGACCAGTGAGCGCGGATTGCGCAGCAGGTTGGGCACCAGATCCTCGGCGATCACGGGCAGCACCCGCGTGGCCTGACGGATCGGCCAGACGTCGGCAGGGAAGTGCAGCCCCCAGTCCCACAGCGGACGTTCGGCGATCGAGGTGATACCCGATCCGCTCCGCCACGCCGAACCACCGATGCTGTTGACCAACACCAGCGACCGCGCCCGTTCGGGATGGTCGTGAGCCAGGCGGATCGCCACGCCGCCGCCGAAGGAGTGCCCCACGATCACGGCTCGTTCGGTGAGCTCGAGCGAATCGAGCAGCGCATCGACCCATGCCGCATAGCCCCCGAGCGAGAACTCCGACGACGGCAGCGGCCCGGTGCCACCGAAGCCCGGCAGCGACGGTGCGATCACTCGGACTCCCTCGGCAGCGATCCGCTCGATCACATCGCGATAGGTGCGTTGGCCGAGCGCCCAACCGTGCAAGAACACCACCGGCAGGCCCTCGCCCGCCACGCTGTAGCCGGCCGGCCGACCCTTCACCCAGGTCCGCTTGTCGACTGCCACGACCCTGCGCCCGTCCTGCCCCACGGCCTCACCCTACTGGTGCGGTCGGGCCGGGGGTCAGCGTCGGGACCGCCCGGCGAGGACCGCCCCGACGAGCGCCACGGCAGAACCGACCACGGCGAGCAGGGCCACCGGCTCGTCACGCACGAGCACCCCGAGCGCCAAGGCGACCACCGGGATCAGGTAGGTGCTCGCGCTGGCACGGGTACTGCTGAACCGACCCGCGTTGTCGGCCATCACCACGTAGGCGATCGCCGTCCCGAACACACCCAGACCGATCATCGCGAACAACGAGTGCCAGGCGAACCGCGACTCGGTGAGACCGAACACACCGAGCGGAGCGGTGAACACGAGCGCGAAGCCCTGCGCCCGCCACATCACCGGAATCGCGCCGTACCGCTGCTGCAACGGCACGGCGAGGTTGAGCGCGAAGCCGTAACACACGAGCGCCAGCATGATCATGGCCACTCCCCAACCACTCGACGACCCCTCACCGAGCGTCGGCAGCGAGATCATCACGACACCCGCCAGACCGACCAGGAGGCCGACCTGCAACTGCCGCGACGGCATGGTGCGGTGAATCACCGCAGCCACGACGGCGACGAACAGCGGGGTGACACCGTTGAGCATCCCGGTGACGCTCGACGACACCCGCTCTTCGGCGAACGGGAACATCGACAACGGCAACGCCATCCAGATGAGCCCCAGGAGCGCCACGCGGCCCATCACCGAGCGCGGCACGCTGCGGCGGGCCTGCGGGAACAACCCGAGCGTGACGAACCCGAGCAGGATGCGCAACGGTGTGATCAGCGCAGGGGAGAACGCGTCGAGCGCCTCGGCGATGAAGAAGAACGACGTCCCCCACAGCAGACCCGGAACCGCCAGCCGAGTCCAATCGGTGGCCGAGTGAGGATGCTGGTCGACGTGATGAGCCGCGACGGTCACGATTCGGACGAGGGACGCCGCTCGCGGTAGTCACGAGCCCCGCCCTCTTCGGGCTCGACCTCGAGCGTCACGCCGTCGATGGCGACGACCCGCACGCCCGCCCCGGCCGCGACGGGAGTGGCCCGGTTCGTCCGCGCCCGCCAACGTCCGTCGGCAACCGTCACCAGGCCGTCCGGGTCGACCGCACTGAGCGCGACTCCCGTCTGCCCGATCATCCACTCGCGTCCGATCGTGGGTGTCGCGAACCGGGTGCGAACCATCGACGGCATGCCGACGATGAAGGTGAGCATCAGACCGGCGATGCCGACCAGCAGCGTCAACCAGCCGACACGCATCGAGGCCCCGGGCAGGTCCTCGTAGAGGAACCAGCTGCCAACGATCGAGAACACGATGCCGACCCCGGTCCAAAAACGTGGCACGCCCACCTGGACATCGACCGCGAACGCGACCATCGCAGCGACCAGCAGGGCAACGGCCCAACCACGCGCCGGCAACTCGGACAGCCCGAAACATCCGAAGAACACGCACACCGCGCCGACGACACCGGCGACGCCGACCCCTGCGGTGAACAACTCGAACAGCAGCAGTGCCATGCCGATCACGAGCATCAGGTACGCGACCGGAGGACTTGCCATGGTGTGCATCATCTGATCGATCAGGCCGAGCTTCGAGAACCGGACGAGCGTCGAGCGGAGCTCGGCGCCGCCCTCGTCGTCGACGCCCTCGCTGACGGTGTCGAGCACCACCCCATCGGCCTCGACCCCGTCCATCGCGTAGACCATGCTGCGGATGGTGGGGACGCCGACATCGGGCGTGTCGAGCCGGAGGGCACCGAGGTTGCGTGCCTCCTGGAACGACAGCGAACCGTTGCGCAACTGTTCGGCGGCTGCACCGAACTCGACAGCGGCGTCCCCGCCGAGATCGACCGGTTCACCCGTGAAGCCGAACCGGCTGCCGCTGACCATCGCGGTCACATCGGCGACTCCCATCAGTTGGGCGGGCGAGCCGTACAGCCGGGCGCCACTCGACGGGCCGACCCAGATACCGATCGGGAGCGCAGCGGTGGCGACCGTTCGGACCAGGCCGCGCATCTCGTCGGCCGAGGCCACGGCGCCACGAGAGTTGATCTGCAGGATGAGCGCCTGCGAGCCCCCGTCGACTGCTCGGTCGATGGCCCGTTCGATCGACTCGATGACGATCCCGTCGATGAAACCCGACACCTGCAGCACGTCGACCGGAGCGAGCGACGAGTCGGTGGCCGCGCCGTCACTGCTCGCCACGGGGACCGGGGCGACAGCGACGGACGATGCCGTGTCGTCGGCGGGGACCGACGCCCCCGCCACACCTGCTTGCGCCGATCCGACGATCGCCAGGACGGCGGCTGTCAGCAGGACGATGGCTAGTCTGCGCACGAGTGCCTCCGAAGCGCCTGGATCCACGAGATGTCCTCCGCTCCACCCGGCTGGTCGTCGTGGCCGGCAAGGGGGGCGTCGGGAAGACAACGGTAACCGCAGTTCTGGCGCGCGCCGCAGCCGATTCGGGACTTCGAGTCCTCGCGGTCGATCTCGACGGCAAGCCGACCCTCGGCCAACTGATCCAGGGTGGACCCGATGCGAGCACGATCGACCACCTGTCGCTCACCGCAGCCGATGCGCTCGCCGAGTACCTCGACACGCACGGCCTTCGCCGGGTGAGCAGGCGACTGGCCACGAGCGGCGTGATCGACATGGTGTCGACGGCAGCGCCGGGAATCGACGACATCGTGGTCCTGGGCAAACTGAAGCAACTCGAGCGGAGCGACACCTACGACCTGGTCGTCGTCGACGGTCCAGCAGCCGGGCATGCGATCAGCTTCCTCCTCGCCCCACGCGGGCTGCTCGATGCCGTGCGCGGTGGACCGCTGCGCACGCAGGCGCTCGACGTGCTCGAGATGTTGGCCGACCCCGCTCGCTGCCAGGTGGTGTTGGTGTCGTTGCCCGAGACCACCCCGATGAACGAACTGGTCGAGACCGCCTATTCCCTCGAGGAACGTGTCGGGGTGCAGCTCGGCCCGGTCGTGATCAACGGGGTCGATGCCGCCGCGTTGCTCGAGGTGCCCGACGACGCCGACCCGGTGCTCGCTGCAGCAGCCCGGTTCCGCAACGAACGGCGACGGCTCCACCAACGCGAACTCGCCCGCCTGGCCGACGAACTGGCGTTGGAGCAGATCCACCTGCCGCACATCGCCACCGCCGCCCTCGGGCCCGCAGACATCGAGCGACTGGCTGCTTCGCTGTGAGTGTCGCATCGATCCACGGTGTCGGCCACGGCCTCGACGGTGCCGACGTGGTCGTGTGCTGCGGATCGGGCGGAGTGGGCAAGACGACGACGGCGGCGGCGCTCGGGCTCGAACTCGCCCGACGCGGCCGGCGGGTCGTCGTCGTCACCATCGACCCGGCGAAGCGCCTGGCCGACGCGCTCGGGGTCCCGGGCGGACTCGGGAACGAGCCGGTGCAGTTGGCGATCGACGGTGTCGACGCTCTGGCGAGCGGTGTCCCTGGTGCCACCAGCGGTGAACTGTGGGCGACGATGCTCGACACCACGGCGACCTTCGACGGACTGGTCCGCGCCCACGCACCGACCGGCGAGCAAGCCGAGCGGATCCTCACCAACTCGTTCTACCGCAACATCGCCGGGGCGCTCAGCGGCACGCAGGAGTACATGGCGGCCGAGCGGCTGCACGCGCTCCATCGTGACCGACGATTCGACGTGGTGATCGTGGACACCCCACCCACCCGGAATGCGCTCGACTTCCTCGATGCGCCCGGAACCCTTGCTCGCTTCCTCGACCATCCGCTGTTCCGCCTGATGATGGTGCCAGCCCGTCGAGGGCTCAAGGTACTGAACGTTGCTGCGCAACCGGTGCTGCGCACCATCGGCAAGGTGGTCGGTGGGGAGGTCCTCGCCGATGCGATCGCCTTCTTCCAGGCCTTCGAAGGGATGGAGGCGGGGTTTCGGACCCGCGCCGACGAGGTGACCGCCGTCCTGCGGGCTCCCAGCACGCGCTATGTGCTCGTCGCCTCCCCCAAACGCGACACCGTCGACGAGGCCCGCTACTTCGCACAGCGGCTGCACGAGTCGACGCTGGCGGTGGGCGTCGTGGTCGTCAATCGGTGCACTCCGACCTTCGGCGTCCCGAGCGTTCGCCGACCGGCACGCCCGAATGCGGTGGTCGGCGAACTGTGGCGCAACTACGACGAGTTGCGGGCCACCGCCGATGCCGAGCTCGACCAACTCGCCCCGCTCCTGGCAGAGACGGGCGACGCGCCCGTGGCGTGGGTCCCGCTCCTCGAATCCGATGTCCACGACCTGACGGCGCTCGACCGGATTCGCGACCTGCTGTTCCGGCCGGGCGTTGTGGGCGAGCGCCCACCGACGGACTAGCCTGCCCCACGTGCACATCCTGGTCGCCACCGACGCCGACTACGTTCTCGACGAGATCCTGGCTGCGTTCTCGGGCCCCGATACGTCGTTCACCGTCTGTCGTGAGGGCCGTGACGTCAGTCGGGTCGTGACGAAGCGGACGCCCGACCTGGCCATCCTCGACCTGCAGTGCGGGTCGATGGGGGGCATGGCCGTCACGATGGCACTCCGTCTCGACGAGAGTGCCGGCGCAGCGCCGCATGTCCCGGTCTTGATGCTGCTCGACCGTCGAGCCGACGTGCACCTCGCCAAGAGAAGTGCCGCCGACGGGTGGGTCATCAAGCCACTCGATGCACTGACGCTGCAGCGGGCTGCCCATGCGATCCTCCACCCGGTTGCCGCCCCCAGCGACATCGCCGGCGGGACCGATCTCGATGGCGCAGAGAATGCTGCGTCGTCCGAGGAGGAAATCGTCACCGCCGGATAGCATCGGCGGAGCACTTATTCGGGGTGTAGCGCAGCTTGGTTAGCGCGCCACGTTCGGGACGTGGAGGCCGGGAGTTCAAATCTCCCCACCCCGACCATATGGATCTTGCCGACCTCCAGGCGATGATCGAGCGCACGTTCGGCGAACGTGACCGGGCCCGTGGAACGGCTGCCACCGTCGCGTGGCTCTGTGAAGAGGTCGGTGAGCTTGCGCAGGCCGTCCGCAAAGGCTCGCCCGAACAGCAACTCCACGAGTTCGGGGACGTCATTGCCTGGGTCGCCACCCTCGCCAACCAGATGGGTATCGACCTGACCCAGGCGATCGAACGCTACGCCGCCGGTTGCCCGAGGTGCTCCTCTCTGCCGTGCGCCTGCTGACCATCGGTGTCGAGCCTGGCCACGTCGAGCCTGGCCACTTCGAGCCCGACTTCTTCGAACCCGGTCACTTCGAGCCGAGTCGCGCTCGAGACGCACGC
>JBDKIV010000173.1:0-5701 GCA_039796935.1 Actinomycetota bacterium | reverse complement strand
GATCTGCCGTTGCGGTAGTGGACGGAATCGTTGCGGTACCCCGTCACCACGTTGAGTCGATGAGGCTTCAGATCGATCTCGCCGGCCAGGTAGCGATCGGCCAGGAACACCTGCGTCCAGTAGTCGAGGAACATCGACACGAGTCGCTTGCGCACCGGGCGGACGACCATGACGAGATCGACGTCGACGCCGCGGTTGTGGAGCGCTTCGACCACCAGTCGGACGTCACCATGTGTCTCGTGCCCGAACCTGAGGAACAGGTTGGGCCGATCGGCCTGTTCGAACAGACGGACGATCGACTTCGGATGGCCTGGGCGATCCGGGCAGTTGGGCAGCCCGCAATGGCACCCGGACGTATCGCTCTGGATGTACCCGAAGCGCGCCGCGCGCCAGTCGTCGGCGTTGGCGAGCACCGCCCCGACGCTGGTGCCGCCCGTCTTCGGCAGGTGGTGGAAGGCGACGACCCGTGTGGCGGTCTGTGCGGCCTCGACGAAGGCCTCGATGCGAGCGGCGAGGTACGGCGAGAATTGCTCAGTCATGTGATGCATCCAGTGGGGCGAGCAGCGACGTCCCGATCGGGCCTTTGGCGTGGAACATCCACGGTACCGTTCCCTCGCGTCGGCACTCTGTCTCGAGTTCGGCCGAGCAGACCGCGGCGTGCGCGTCGGCGACGGTGAGGGTCCGGGTGCTCAGGTTGACGATGCCGCTGGTGGCGACGAATCGGTGCTCGGCGGTCGCCCACGCTGCGGCGAGTCGGGCCGGCAGGTCGGTGTGCTGGCTCGGGTCGGTGAGGCAGTCGTAGGCGTACTCGGGTCGCGCGCGGATGCGCCACAGCAACGACGGGATCCAGGTGAGTTGTCGGAACTGGCGAAAGGCTGCGCTGCCGGCGCGGTAGAGCGCGGCGCCGTTCAGATGGTGGTGCATGGCGGGTTCGAGCTGATCGCGGATGGTGGGGTGCGCATGGCCGCCGATCATCCAGGCATCGCCGTGGCGCTCGACGAGGTCGCGGATCGCGTCGGCCGGTCGGCCGACGGGGAAGGTGTCCGGTTCGGTGTAGAGCAGCCAGTCGTGCGGGTGGGCATCGGCGAACTGGTCGAGCACCTGGAAGAACTGGAAATTCGGGCCCGACTTCGACCCCCAGGGCGACCATGGCTGTCGGGGGTGGGCGTTGGCGGCATGCCGGTCGATGCGAGGCGGCAGTTCGAGCCGGTGCCAGCACCAGTCGACGCCGTCGAGTTCGGCAGTGCGTGGCACCGGGTTGGCCGACCAGATGCACGCAGCGGGGCGTTGCACGTCGGCCAACTGTCGCGCCCAGGTGGCTGCCAGGTGGAGGGGCTGGATGTGCGTGGTGCCCGCCCACACCATCACGACTCGGGGAGGCACGACTCGGGGTGGGACGACTCGGGGTGGCTGGCCGGTCATGGTGCACCGCGCCCGGGCCCGGGCCCGAGCGGGCTGTAGGCGGGTGCTCGCAGTGCCACCCGTTCGAACGTGGTGGACGCCCACGGGTTCACGTCGGGGATGGCGCGGAGTCTGGTGACGACCCCACTCGACCGGGTGGTGTCGACGCCGAGCAGGCGCAGGGCGTACGCGGCCGGGCCGGTGTCGGCGACCCGCCGCGCCACGGCGAGCGTGCCGGCGCTCGTGGTTCGCGCGGTGCGGGCGATGACCGACGTGGGCGAGGCGATGCTGCGCTGAAGCTGCCACGCGGCCACCTGCGGTCGGGTTGCGGGCACGATCGCCGTGTCCGTCGCGCCCCCGACGAGTTGCGGTGCGTTCACGAGCGGCACGAGCACCCCGCTGGCTTCGGCGACGACGGCGGCCACCAGGGGGTACAGCACGACGGGTACTGCGGTGACGGCCTGCGCGGCGATCTGCGCGCGTGCGGCTCGGCCGGCGGTGGTGGGCACGAGACACTCGATGCCGGCGATCGGTGTGCCTGCGGGGGCGAGGATGGCGCGACGCCGCGGGGCTCCGGGCGGCGCGTCGACCGCGCCGAGGATGCGGGTGATCTGGTGATGCACCGGGTAGCGCACACTGGTGCGGACGGCTTCGGCCACCAGGAGTGCCAACAGCGCCGCAATGCTCGAGCGGGCCACGTGGCCGTCGCCCACGTGAAGCAGGGCGTAGGTGGCCGAGTCGGGTCGGCAGGCTGCGTCGAGGGCGTCCAACCGGTCGGTGGTGATGGCGCCCTCCGGGCCGCTGACGTACCGATCGACGAGCGACCAGTACGCCGGGTCGATGCGAGCGGCTGGCGGTGTGGCGCCGATGACCGACGAGAGGTGGCTGTCGGCAAGGGTCGCCGTCGGGGTGCCGGGCGGCGCTCCATGGGGCTCTCTGCTGGTCAAGCAGTTCGTGGCGGCGTGTTCGGTCGGCCAGTAGGGCGAGCTGAACCATTCGACGATCACCGCTTCGACGTCGGCGGCTTCGGGACCGACAAGCTCGACACGGCGCAGGGCGTCGCCACGCAGCTCGACCATGTGTGTTGCCCGACCCGTCAGGTCGGCATCATCAGGCGTGCGAGTTGCGCGGTCAGCCGGTCGATGTCGTCGACCATCACGACGTGGCCCGATGCCGGGCCGCCGTAGGGGTCGGCCAGGTCGTCGAGCGGGTCGGGGCGCATCAGGTCGGCTGCTCGGCGTCCCTGCGCCACACGCCGATACCACTCGTCGAGCGTTTCGGTGGTGCCACGGGGCCCCGACACCGAGCCTCGACGGACCAGTTCTTTCAGCGTGAACGACCTGGGCCAGACGGACGGTTCGAGTGCGACGACGCTGCGGAGGTGCTCTCGTGTCATGGCGAGGACGAGGTCGGCGCCGTCTTCGACGAGGCGGGTGCGGTTGACGGCTCGCGAGACGTGGTCGCTCATGTCGATCGAGACCCGGTTCGCTGCGGCGAGGGTGTCTCGGTGGACCTCGAGGTGCCCTCCGCTGGTGCCTGCCGAGCGCACCTCGACGGCGGCGCCGCGCTGGGTGAGGTGCCTGCCGAGCAGGCGTTCAGCCACCGGCGACCGGCAGATGTTGGCGGTGCAGACCACCAGGATGCGGAGCGGATCGTCACTCATCGGTAGTGCCGACTGTACCTTCTGGACGAGGTGCCTGCGCGAGCCATCGTTTGCAGGATAGGTTGATCACCCCGGGTGCGATCTACCGTCAAACGCCCTCCATATCCGTCAACCACTCCCGAGGCCCGTGGAAGCAAACGCCCCCGATCAGCAACTCCTGCGGACCACGTTGACGGTCTTCCGTCGGCGCCGCGTGGTCATGGCCGCGCTGGTCCTCACGGCCGGGGTGGTGGCAGCGTTCTCGTCGGCGTTCCAGACGTCGATGTATCGCAGCGCTGCCGCGGTCGTGGTCAAGTCGGGTGCGTCGGTCAGCAGCAGCGGAAGCTTCGTCAACGACATCGAGCTCGGCAACGAGATCGTGTTCGCCACGTCGACCGAGGTGCTCGCTGCGCTGGCCACCGAGCTCGGTTTCCGTCCCTCCGTGTCGGTCAATCGTGGTGGCCCGTCGACGTTGTCGTTCGCAGCGGTCGACAGTGACGCTGCTGCTGCGGCTCGTGCCGCCAACACCCATGCCGAGCTGTACATCGAGCTGCGTCGGGCGTCGAAGCTCGAGGAATACCTGGCCGGCACGGCGGTCATCCAGCAGCGTCTCGATGGTGTCGAGGCAGACATCAGCGTCGTCGAGGCCGAGTACCAAGCGAAGCTCGACAAGATCGACCCGAGCGACGCGGTGGCGGTGAGGCGGCTCGACGCCGAGTACCGGCCCGAGTTGACCCGGCTCGAGACCGAGCAGCGTCGCTATTCGACGATCCTCGAAGAGGCTGCGTTGTCGGTCGAGTTCCTCAACCTGTCGGGCACCCGGGTGATCGTCCCTGCGTTCACGCCGTCCAACCCGTTCCAGCCCGACGTGACGGCCAACATCGCCCGCGCCGTGTTGATCGCGTTGGTGATCGCGATCGGGTTCGCCTTCTTGCTCGACTATCTCGACGACACGGTCCGCACCAAGGACGATTTCGAGGCGGTCACGCATCCGCTGCCCACGTTGGCGGTGGTGCCGCGTCTCGAGAGTTGGTCGAACGCCGACGAGACGCACATCGTGACGATCGAGCAGCCCCAGTCGGCACCTGCCGAGGCGTACCGGTCGTTGCGTACGTCGGTCGCCTTCTTGGGTGTCGATCGCCCGATGCGGATCATCCAGGTGACCAGCCCGCGGATGCGCGACGGCAAGAGCACGACGTCGGCCAACTTGGCGGTCACGATGGCGCTCGCCGGCCAGCGGGTGGTGCTGGTCGATGCCGACCTTCGCCGTCCGCGTCTGCACCGTTTCTTCGGTCTCGACAACCGGGTCGGGCTCTCGGCGGTGCTCACGGGTGAGACAGTCGTCGACGACGTGATCCAGAGCATCGATTCGGTGCCCAACCTGTCGGTCATCCCGGCTGGGCCGGCACGTTCGATCAGCGCCGAGTTGTTGTCGGCCGGCCCGTTGGGGTCGACGTTGCAGCAGTTGGCGGGTCGCTACGACGTGGTGGTGGTCGACACACCGCCGACGCTGTCGGTGGCCGACCCGCTCATCGTGGCCGGTGTGGTCGATGCGGTGCTGCTGGTGGCGTCGGCGTCCAACACCCATCGCTCGCAGGTGGCGGCCAGCCTCGAGTCGTTGTCGAACGTGGGCGCGCCGATGGTGGGCACGGTCCTCAACGCCTTCGACGCGAAGGTCGCCGGCTACTACGGCTACGGATACGGCTACGGATACGGCTACGGGTACGGCCCGGATGACGACTCGAAGACGTCGAAGCGGTCGAGGTTCGGGCGTCGAGCCAAGGCCGGCTCGGGCGTCGATGGAGGTGCGTCGTGACTCGCCGAGGGTCTGGGTCGGTCGTGCTGGCCGTGCTGATCGGGGCGGCGGTCGGTCTTGCGGTGGCGGGGTTGCCCGACCTCGATCCGCCTCCGGCCCGGCCGGTGGTCGAGGCTGCCGATGACGAGACGACGTCGACCGTCGAGCCGAGTGAGCCGAGCGTCTCGAGCGATGCGCCGACCACGACGGTCGCCGAGTCGACCACCACGTCGGCCGTGTCGACGTCGACGACGACGACGGCACCCGCGCGGACCACGACGACCACCGATGGCGGCCCGGAAGTCGTGCTGTCGGGTGTGCGTGTCGACGTGATCAACAGCGGCAGCCGTGGCGGCACGGCGACGGCAGTGGCCGAACGTCTCGCCGACGAGTTCGGTGCCGAGGCGACCGCCGGTGACGGCCCGTCGTTGCCGACGTCGTACGTCGCGGCCACGCCCGACCTTCGCCGGGCGGCCGAGGTGGTGGCGTTCCTGTTGGGCATCGACGACATCGAGTTCGGTGCGCTCGACGGGCCAGCGCGCCTCGAGGTGTTCCTCGGGCGCGACTACCGGGAGTAGTCCGGTGGCGATCGTTGCGACGCAGTTGCGTCGGCCGTCCAATCGTTTGTCGTCCATGTCGGCGGCAGCCATCGTGTTGTCGGGTGCTGCCGGTGCCGCGCTGCTGTGGGGCATCTACCTCGGCTATTCCGAGATCGATGTGTGGGGCGTGTTCTTGGTGCCGGTGGTGCTGTGCACGATCACGATCCCGTTCATCCGCCGGATGGAGTCGACCCGTACCGACGGGTTGGCCGATCTGTTCACGGTGGCCCTCGTCGCCAAGATGGTCGGCGCCTACGTCCGCTA
>JBDKIV010000172.1:0-11601 GCA_039796935.1 Actinomycetota bacterium | reverse complement strand
CCGTGGATCCCGGTGTTGCTCGTGATCCTCGGGCTGCTCACCCTGTTCACCACCGGCGTCGCGCTGATGCTGTCTGCCGCCAACGTCTTCTACCACGACGTCAACTACCTCTGGGGAATCTTGTCGCAGATCCTCTTCTACTCCACGCCGATCATCTACAGCCCCGCCAACGTCGAGCAACCGATCGTGAAGAACCTGGCCACCTACGGGCCGACGGGTAGCTTCATCACCGCGATTCACCAGGTCGTCTACGACCTGCGGATGCCGTCGCTCGAGCGATTCGGCCAGTTGGCGCTCATCGCCGTGGCCTCGTTCGCGCTCGGGTCGTGGATCTTCAGCACCCTCTCACCACGGTTCGCGGAGGAGATGTGAGTACCACCGCAGTTCTCGAGGTCGAGCACCTCACGAAGACCTTCCGGCTGCATCACGAGAAGGTCAACTCGCTGAAGGCCCTCATCGCCGGAAAGGGTCGCAACCGGCACGAGGACTTCACCGCCGTCGACGATGTGACGTTCTCGGTCGCCGAGGGCGAAGTGTTCGGAGTGATCGGCCAGAACGGCTCGGGCAAGTCCACGCTGCTCAAGTGCATGGCGGGGATCCTCCAGCCCAATGCCGGCTCGGTGCGAGTGCACCGTCGAATGTCGGCGCTCCTCGAGCTCGGCGCGGGGTTCCACCCGGAACTCTCGGGCCGCGACAACGTGTTCCTCAACGCCGCGATCCTCGGCATGTCTCGTCGCGACATCGCGGCTCGCTTCGACGAGATCGTCGACTTCAGCGGTCTGCATTCGTTCATCGACGCCCCGGTGAAGACCTACTCGTCGGGCATGTACGTCCGGCTGGCCTTCGCCGTGGCCATCAACGTCGACCCGCGGCTGCTCATCGTCGACGAGATCCTCGCCGTCGGCGACGTGACGTTCCAGCAACGGTGCCTCGAGAAGTTCGTCGAGTTCCGTAACGATGGTCGGACCATCGTGCTCGTCACACACGACATGACCAGTGTTCGCAACATGTGCGACCGCGCCATCTGGTTGACGAAGGGCAAGATCACCGGCGAGGGCGACCCGGCGGAGCTCGTCGATGCGTACACCGAGATGATGATGGGTGCGAATCAACGCTCGAGTGACGGAAGCATCCGCCGCGGTTCGGGCGAGGTGCAGGTGACGTCGGTCCAGATGTTCGTCAATGGCGGGGTCGAGCCGGTCAAGCGGTTCCGGACCGGCGACGACGTCCGCCTGGTGCTGCAGTACCGCGCCGAGCGGCCGGTGCGTGCGCCGATCTTCGGCGTCAGCATCGAGGGTCTCGGCGGAGCGACCGTGACCGCGCCATGTACCCGCGACGTCGGCCTGGTACCCGAGTCACTCAACGGTGACGGCCAGCTCGAGGTGTCGATGCGGTCGTTGCCGCTGCTGCCGGGCACCTACGACCTGCACACGTCGATCACCGATTTCAACCGGTCGCACGTCTACGACAACCTGCATCTCGCCCTTCGGTTCGATGTGATGAGCGGAACGCCGTACGAGACGGGCGGTGCGCTGGTGACGCTTCGACCAGAGTGGTCACTCCACTGACATGGTGACAATCACTCTCAGCCTTGCTGGTAGTGTCGTCCGCAGCCCCATGTGCTCTGCACCGCTCGGACGACGTCGATGAACCCAACGACAGCCATCATCATCGCCCACTTCGAGCAGCCCGGCTTCGCGCTCGAGGCCGTGGCGAGCGCGTGGCACACCGGAGCATTCGTCGTGGTGGTCGACGATGCATCGGCTGCAGCGACGCAGCGAGAACTCGGCGAGATCTGCGCGCCATACCGAGAGCGACTCGTGCTCCTCAGACGGCCGGTCAACGGGGGTCTCTCGGCAGCGAGGAACACCGGGGTCGACTGGGTCCTCCGACATCTCCCCGACGTCGAGTTCATCCTCCCGCTCGATTCGGACGACGTCCTCGAGTCGCGCGCGGTCGCCGAGCTCGAATCGCGTTGGGCCGAGGCAGCGACGAGCTGTGGTACCGACGAACGGCTCGGTTGGCTCTACGGGGACGCCACGTTGTTCGGCACGTTCGAGGTCATGTCGCGAGTTCCTCGCCGTTTCACGGTGTCGCGGCTGCTGAACGGCAACTTCTGCTTCTCGACGAGTTTCATCCACCGCAGCGTCTTCGATGCCGGCGTTCGCTACGACGAGTCACTCCGTCGCGGCCTCGAGGATTGGGACCTGTACCTCAGCGCCGTCGAGCGCGGGTTCGTCGGTCGCCACGCCGGCCACTTCGGCTTCCACTATCGCAAGCACGGAAGTTCGATGCTGAGCGAGACCAACGAGGATCTCGCGTCCGTCGAAGCCGATGTTCGACGTCGCCACCCTCGGCTCTTCGGCCGAGAGCACCTTCTCGCCCGAGAGCACGCCGAGTTACCCCGCTTCGCACTGGTCGACCTCGATCGGGCGACGCTTCGCTGCCTGTCGTCCCCCGACCGGCCGCACGTTCTCCACGACCTGCAGAGCGGATTCCCCGATCTCGACCACCTCCCGCCGCTGGTGCTCGCAGCCCGCAGCGCATGGCTCGATGCCGTCGACGACGACCGGATGCTGCACCAGGTGCTCGCTGCCCTGCAGTCTGCGGCCGCTCACCAGAGCTCGGTCGTACTGGGGTGGCACGTGGCCCGAGCAGCCGAGTTCGGGCTCGACCATCGCCCGGCGGTTCGCGGGCCGGCAGGAATCGCCTTCGATGCAACCCGCGCAGGTTCGGACCCGGACGAACTGCTCGGCTTCATCGAGGGTTCGCGCGCTGCGCCGGGCCAGTTCCACTACGGCCCGGTCGTGTCCGCCGTGCCGAACACGACGCCACTGGCCCACCGAGCCGTCGTGCTGCACGCGCTCGAGCGTCTGATGCAACCCGAGGTCCGACCGTTCAACTGCGGTCCGGACGACCACATCTACCCGTCGGATCGCGAGTACGTGATCCACGAGGCCGTCACCAAGCCGGGGTGGCTCGAGGTCCGCGCCAGGAGGCCAGGAGTACGCAACATAGGGATCGTCACGCCATGGGTCGGCCTCGGGGGCATGGATCTCATCATGCTCGAGATGGCCAAGGCCTACGCTGCAGAGCCCGACACGGCGGTGCACCTGCTCACCAGCGAGACCGGCGTGAACGAGATGGCGGACCGCTACCGGAGTGTCTTTTCGTCCATCAACCCGGTGGCGTCGACGTCGCACAACGAGCGCTCGGTGCAGGCGTTCGCCGAGCAGATGGATGTCCTGTTGGTCGCCAACAGTTCGAAGCTGTTCGGCCTGCTCCCGCTGGTACGCAAGCGGAGCGGACCCGCCGTGTTCGTGTTCATCCAGAACGTCGACCTGGCGCCCGACGGCGCGTCGGTCGGCTACCTGTTCCCGCTCGCCCGCCAATTCCATCGACAGATCGACGGGTACTACGTCCCCTCACAACTCTCGGCGTCGCTCATCCAGTCATTCGGGGTCGACCCGGCCAAGGTGCATGTCGTGCCCAACGCGGCCGTGTATCGACCGAGTGACGATGCGGCGATCGACATCGTCGGTCTCGGACTTCCCGACCGTCCCGTGCACATTCTCTACGCCGGCCGCTTCGACCGTCAGAAGGGGATGGACCGGCTGACAGCGATCTTCGAGCGACTCCGAACTGACAGCGTTGCGTTCGAGGCGCGACTGGTCGGCAAAGCCGTACTCGAGCAGTCCGACCCGACGACGTTCACCGACGTCACCGTGGTGCCGCCCTCCTACGACGTCGAGGCGATGCGCGCCCACTTCGGCTGGGCCGACATCCTGGTCCTGCCCAGCCGGTGGGAGGGCCTGCCGCTGGTGATGATGGACGCGATGGCGTTCGGTCTGCTGGTGATCACCACGGACGTGGGCGGAATCCCCGAGTACGTGAGCGATGGCAGGGAATGCGTGGTCGTGGCCGATGCATCGGGCGACGATCACGTCATCGAACGATTCGTGACGACGATCGAGCACTTCGCCCGCATGCCTGTCGACTTCGCCGACATCCGTCGACGTGGCCTCGACTTCAGCACATCGATCTCGTGGAGCGGCATCGCCACCGATGTCGCCCGAAACTTTCCCCGAAGGGAGTCGGCATGAGCGACCGAACTCTGTCTGCATCCAACGACGTCACGAGTGTGTCTGGTTCGTGGGCGATCGTGGTCGGTGCCGACGGCCCGTGGCCCGAGGGCGTTGCGACGTTCGACCCCGGCGCGGTGACGCCGGACGACCTGTTGGATCTCGTGACCTCCGGCCGACCGGGCCAGGCCTGGATCATCGTCGGCGAGCGGGGTGACCACCGCGCACTGGTCGAGGCGCTGAACGGATCGCCCAGCAGCACCGTGATCCACTCGAGTCACGACCAGGTGCTCGCACACCTCGTCGAGCATGCAGCGAATCGCCACCGCATCGTCGACGAACGACTGGTCGACGCAATGCGAGAGATCACGGTCCTGCGTCGCGAACTCAACAGCGCACTGAGCGCGTTGAGCCCCCAGCACCCGGTGCTCGGCCTGATGCCGTCGATGACACTCGATGAGTTCCGAGCCGAGCGCCATCCGGCGGTGCCGCTCCGACCCGCCGATCCCGAGGCCTTGATGACCTCGCGTCAGCGACCCGAACTCTCCGACGACGAGGTCGTCGCGATCGCCGCCGAGGTCGAGGAACTGCGCAGCGAACTGGCCCAGATCCAGGACACGCGCGTGATGCGCTGGAGCGCTGCACCACGCAGGCTCTATCGCTCGCTGCGACGCAGCTCGTAGCTCGATCAGGAGGTGACGGCACGAAGCCGGCGCCTGACCCGCTCTCCCACGGGCGAGTAGCGCAGGATGCAGTAGAGCGCACGCACGCCGTCCCTCCAGCCGATCTTCTTCCCCTCGGCATAGGTGCGGCCCGTGTACGAGATACCCACCTCGAACACTCGCCAGCCTCCGCGGGCAACTTTGGCAGTCACCTCGGGTTCGAAGCCGAAGCGGTCCTCTTCGATACGGATGCCCTGGATGACCTCTCGCCTGAACATCTTGTAACACGTCTCCATGTCGGTCAGGTTGAGGTCGGTGAACACGTTCGACGCCAGCGTCAGCAGCCGGTTGCCGGCCGAATGCCAGAAGTAGAGCACCCGGTGCGGTCGCCCTCCCATGAACCGAGAGCCGAAGACCACGTCTGCCTTCCCGGCCTCGAGCGGACCGATCAGCACCTCGTAGTCGTCCGGGTCGTACTCGAGATCGGCGTCTTGGACGATCACGTACTCGTGTGTCGCCTCTGCGAACCCGGTGCGCAGGGCAGCGCCCTTGCCACGGTTGACAGGCTGCAAGATGACCCTGACCCGCGTGTCGTCGACCTGTCGCAGCACGGCCGGACTCGCATCGGTCGAACCGTCATCGACCACGATCACCTCGCCGACCCACGGGCTCTCCAACACTCGGTCGATGAGGTCACGCACGGTGGCCTCCTCGTTGTAACACGGGACCACCACGCTGAGACACGGACGCGGTTTCACGGACGCCGATCCTACCGACCCGGCCTGTGGCCGCTCATCGACCCAGTGCCAGTGCGGCGAGGCGACGGCCACGCCCGACGTCACGACCGACACACGCACCGGCTGCCTGCAGCAACCCGTGCAGGCGGACGGTGGCGCGCAACCTGCTCGCCCAGACGGCGCGACGCCAGCCCCGGCCAGCAGCGATCGTGCCGATCTCACGGCACAGACGCGTCTCTTCCTCGAGGCGCCGAGCGCTCGCCGTGTTGTGACTCGTCGTCGAATCCGCATGACGGCGGTACCGATACACCCGCTCATCACAGAGTGCGATGTGCTGGCCGTCGAGCAGGAGGCGACAGAACAGGTCGAGATCCATCACCTGCGCCCACCTCCCGTCCCACCCGCTCGCGCGCGTGATGTCGGTTCGGAAGGACACCGACGGGCAGTAGAGGAACTGGCCGTGCAGCAGCCGGGCGAGTCCGCGATCGCCGACGATCACATCCGAACGCCGCGGCCACAGTGCCGCTTTGACACGATCGGCGAGCGGCCGAATCGGGCTGCCGTCGCCGGCGATCACCTCGACACGCGGAGCCACACAGGCGGCCGACGGATGCAGGGCGTGCGTCGCGGCGACCGCTGCGACGTACCCCGGGGCGAGCTCGTCGTCTGCGTGCAGCAGGGTCGCGTGGGAAGCGGACGACTCGGCCGCCAGCTCGAAACATCGGTTGAACGCGGCGGCGACACCGAGCGGAACCGACGGCCGCTCGTAGGCGATCCGGGCGTCGTCGAGCCCGGCCACCAACCGACGACATGCTGTCGAACCCTCGCTCGGCGCAGCGTCCCGGGGAGAGTCGTCCACCACGACGGCCCGCCAGTCGGGGTCGGTCTGCGCGATCAGGCTGTGCAGCGCCGACGAGAGATGGCGGAGATCCCGGTGATAGGGCACGAGCACGATGTGACCATCTCGACGCCGTTCGCCCGAACCCGACACGCCCGAACCCGACACGCCGGCGACGCTATCGGTGGCCGGGGTCACCGCTCGTGCATCCCGTAGTCTTTCGACCATGTCGCCCACCGCAACGCAGGCCCTCGTGCTGGCCGTCGGCGGTCTGGTCATCATGTCGTCGATCGTCCTCCTCGCTCGTCGGCGGCTGCTCAGCAGCCGCTACGCGGTGGGCTGGCTCGGCGTCGGCCTCTTGATCGCCCTCGCCGCGATGCTGATGCCGTTCATCGGTCCACTCGGCCGACTCGCCGACATGACGCCGACCGCCGTGCTGTTGACGATGAGCTCGGTGCTCCTGCTCTCGATCTCCGTACAGTTGTCCATCAGCGTCTCGCTGCTCCAGCAGCGCCTCCGTGACACCGCCGAGGCGCATGCGCTGCTGGCGGAGCGTCTCCGCGAACTCGAGTCCCGTGAGCGATGACGTCACGGCGGCGCTCGACCCGCTCGTCGTCGTTCCAGCATTCAACGAAGTGGCATGCATCGCCGACGTCGTCCGAGCGGTGCGCGCTGGTGGATGGCGAGTGCTCGTCATCGACGACGGATCGACCGACGGCACGGCCGCAGCAGCGCAGCAGGCCGGCGCAGCGGTCCTGACGCTGCCCATCAACCTCGGTGTCGGCGGCGCGTTGCGAACCGGCTTCCGGTACGCCGTCGAACACGGTGAGCGCTGCATCGTGCAGGTCGATGCAGACGGGCAGCACGATGCCGAACAGATCTCCGGCTTGCTCCGCGAGCTCGAGACGACGAGCGCCGACATGGTGGTGGGCAGTCGATTCGCCGGTGGCGGCAGCCATTCGATGAGTCGTGTCCGGCGGTGGAGCATCTCGCTGCTCGCCTCGGTCGCGGCGCGCACCGCAGGCATTCGTGTCACCGATCCGACATCCGGATTCCGGGCGATCCGGTCACCCCTGCTCGAAGCGTTCGCCGAGGAGTTCCCGCAGTACTACCTCGGCGACACGTGGGAGGCGACCGTGGTGGCCGCTCGACGCGGCTACCGGATCACCGAGGTCCCTGTTTCGATGCGTCAGCGTCAGGGAGGGTCCCCCTCGGCCGATGTCTACGCATCGATCCGATCGATGGTTCGCGCCCTGGCGACGCTGGTGATCGGTCCGTCGATCGACCTGCCCGAACGGCCACGATGAACGACCCCGGCCGCCGCGGCGTGCTCGATCGCACCAGGCTCGCCGTCTTCGTGTCGATCGTGTTCGTCGCTCTGCTCGCGCTCTTGGCCACGTGGGCCGTGGCGATTCCCCGCTTTGCCGTGCCCGACGAGCCGGCTCACTGGTACAAGGCGTACGGCACGGCAACCGGACAGGGAATCGGCGTGGAGTTCCCCGGATTGCCCGACAACATCCGCGAGTACGACACCCCGGACGAGATGGGGATCACCGACCTCCGCTGCTACTTCGGACAACCCGACGTACCTGCAGCATGTGCGAACGAGATCGTCGGCACGGCCATCTCGACAGCGGCACTGGCTCCCCCGTTCTGGTACGGCGTCGTCGGAGGCTCGGCACGCGTGCTCGGCGTCGAGACGAGCCAGCGCGCCTACCGGATGATCTCGGCGGCCATCTGTGCTGCACTCCTCGCCGCAGCGTTCGGCGTGGCTGCGGCATCACGGTCGCGGCGATCGATGACCCTGCTGTTGGGCGGTCTCACCCCGATGGCGCTCTTCATCAGCGCCGGCGTGAGCCCCAACGGATTCGAGATCGCTGCGTTCGTGCTCGTCTGGTCGTTGCTGCTCCTCGTGCGGCGAGACACCCGGCTCGGCATCCGGGCCGGGTGTGTGGTCGGTGCGCTGCTCGGCACCGCCGTCATCTCGCGCTTCGCGGCGTCCATCTGGGTGCTCGCGGGCGCACTGGTCGTCCTGGCGCTCCTCGGCGTTCGCGAGCTTCGCCGCATCGCCACCATTCGTTTCCTCGGCCCGGCGGCAGCGCTGCTCGCCCTCTCGGTCGCCTCCCTCGCCTGGTGGTCGCGAAGCGTCGGCTTCGAGGTACGCGACGATGCCGTTGCCTCGGACTGGAGCAGGGGCCGCGTCATCTCGTACACGATCGGTCGACTCCCCGAGATCACCCAGCAGATGGCCGGCGTGCTCGGCTGGCTCGACACCGAGATCCCCGCCGTGGCGTACCTGGCAGTCGGGGCAGGTGCCATGGTGAGCGCTCTCGGCATCGTGCTCAGCCGAGACCAGCGACTGATGGGTGCTGCGGCGAGTCTCGTCGCACTGCTCTGCATCGTTCCGGTGGCCGTCAACGTGATGACGGCGCCGACGGCGGGTCTCGTGTGGCAGGGCCGCTACTCGCTGTCGCTGTTCGTCGGGTTCAACGTGCTCGGGATGCTCGGCTGGACCCGCTCTGTCGAGGCCGGTGGACGCAGCGACCATGCCCGACTGGCGTCACTCGCTGCAGCGGTCGCCTTCGTCGTGGCCGAGGTGCTCGCCTTCTGGCAGATGCTCCGCCGGTTCGCCGTGGGCGCCGATGGCAAGCTCTGGCTGGTCCAACCACTCCCGTGGTCGCCGAGTGTCGCCCCCATGGTGCTGATCGCCCTCAACGCACTGATCGCGTCGGTGCTGGTAGTGGTGTTACTGCGTGCGAGCACCACGTCGGCCCTACGACCGGCCGGGTACCCTTCTCACCCGTGACACGACTCGCCATCATCGGAACCGGGTACGTCGGCCTCACCACCGGCGCATGCTTCGCTCACCTCGGCCACGACGTCGTGTGCGCCGACATCGACGCCGACAAGGTCGAGCGTCTCAACCGTGGAGAGGTCCCGATCGTCGAGCACCGCCTCGACGAGCTCGTGCAACGGGGCCTGAAGCGGGGCAACCTTCGGTTCGTGGTCGGTGCCGCGAATGCGGTCACCGACTGCCAGATCGCATTCCTCTGCGTGCCCACCCCGCAGGGCGAGGACGGTTCGGCCGACCTGTCCTATGTCGAGTCCGCAGCCGCCGAGATCGCGCAGGTGCTCCCGTACGAGGCGATCGTGGTCAACAAGTCGACGGTGCCCGTGGGTTCGACGAAGGTGGTCGAGCGGGTCCTGAAGCGCCCGGACGTCCGAGTGGTCTCGAACCCCGAGTTCCTGCGCGAAGGCTCTGCAGTGGACGATTTCCTCAACCCCGACCGCGTCGTCGTCGGCTGCGAGGACCGTGCGGCGGCCATTGCCGTCGGTGCGCTCTACGACTCGATCCGGGCGCAGGTGATCGTCACCGATCCGGCCTCGGCCGAGACCATCAAGTACGCGGCGAATGCCTTCCTCGCCACCAAGCTCAGCTTCATCAACGCGATCGCCGCGATCTGCGAGGGTGTCGGCGCCGACGTCAACGACGTCGTGGTGGGCATGGGCTACGACAAGCGCATCGGCACCGAGTTCCTCCGTCCCGGCCCGGGATGGGGCGGCAGCTGCTTCGACGGCTCGGAGACCCTCGTCATTCGTGACGTCAATGGCACCCGGCTCGTTCGGTTCGACGAGATCGGCTCGTTAGACCTTCAGTGGCTCGAAGTGCTCAGTTGGCGCGAAGGGCAGATCATCCCCGAGTTTCATCGTGCGCTCGGCGTCAGCGAGCGGCCGTACTCGGGCGACATGATCCACCTGCGCACCAAGATGGGCCGCCGACTCACCGTCACTGCCGACCACCCTATGATCGTTCGTGACGGTGATGGCACCGACGTCAAGCTCGCAGGCGATCTGACCACCGACGACTGGCTGCCCGTCTCGCTGGGTGCCCCCCTCGGCGACTCGATCATCCCCGAACACGCATCGGTGATCGAAGCGCTCGCGCCCGCCGGCGTCGCGTGGAGTCAGGTCATCGTTCGTCTCACGCCCGAGCAGCGAATCGCGGCTCGGAAGGTCGATCACCTGCTCCCCTCTTCTCGGCGCTGGGATTATCGACGAAGCGGAACGCTGAAGCTCTCCGAGGCGTCGCTCTTGCGCGTCGACCTACGTGGAGCCACCTTCGGCACCGCAACGAATGGCACGTATGTGCCCGCAACGATCGACCTCACCGACGACTGCTGGGAGATGATCGGGCTGTTCCTGGCCGAAGGCCACATCGGCACCGATGGTGCTCGGCGTCGCACGTGCTGGTCGTTCCACCCCACCGACGAGCAGCACTTGGCCGACTTCGTCGCCGAGTATTGGCGGACGCAGGGCACCAAGGTGACGGTGCGGCGGATGAGCACAGCCCTCCAGGTCTCCATCTCCTCACGCGTGCTCGCATCGTGGTTCGAGCACGTGCTCGGCACGGGCACCAACTGCTACGACCACCGCATCCCCGACATGATTTGGTCTGCCAGCGAAGACGCCAAGAAGGCGCTGCTCCGTGGCATGTGGGCCGGAGACGGTTCATGGTCACTCGTCAACGGAGGACCCTCGGTCGTCCTCGAGTACGGGACCGTCTCGGCGGCACTGGCGGACGGGATGTTGCGACTCCTCGGCGAGACCGGCGTCGTTGCCCGGCACAAGATCGGGCGCACGGCGAAGAGCACCGTCGACACCCACTGGCTGACGATCTCGGGGGCCGATCAGATCGAATCCGCGATCTGGCTGCTCGAGGAGCGCGAGCGGGACGTCGTTCTCGGACACATCAGTGAGCAGGCCAGGCGCATTGCCCCGACCGGCTATCGCCTCGACCGCAAGGGCACGGCCTGGGTACGCGTGACCGACATCGAGCGCCGCCACTCGGATCAGACCGTGTACTCCGTCGAGGTCGATCGGACTCACACAGTCGTCACCACGGGCGGTTTGGTGGCGCACAACTGCTTCCCGAAAGATTCTCGTGCGCTGCTCAAGATCGCCAACCAGGCGGGATACCGGTTCGATCTCCTGAAGGGCGTCATCGACGTCAACGACGAGCAGTTCGACCGGGTCGCCGACAAGATCCGTGTCGCCGCCGGTGGCGACCTCACGGGCCGTACGATCGCGGTCTGGGGCCTCACGTTCAAGGCGCGAACCGACGACCTGCGCGACTCGCCGTCACTATCGATCATCAATCGGCTCGTCGCCGCCGGTGCACGAGTTCAAGCCTTCGACCCGACCGTCGCTGGACCGAAACCGGGAGTCCCCTCAGGCGTCGACGTCTGCACCGATCCCTACAGCGCAACCGCCGGGGCCGATGT
>JBDKIV010000171.1:0-9855 GCA_039796935.1 Actinomycetota bacterium | reverse complement strand
TGATCGACGAGGCGGAGCACCGTCTTGACCATGTTCGAGCCGTGCTCGCCGCAGACCCACGACGTCCGCACCACTGCCGCGGCGGGGCCGAGCGCCAGCGCTTCGACCTCGCCGGCGAGCTTGCTCGCCCCGTAGACGCTTCGCGGGTTGGGGCTGTCCCATTCGTGATACGGACGTGACAGCTCTCCGTCGAACACGTAGTCGGTGCTCAGGTGCACGAGATGAGCACCGACCCGGTGGCACGCCTCGGCGACGTGGCGCACGGCGAGGGCGTTCGAGCGAAATGCTTCCTGCGGATTCGACTCGCACGCATCGACCGCGGTCCAGGCAGCACAGTGGATCACGGCATCAGGACGTACCGACGTGATGATGCCGAACACCTGATCGCGGTCGGTCACGTCGACCTGCGAACGGTCGACACCCCACACCGTGTCTCCTGCGGCGTCGCACACAGCGACCGTGTCGCGACCGAGCTGGCCACCGGCCCCGGTGACGACCACCCTCATCGGATCAGCTCCGGCTCGGTCAGCATGGACCGGGCCGTCACAGCGCAGACCGAGCCTTCAGCGGTTCCCACCAGTTTCGGTTGTCGCGGTACCAGTCGACCGTCGCGGCAAGGCCGTCCTCGAGATCGTGCTCGCACGACCAGCCGAGTGCACTCACCTTGTCATGGGTGATCGAGTACCGACGATCGTGTCCGAGACGATCGGCGACAGGAGTGATGAAGCTCTCGTCACGGCCCGTCAGTTCGAGGAGACGGTAGGTGAGCTCTCGGTTGGTGATCTCGTTGCCGGCGCCGATGTTGTAGATCTCTCCGATCACGCCGCGGCGCAGCACCAAGTCGGCAGCGGTGTTGTGATCGTGGACATGGATCCAGTCACGGACGTTCCCACCGTCGCCGTACAGCGGAACCGGCTTGCCGTCGAGCAGATTGGTGGTGAACAACGGGATGACCTTCTCGGGGAACTGATAGGGCCCGTAGTTGTTGCTGCACCGCGTGACGAGGACGGGCAGGCCGTGAGTGGTGTGATAGCTGAGAGCGATCAGATCGCTTCCCGCCTTGGCCGCCGAGTACGGCGAACGCGGTCCGAGGCGATCGGCCTCGGTGAACGACCCCTCCTCGATCGAGCCGTAGACCTCGTCCGTCGAGATGTGCACGAACCGCTCGACCTCGACATGGCGGGCCACGTCGCACAGCACGTTCGTGCCGAAACAGTTGGTGTGGACGAACGTGTGCCCGTCCTTGATCGAGCGGTCGACGTGGGTCTCTGCCGCGAAGTGCACGACCGCGTCGTGGCCACGCATCGCCTCGAGCACCGCATCCTGGTCGCAGATGTCCGCATGGACGAACCGACACCGCCGGTCGTCGACGACGTCGCGGATGTTGTCGAGGTTTCCGGCGTAGGTGAGCGCGTCGTAGACCGTCACCTCGTCATCGGTCGACGACATGAGGTGGCGTACGTAGTTGGAGCCGATGAAGCCAGCCCCTCCGGTGACGAAGATCTTCATGTGCGGGTCCTTGCGCGATCGGGGTTCACGTGCGCATCGGCCAGTAGGGACGACGGCCTGGGGGGAGGGTCTCTCTGGTCGGGTTCGCCTGGTCACGCGCCGACAGGATCGGATCGGACACACCCCAGTCGGCATCGATCGCCGGGTCGTCCCATGCAACACCCAACTCGTCGGCGGGGTTGTAGTACCCGTCGACCATGTACGTGATGACCATGTCGGTCAGCGCCGCGAAACCGTGCGCGACACCCGGCGGGATGAAGATCCCCTTGTGGTTCTCGCCACTCAGATCGAGCGTCAGCGTGGCCCCATCGGTCGGTCCGCCCTCGCGGAGGTCGTGCAGGACCACCCGAGCGGTTCCGAACGGCACGTACCAGTAGTCGGCCTGATGCAGGTGGTAGTGCAGACCGACGAGCGCGCCCTGCTGGCGGTTTGCCCGATTCGCCTGGATCATCTCGCGCCCGCCGGGGAACCACTCGCGCCGGTAGGTCTCGATGAACAGGCCGCGTTGGTCGCCATGGATCGCCGGTTCGACGATCCATGCCCCGGCGACCACGTCGCTCTCGTAGATGTGCGCCATGTCGGGTCGTCTCCTACTCCACGTCGATCTGGCAGTGGTCGCCGACCATCAGGCGCAATGCCCGCGGACGGACCTGCGACCGCGACACGAGCGCCTCTTTGCCGATCAGGCTGTCCTCGAGTCGTTGGATGTCGGCGATGGTGCTGCCTTCCATGACGACCGAGTGCTCGATCTCGCTGTTGCGCACGGTGCAGCCGTTCCCGATGGCGCTGAACGGACCCACGAAACTGTCCTCGACCACCGTCCCCGCACCAATGATCAACGGCCCTCGAAGCGTCGACCGCGTGATGACCGCGCCGGCCTCGACGACGACTCGACCGTCGAGCACCGAGGCGTCGTCGACGCTGCCGTCCACCCGGGTTTCGACCCGCTCGAGCAGCAGCCGGTTGGCCTCGAGCAGCGGGGTGAGCTTGCCGGTGTCGATCCACCAGCCCGTCAACTCCTCTTGACGGACGCGGCACCCCTGATCGACCAACCACTGGATCGCATCGGTGATCTCGAGCTCGCCACGGGCCGACGGCTCGATCGAGCGCACCGCCGTGTTGATGGTCCGGTCGAACAGGTACACGCCGACCAGGGCCAGATCGCTCGGGGGATCCGCAGGCTTCTCGACCAGACGCACCACGTGGCCGGCCTCGTCGAGTTCGGCGATGCCGAACCGGTGCGGGTCGGGCACACGCTTCAGCAGGATCTGTGCAGTGGGCGGTTCGCTCGTGGCTCGCGCATCCTCGAACGCCCGGACGAACGCAGCGAGATCCTGCTCGAGCAGGTTGTCACCGAGGTACATGACGAAGTCGTCGTCACCGAGGAAGTCTGCGGCGATGAGCACGCAGTGCGCGAGACCGAGCGGTTGGTCCTGCGGGATGAACGTGATCTGCGCGCCCCACTGCGACCCGTCACCGAGCGCCGCCATCACCTCGGCCCTGGTGTCACCGACGATCACGCCGAGCTCGGTGATCCCCGCAGCCACCATGGCTTCGATGCCGTAGAACAGGATCGGCTTGTTCGCCACCGGCACCAACTGCTTGGCGCTGGTGTGTGTGATCGGCCGGAGCCGCGTTCCGGCGCCGCCGGCGAGGATGAGAGCCTTCATAGAGCACTCACAGTATGGCTGGCCGACGGACCCGGCCGCACCGATGCACCGCCGAATCGGCACGATCCGGGGTGCCATCGCCGAGTGCCTCGCACCACGGACATGCCGAGAAGCATCCTCACGACTGAGGGGGTGGGGGCGGCGCGGTGCCGGCGAACCAAGCGAGTACGGAATCGGCCCCGTCGGCCAGCAACAACACCGACTTCCCGTCGATGGTCTCGCCGCGCACGGGCAGTGCCCAGGTCGCGAGACCGGCCTCGGCAGCACTCCGCAGCGAGGTCACCGCACCCAACACATCGAGATCCTCGTCGAGGCGGACGGCAGCGACACCGCTCGCCACGACGTCGCCAGCAGCGAACGGATTGGCCTTCACCTCGGCGAGCGCCGCACCGAGCGCACGGTCGACGAAGTCGCGTTGCCTCGCGGTCCGGCCGATGTCGGCCGTGCCGTCGACACGCCAGTCGCCGTCGATGTACTGCTCGAAGTACCTGCTGCGCGCGTAGGCCAGCGCAGCGACACCGTCGAGGACGTAGCAGCCTCCGACGGGGATGTTCAGTCCCGTGTTGGTGTCCCGCGTCGGGTAGAGGAAGCACAACTGGACCCCGCCGATCGAGTCGACCAGGTCCTTGAAGCCGTTGAAGTCGACCTCGACATAGTGATGGACCGGCAGACCGAGCGCTGTCTGCACGGTCTGCACCAGGACGGCCGGACCGGCCGAGAACGCGCCGTTGATCCGTCCCCGACCCTGACCCGGAATGTCGACCCACAGGTCGCGCGGTATCGACAGCAGCGCCGCATCACCGGTGACGGCGTCGCGGCGCAACACCATGATCGTGTCGCTGCGCGTTCCCGACACGTCGGCCTCCGAGCCGATCCCGCCATAGTCGGGAGACGTCGGGTCGCTGTTCGCACGGCTGTCCGAGCCAACGAGGAGGTAGTTCTCGACCGTCGAACTCGCCGGGCTGAGGACCGCTGCCACCCCCGACACACGGTCGACACCTGCGATCACGGACCGAGCAGCGGTCACCGTACCGATGGCGCCTGCGACGGCCACGCCAATGACGATCGCCAGAGCGGCGCTGAGCCTCGACACGACGCCGAGGGTATCGAATGCCCGCTGTCCGTTCGGGTCATCCCCGGCGTCGGACGGGTCGCGTCGTCACGCCGGACGGAGATGGATCACATCGCCCACATCGACGCGGTGGGTGACGGCGCAGTCGTCGAGCACCTCGAGGCGACCGTCACGGCCGACGTCGATCGCCCGACCCTCGAGCGTGCTGCCGGCACGTTCGACACGCACCCGTTTGCCCAGTGTGTGCAGTGCCGCGCAATAGACCGGGTACACGTCGTCGGGCAGCGAGTCGTACACCGCGAGCATCTCGGCCAGCAGCACCAGCGGGTCGAGGCCCCGACCGAGCAGCGCCGCGCCCTCCGGCGCCCATCCGACGTTGAGGCCGAGACCGACCACGACATGGGTGACACTGCCACCAGCCGTCCCCGCCTCGGCGAGCACCCCCGCCAGCTTTGCTGCGGTCCCGTCGGGACCGACGACCAGTAGGTCGTTCGGCCACTTGAGCACCGGCCGTGTCGAACTCAGCCGTTCGCTCGCGATCGCTGCCGCCAGGGCGACCCGTTGGGTGAGTTCGTGCGGATGCTCGGGCACCGTGCGAAACAGCAGCGACACGAGGAGATTGGCCCCCGCAGGCGCCTCCCACCGCCGGTCGAGACGGCCGCGACCGGCACGCTGATGCCGCGCCACGAGCACCGCGCGATCGGGAGCGCGGGCCTCGGCGGCAGCCGACAGCAGATCGGCGTTGGTGCTTCCCGTCTCGTCCACGACCTCGACGGTCCAGCCCGACGGCCACGTCACCGGAGGGCCGGCCGGGACGGTCGATGCGTGCCATGTGGCGTCGGAGGCATCCATTCGGCAAGTATTGCTCCTTGTGCTGAAGAAGATCCTGATCGCCAACCGTGGAGAGATCGCCGTCCGGGTCATCCGGGCAGCCCGTGAACTGGGCATCGCCACGGTGGCGGTGTACAGCGAACTCGACCGCGATGCCCTCCACGTGCGCCTGGCCGACGAGGCCTATGCGCTCGGCGGGCAGACCGCAGCCGAGAGTTACCTGAACACGGCTGCGATCCTCGACGCCATCGACCGCAGCGGCGCCGATGGCGTTCACCCCGGTTACGGCTTCTTCAGCGAGAACGCCGACTTCGCCCGAGCGATCACCGCCAAGGGCGTGGCGTTCATCGGACCGCCTCCGGAAGCGATCGACGAGATGGGCGACAAGGTCAGCAGCCGCAAGGCGGCGCTGCGCGGTGGAGCCCCGATCGTGCCGGGAACGACCGAGTTCGTCACCTCGGCCGACGAGATCAAGGCCTTCGGAGCCGAGCACGGCTATCCGCTCGCCATCAAGGCCGCCTTCGGTGGCGGTGGGCGCGGGATGAAGGTCGTCCGCTCCGCCGACGAGGTGCAAGAGGCCATGGACAGCGCCCAGCGCGAGTCGAAGGCCTTCTTCGGTCGTGACGAGATCTACATCGAGCGCTACCTCACCTGGCCCCGCCACGTCGAGGTGCAGATCGTCGGCGACCAGCACGGGAACTGTGTGTGGGTCAGTACGCGGGACTGCTCGGCGCAGCGTCGCCACCAGAAGCTCATCGAAGAGGCCCCCTCGTACGGGATGGCACCTGGCATCGAAGAGGCGATGGGCGAAGCAGCCATCAAGGCTGCCAAGGCCGTCGGCTACTACAACGCCGGGACCGTCGAGTTCATCTACCAGGACGGCGAGTTCTTCTTCCTCGAGATGAACACGCGTCTCCAGGTCGAGCACCCGGTCACCGAGGTGATCACCGGCATCGACCTCGTCGAGTGGCAGATCCGGGTCGCCAGCGGCGAGCCCCTGCCGATGACCCAGGACGAGGTCGCGGCGCAGCGGCGCGGCCACGGCATCGAGGTACGGATCAACGCCGAGAACCCCGCCGGCGGCAAGTTCCTCCCCTCCCCCGGCACCATCACGAAACTGGTCGCACCCGATGGCTTCGGCGTCCGTTTCGACGCCGGCTACGAGAGCGGCGACACCGTGAGCCAGTACTACGACAACCTGGTCGGCAAGTTGATCGTGTGGGGCAAGGACCGCCCGACGGCGATCGCCCGGACGATCCGTGCGCTCGACGAACTGATCGTCGAGGGCGTCGCCACCACGATCCCGGCCGACCTCGCCATCTTGAAGCACCCCGACTTCCAGGCGATGCAACACTCGACGAAGTGGGTCGAAGAGCGACTCGACCTGTCGGGCATCGCCCCGCCTGCCGCACCGGCGGCAGCCGACGGTGACGCTCCGCTCGTCGAGCGGTCGACGACGGTCGAGGTGAACGGCAAGCGCTTCGGCGTCAAGATGTGGGTGCCTGACGTACCGGTGGCGGTGTCGGCCAAGGCCGCGACCGGCCCGAAGAAGGCGGCACGCTCGTCGAGTGGCGGTTCGGGCGGCAGCGCCGCCGGATCCGGCAACGTCGAGGTCCCGATGCAGGGAACCATCGTGAAGATCCTGGTCGAAGTCGGCCAGGAGGTCGAGGCCGGTCAGGCCGTGGTGGTGCTCGAGGCGATGAAGATGGAGAACCAGATCACCGCCGAGAAGTCGGGCACCGTCAGCGAGATCAAGGTGTCGGCCGGCGACACCGTCGGGGCCGGCGACATCGTCGTCGTCATCGCCTAGCGCATCGATTCCGCTCGTCGCATCTCGCCCGCCGGATGCGATCGGCGAACGGGACACCTCGACTCACTCGGCCGCTTCGGCCAAGGCTTCGCTGAGCGCGGGGTGGACGAGCAAGCTCTCCATGATGTCGGTCACCTTGAGATTGGCGGTGACCGCCAAGGCGATGACCGAGATCAGTTCTGCGGCGTGACCCCCGACAATGCTGCCGCCGAGCACGACGCCGGTCGCGGGGTCGGAGATGATCTTCACGAAGCCGCGCCAGTCGTTGTTGATCAGGGCCTTCGGGGTGGAGCTGAAGGGCACCTTCGTGACCCGGATCTTGCGGCCGGCGGCGAATGCGTCGGCCTCGGCCAGACCGACGTCGGCGATCTCGGGCTCGGTGAAGATCGCACTCGCCGCCTTGTCGTAGTCGAGGTGTCGGTGAGCGACCTTCTGCAACCCCATCACGTGCTCGGCGACCTTGCGGCCCTGCATGCTCGCGACGCTCGACAACGGCAGCTTGCCGCTCATGTCGCCGGCGGCATAGATGTGGGGCACGTTGCTCTGACAGTGCCGGTTGATCGTGACGTAGCCGCCGTCGGTCGAGACACCGGCTGCATCGAGGCCGAGGTGATCCGTGTTGGGGACGGATCCGATCGCCAGCACGGCATGCGAACTCCGCACGACGCGACCGTCGTCACAGCGCACCACGACCTCGTCGTCGCCGTCGTCACGCGCCACGCGGTCGATACCGATGGCACGAGCACCCTTCAGCAGCCGCACGCCCCGACGCAGGAAGTCCTCCTCGAGGACGGCTGCGACCTCGGCGTCCTTGCCCGGCAACACCTGCTGGCGGCTGACGACCAAGGTCACCTCCGAGCCGAACGAACTGAACATGTGGACGAACTCCACACCCGTCACGCCTGAACCGACGATCGTGACGCTCTCGGGGAAGACCTGCGGCGGGTAGCAGTCGCGGGTGACGAGGATCCGTTCGCCGTCGGGGTGGCACCAGTCGGGGATACGCGGCCGCGAACCGGTCGACAACAGGATGGCATCGGCTTCGACGGTCTGAACGACCGGCGCACCCAGCGGGTCGACACTCGTCACCTCGACCAGATGGGGCGACAGCAACCGGGCGGTACCCGAGACGAGGCGGACACCCTGGCTCGTCAACAGCGAGGTGGTGCTGCGCTGCATCCGGGTCTTGATGCTCTCGATCCGTTCGGTGAGAGCTGACACGTCGACCTCAGCGGTCTGCTGCTCGAGGCCCATACCGCGGTAACGACGGGTCGATGCGAGAGCACCACCCGTGGCGATCATCGTCTTCGAGGGAATGCAGTCCCACAGGTGAGCAGCCCCTCCGATGACGTCACGCTCGATGAGCGTCACCTCGGCACCCAGCCGCGCGGCATGGGTGGCTGCAGTGTTTCCGGCGGGTCCCCCACCGATGATCACGAATCGAGTCGCCACGAGCGCCGAGGTTACCGGCCCGAGTCGGGTCAACCCGGTAGGTCGGCGTCCGCGAACATCGATCGGCGGGCATCGGGTGCCGGTCGTGGCACCCGCGCATCCGCCGCTCCGACACCCGGTTCGTTCGGGCAGTAGGCCGACGGATACGCCAAGGCGTGCCGCGGTTCGCCGACCCATTCGAAGTGCATCCCGTCGGGCACGAGGAAGTTGCCGCCCCACGCGAAGCCGTGCTCGCGGAAGATGCGCACCACCCGGCAGTCCATCCTCGGTACCGACCCCTGCCCGTTCGTCGTGGTGTTCATGTCGATCGCCATGCCCCAGGCATGCCGGCTGATCGAACCGACCGACTGGGAGAGCCGGGCGTAGCGCGGGTTGTAGCACCCTCCGTACGTGTTGGTGCTGACGAGGTCGATCGCCGAGGCGAGTCCCTGCGCGACGACCTCGTCGAAGGCCGCCTGCAGGTCGGCCCGGATGCGGTGGTGACACCGCGCCCTCACGGCGATCGAGTCGAACAGCAGCCGCTCCGCGGGCAGACTCGCCGCCACCCAGGCTGCGTCGATGCTGAGCGAATCGTCGCTGTTGACCCGGTAGTCGAACTCCCCGAGCAGCACCTTCAGTCGGGACGAGCCGAGCAGAGCGTCCGGGTTGGGAGGGCCCCACGATCTGGTGATGCGGACCCCGGCACCGTCGACGAAGCCGTTCGACCCGAGCGCACCGATGAGGCCTTCGCGGTCGAACTGGCCGAACAACACGACCCGATTGACGGTGCTCACGCCGAGCCGATCAGCGGCCACCGTCGACATGACGAGTTCGGCGCCGCCGATCTCGTCGTCGGGGACGATCGCTCCCAACTCGAACGGGACGAGCGAGCCGGTCCGACCGACGAGGTCGAGCACATCGCCGACCGCCGCGCCGCGCAGATCGGCACTCGTCCGTCCGAGCACGACCCGGCCGGCGGCGAGGGCCGCCGCGACCCGGTGGCTCATGACCACCCCGACCGCCTCGACCGGTAAGGCCGTCACCGCCATCGGGAACTGCCAGCGGCCACCGGGTCCGGATGCCGTTTGGATGGCCGACCCACCTCGACGAAGCGTCGTCATCCCGATGTTGAACGACCTGCCCAGCGAACTCGGCACCCCGAGCCGTACCGCCAACAGTTCGAGTCTCACGATGTCGGCGGCGAGCATCGGCCCCAGTCGGTTGATCGACACGACATCGGCAGCGGTGGCCAGACGGGACGCTCGGGCCGTCACCCCCGCCCCGTCATCGATGGGCGACGTGACAGCCATCGACGTCGTTCCCGAGCGCTGCGCGGCATCCGTCGTCGGATGCGACGCAACCACGGGCACCACCGAGGCGAGCGTCACGGCCGACGCCACGGCGAGCGCACGACGAAGACGAAACCCTCGGTCCGGCATCACCACGACCGTATCAGTCACCGGATGGCCGGGCGCTGGGGCCCGGCCATCCGGTACCGTCATGCGACTGTGAGCGAAGCACCGGATCCCCGC